>DASXXR010000070.1:0-38265 GCA_036502945.1 Paraburkholderia sp. | reverse complement strand
AGTTCGACGACGCGATTGGCGGGAATACTGAAGAAGTCCGTGGGCTTCGCGGCATTCTGATGCATCCACGCGAACACGCGTTCGCGCCATACCGACATGCCCGGCAATTGCGTCGGCACCACCGTCTCACGCGCGAGAAAGAACGAGGTGTCCATCAGCTCAAACGTCATGTCGTGGCTGCGGCCGACCTCCTCCAGCACGGCTTTCACGTCGCACGTTTCATTGAAGCCGTACGCCGCCTTCACGAGATAAAGCCCGCCGCTCACGTCCTTCACGGTCAGCCGGTCCACCTCATCGACATACGGAATATCGCGCGTCACGAACGTCAGGAAGATCGTGCGCTCGTGCAGGACCTTGTTGTGCTTCAGATTGTGCAGCAGGCTCACCGGCACGAGCGTGGAGCTGCCCGTCAGATAGATCGCCGTGCCCGACACCCGGTGCGGCGGATGCGCGAGCAGCCCCTGCACGAACGGCATCAACGGGATGCCGTCGGCGGCTGTGCGCTCCTTGACGATCATGCGGCCTTTGAACCAGGTCATCAGCAGGAAGAACAGCAACGCGCCGATGCCGAGCGGCAGCCACCCGCCGTCCGCTACTTTCAGCAGGTTCGCGCCGAAGAAACCCAGATCGACGATCATCAGCCCGCTGATGATCAACGCGACAATGACCTTGTTCCAGTTCCACACCTTCACCATCACGACGCTCGCGAGCACGGTCGTGATGACCATCGTCGCGGTGACCGCGATGCCGTACGCCGCCGCGAGATTGTCCGAGCTCTTGAAGCTGATCACGATGCACAAGATGATGAAGAGCAACATCCAGTTCACGACCGGCACGTAGATCTGCCCGATCGCCAGTTCGGACGTATGCAGGATTTTCATGCGCGGCACATAACCGAGCTGAATTGCCTGGCTCGTCAGCGAATACGCACCGGAAATCACCGCTTGCGAAGCAATCACGGTCGCGACCGTCGACAGCACGACGAGCGGCAACAGCGCCCAATCGGGTGCGAGCAGATAGAACGGGTTTTCAATCGCTTTCGGATCGTGCATCAACAGCGCGCCCTGGCCGAAATAGTTGAGCACGAGCGACGGCATCACAAGTGCATACCAGGCCACGCGAATCGGCCTCGCACCGAAGTGGCCCATATCCGCGTACAGCGCTTCGGCCCCCGTCAGCACGAGCACCACTGACCCAAGCACCACGTACGCCTGCAGCACGTGCGCGGACATGAACGAAAACGCATAGTAGGGATTGAGCGCGGCGATCACCTCGGGCGACTGCACGATATGCGAAAGCCCAAGCACCGCGAGCGTGACGAACCACAGCACCATGATCGGTCCGAACAGGCGGCCGACTGTCGCGGTGCCGTGACGCTGGATCCAGAACAGCAGCACCAGAATGACCATCGTCAACGGCAAGACGAGATGCGTGAGCTTCGGCGCCGCGATCTCGAGACCTTCGACCGCCGACATCACGGAGATCGCCGGCGTAATCACCGCGTCGCCATAGAACATGCATGCGCCGAAGATACCGAGCATCACCAGCACGCCGGCCGCCTTGCTGCGCGCTCCGAACGATCTGAGCGACAGCGCCATCAGCGCAAGCACGCCACCCTCGCCATTGTTGTCCGCGCGCATCACGAACATCACGTACTTGATGCTGACCACAATGACGATCGCCCAGAACAGCAGCGAAATGACGCCGAGAATCGAGGCTTCAGATAGCGGAATTCCGTGCGATGGGCTGAATGCTTCTTTCAGCGCGTACAGCGGGCTCGTGCCGATGTCGCCGAAGACGACGCCGACCGCAGCCACTGCGAGTGCGGGCAAGGGCTGCTTGGGCACGTGAGGGTTGTCTGTCATAAGCGCGAAAGAGTCCGTTCCAGGCGGCAAAAAACGAGCGCTATTCTAAACTGGGCCTGCGAGCCCGCCGTCATGCATGTTGCGCGAGCGCCACGTAAGTTCGGAACGTCCGCAGTGTAGCATCGCAACCCGGTCAAGTCTCTCAGGAAGGAAGGGGGCTTCGTGACGGACGAAGGTTCGAATGTGCGCAATATATTACGGCGTGCGCATCGTGCGCGGGTTCAGGCGGGAACTCAAGCACAAACTCGAAGCGCAGATGGAAGGCACCGAAACAGCGCACGTAGAAAAACGGAGCTCATCTGAGCTCCGTTTCATTGGCGCGCAACGTTTTCAAACGATTGCGCTTACGCTTGCCTATGCGGGCATCCCGTCACGCTGCGCTCATGCATCCGGCACGGCGTCGTGCGGCGTGCCGCGCTTGATCCATGCACCGAGATTATGCGGACGCACCGTGTCCCATTCTTCGAACGGCTGATGGATCCATGGGTTGGTTGCCAGGTACTGCACGTGATAGTCCGGCTTCACCTTCGAGCAGGCCTTGTACCACAGCACCGCCGAGCGTACCGATGTGATCGCCGGGTAACGGTCCTTCAGATGCTGCTGCACCCGCGCGAGCGTCACGCCCGAATCGACCAGATCGTCGACCAGCAGCACATTGCCCGTCAGCTCGCCGCGCGTCATTGTGATGTACTGCGCAATATCGAGTTCGCCTTGCTGCGTGCCGGCGGCTTCGCGATAGGAACTCGTTGCGAGAATCGCAAGCGGCAGATCATAGATGCGCGACAGCTGGTCGCCGACACGCAACCCGCCGCGCGCGAGGCACAGGATCTTGTCGAACTTCCAGCCGGACTCGTGGACCGCCAGCGCCAGCAGTTCGATCAACCGGTGATACTCGTCCCAGCCGACCCAGATGTTCTTGTCGTCGTTGCGAGGGTCTTTCATCGCGATCATCGGGACACCCTGAATCATCGATTAAACCTTGAACGGGTGACGCAGCAGAATGGTTTCGTCGCGATCCGGGCCGGTCGACACCATATCGATCGGCACGCCTGCGACTTCCTGCACACGCGTCAGATACGCACGCGCATTCGCGGGCAGCTTGTCCCATTCGTTGATGCCGATGGTGCTTTCTTTCCAGCCGGCAAACGTTTCGTACACCGGCTCGCAGCGCGCCACTTCCGATGCGCCGCGCGGCAGGATATCGGCATCCTTGCCGTCGACCTTGTAGCCGATGCAGAGATTCACTTCGTCGAGGCCGTCGAGCACGTCGAGCTTCGTGATGCACAGGCCCGACACGCCGTTGATCTGGATCGAGCGGCGCAGCGCGGCGGCATCGAGCCAGCCGGTGCGGCGCGGGCGGCCCGTGACGGAACCGAATTCCTTGCCGACCGTCGCGAGCATCAGACCGACCTGCGCCTGACGGGCTGCGTTGTCCGCGTCGTAAAGTTCGCTCGGGAACGGGCCGGAACCGACACGCGTGCAGTACGCCTTCGTAATGCCGAGGATGTAGTTGAGCTTTTGCGGACCGACGCCCGCCCCCGTCGACGCCGCGCCGGCCACGCAATTGCTCGACGTAACGTACGGATACGTGCCGTGGTCGATATCGAGCAGCGTGCCTTGCGCGCCTTCGAACAGCAGATTGCGGCCTACGTAGTTTTCGTCATAGAGACGGCGCGACACGTCGGTCACCATCGGCTTCAGGCGGTCTGCATAGCTCAGCATCATGTCGAGCGTCTGCTGGTAATCGACCGCGGCGGCGCCGAGGTACTGCGTCAATACGAAGTTATGGAAATCGAGGTTCGCGCGCACACGTTCGGCGAAGGCCTTCGGCTCGAACAGATCCTGCACGCGCAGGCCGCGGCGCGCGACCTTGTCTTCATACGCCGGGCCGATGCCGCGGCCTGTGGTGCCGATCTTGCCCGCGCCGCTGCGCGCTTCGCGTGCCTGATCGATCGCGACGTGATACGGGAGAATCAGTGTGGTGGCTTCGGAAATGAAGAGGCGCTTTTGTACGTCGACGCCAGCGGATTCGAGCTCTTCGATTTCCTTGAAGAGCGCCTCCGGCGACAACACGACGCCATTGCCGATGTAGCACGCGACGTCCGGCCGCATGATGCCCGATGGAATGAGCCGCAGGATCGTTTTCTTGCCGCCGATGATGAGCGTGTGGCCGGCGTTGTGACCGCCCTGAAAGCGGACGACGCCTTGAGCATGGTCGGTCAGCCAGTCGACGATCTTGCCCTTGCCCTCATCGCCCCACTGGGTCCCAACCACCACGACATTGCGCCCGCGGTTCACGGCGGGGTTCACCGTGCGGTTCATCGGATTCGCATTCACGACAGCACTGGCAGACATGTTGTTTCTTAAGCTGGTTAAAAACGTATTTTACCTATCTTCGCGCAAGGTTCCGACTTTTTCGTCGCACTTTTTCCCTTTCCGCTCAATGGCATGGATGGTTTTCGCAGATCGGGGACGATGTGCGGAGACCGGAACATTCCGTCACAACCCGTGCCCGTACCCGGTATGGACGGCGACGGGCGACTATCGGCGACTACGGGCGGGTTCGTACCACCCACGCACCGTCCTGCTCGATGAGCACGCGGTCGAACGCGAATTCGTCGGGCGCATGGTCGTGTCCCGGCAACGCCTGAATCACGACTTCACCCGCGTCGCGCAACGCCGCGACGCTCGCGCGCAGCGCGTCGTCATGCTGCCATGGCGCGAGGATCGCGCTGCTGCGCGCTTCGATCGGCGATATGCGCGCCACTTCCCGCAAATCGAGCGAAAAACCGGTGGCCGCGCGCGCGCGCCCATAGGCCTGGCCGACGTGGTCGTAACGGCCGCCGCGCGCAACCGCATTCGGCACGCCGTCGATATAGGCCGAGAACATCACGCCGCTGTGATATGCATAGCCGCGCAGATCGGCCAGATCGATCATCACTTCGGCGCCGTCGACCTGCGTGGCGAGGAACGCGAGATCATCCAGCGCGCGGGCGATTTCCGGCATGCCGGGCAAAGCGGCGCGGGCTTCGTCGAGCACCGATGCGTGGCCGTACAGCGTCGGCAGCGTACGCAGCGCGTCGCGCACGGCCGGCGTCAGGCCGGCGGTGATTTCGACGAGGCGCGGCACGTCCTTGGCCGCCAGCGCGTCATAGAGCGCCTCTCCGAGCGCCGCCGCGGCCGGCTCCGCGGCGATCAGCGCCGCGAGCACGCCCGCGTGGCACAGGTCGAGCCGCACCTTCGCGAGACCCGCAAGACGCAGCGCATCGAGCATCAATTGCTGGATCTCGAGATCCGCTTCCAGCCCCGCGTGGCCGTAGATCTCGGCGCCGATCTGGATCTGCTCGCGCGTCGCATGCAGGCCGCGCGGCCGCGTATGCAGCACGTTGCCCGCATAGCACAGGCGCGTCACACCCTGCCGGTTCAGCAAATGCGCATCGATCCGCGCGACCTGCGGCGTGATGTCGGCGCGCAACCCGAGCGTGCGGCCCGATAACTGATCGACGAGTTTGAACGTGCGCAGATTCAGATCGCTGCCGCCGCTCGTCAACAGCGACTCGAGATACTCGAGCAACGGCGGCATCACCATCTCGTAGCCGTAGGCGCGAAAACGGTCCAGCAACCGGCGGCGCAATTCTTCGATCTTGCGTGCCTCCGACGGCAGCACATCGGCAATGTTCTCGGGAAGTAACCAGGTCGACATCGGTAGGGTCCTGCGATATTGAACACGGCGCGCGGCGCGTGCCGATGAATGAGGATGATGCCACTGGCTGCGGCCTCTGACGAACGCCAGCCAAACGGCGCGTCAGGTCGCGATCAGCAGCAGCACGAGCCCGAGCGCCATCACGATCAGCCCGCCGATCCGGATGTGGTGTGGCGGGCGCTCCGCTATTCTACGAAACGTATCGCGCCAGGCGGTCGGAAACATGAAAGGGAACATCCCCTCGATGATCAGCATCAGTGCGATCGCGAGCAACAACGAGCCGGCTATGTCCATTCGAATGGGGCCGCCGCGATCCGGATGCCGCGGCGTTTCCGTTTTAGTGTTGGCGCGGAGCCGCGGCGGCGTTCGGCGGCTCCCCGCCGTTCGGACCGCGCATGAAGCGGAAGAAATCGCTACTCGAGTCGACGACGACCACATCGTTCGGCTTGAAGCTGTTCCGGTAGGCCTGCATGCTCTGGTAGAACTGGTAGAACTGCGGGTCGCGGCCGAATGCATCGGCGGCAATCGATGCGGCCTTGCCGTCGCCGTCTCCCTTGATTGCCTGCGCCTGCTTGTACGTGTCCGCGAGCAACGCCTGCTGCTGTCGCCCTGCGTCGGCCTTGATCTGTTCCGCTTCGGCGGCACCCTGCGCGCGCTCCTGGTTCGCGACCTGCTCACGCGCCGCAATCATCCGCTTGTACACCGAGTCGGCCATCGAAGCGGGGAAATCGACCCGCGTCAATTGCACGTCGACCACGTCGACGCCCAGCGATTGCGCCGCCTTCTGCATGCCGGCGCGCGCGTCGGCGCCGATCGCCTGCTGTTTCGCGAGCAGATCGGCCAACGGGTATTTCGCAAACGCATCGGTCAACGCACTGCGCGAGATCAATGCGAGCCGGTCGGGCAGGCTCTGCACGTCGCCCTTCGTTTCGGCGACGAGCTTCACCGGGTCGGCCACGCGGAATTTGACCACCGGGTTGACCAGCAGATCGGTCTTGTCGGCGCTTGCGTAGTGATCTTCATCGGGCGTATCGAGCGTCTGGATGCGCGTGTCGACCGACGTCACCGTTTGCAGCGGCGGCGGCAATTTCACGTGCAGGCCGGGCCCGGCGAGCGTCGCCTCAGCGTCGCCCCGCCCCGATACGACCGCCATGTGGCGCTGATCGACGGTGAACACCATCGACGACGCGGCGAACAGTACGACTACGATCGCGACAACCAGCGCAATGATTCGGTTCATGTTTGCGCTCCTCATTGCAGATCGTCGTCGCGGCCGCGGCTGCGGAACGAATCGCGCGAACGGAATGCGTCGCTGGCGCCCGCGGGCTGGCTGGCGGGCGTAGGTGCAGCGGCCGAAGCTTGCGACGAGCCGCTGGCCGCACCAGGCGCTGCTGCCGCTGCGGCTTGTGCGCCCGCTGCGCCAGTTGTCCCCGCTGCACCCTGCGCGCTGGCGCTTTGCTGCTGTGCCGCTGCGGCGGAAGCCGCATCGGCCGCGCGCTGACGCGTTTGCTCGACGAGCTTGTCGAGTGGCAGATACAGCACGTTGTTGCCCACCTTGCTGTCGACGAACACTTTGGTCGTGTTCGAATAGATGTACTGCATCGTGTCGAGATACATCCGTTCGCGAATCACAGCGGGCGCCTTCGAATACTGTGCATACACTTCCTTGAAGCGCTCGGCATCGCCTTGCGCCTGCGCGACTACGCGGTCGCTGTAGGTCTTCGCTTCATCGACGAGCCGCGCGGCGTCCGCCTGCGTGCGCGGCAGCAGGTCTTTCGCGTACGCCTGCGCGTCGCGCTTCGCGCGCTCGCGGTCCTGACGCGCCTTCGCGGCGTCGTCGAAGGCGGGCTGCACCTGCTCCGGTGCCTGCACGCCCTGAATAGTCACGCCGGTGACGGCAAGACCCGTCTGGTACTGATCCAGCGAGTGCTGGATCGCGTCGGTCAGTTGCTGACGAATGGCTTCGCGGTCCTGATAAAGCATGTCATTCATGCTGCGCGCGCCGACGATCTCGCGAATCGCAGCCTGCGCGGCCTGCGCGACGCTCTGATCGGGATCGACGCTGCGGAACAGATAGTCGACCGGCTTGCGGATCTGGTACTGCACCGAGAAACGCACGTCGACGATGTCGGCGTCATGCGTCAGCATCGACGCATCCTTGACGTTCGCCAGACGCACGACATTGCTGCGGCCCACTTCGACCGAGCGGATCTGCCCGATGTTGACGAGCTCTTGCGCCTCGAACGGATAAGGCAGACGCCAGTGCACGCCCTGCTCGACCGTGCCGCGATACTTGCCGAACTGCAGCACGACGCCCGCCTGCCCCTCCTGGACGACGAACACGCCGCTGCCGAGATAGATCGCCACCAGCACGCCGATCACGATGCCGACACCGATGCGCGCGCCGCGCCCGTTGTCGGGCCGGCGGTCGCCGCCGCCCTTGCGGCCGAACAGCCGGCTCAGGCGCCGGTTGAACTCGCGCCACATTTCATCGAGGTCGGGCGGGCCGTCGCCACCCTTATCGTTTTGCGGACGCTTCGAGTCGTTCGAACGTTGCCGGTCGCCGTTGCCTTCGCCCCGGCCCCAGCGCGGATCGTTCAGCGACAGCATGGCGCGCACGCGCAGCCAGGTACTCCGTTCGTTGTATGGGTTCACCTGTGTTCGTTCACCAGAGTAGACAGCGGGTCGATGCAATTCAAAATGGGTCAATGAGAGGCCAATGAGGCGCCGATGAAGCGCCAATGAAGGCTCAGTGCCCGGGTTCTGTGACCTTGTGGTCTTCGCCGTAGTGTTCTTGATCGTCGTCGCGAGGGCCGACACGGGAGGCACCCTGAAGTGCTGCCGGCTGGCCTTCGTTCAGCAAGGCACCGTCAGCGTCCGAAAGATGTTCAGCAGTAGCGATTTCAGCGATGGCAGCGCGCAGTGAGTCCACCCCTTGCCCCGTGCGCGCGCTCAAAAAGACGCGCGAAATATTACCATACTCGTCCCGCTCGACCGCGTCGCCACGGGCTGCCAGTTCCGGCACCGCATCGATCTTGTTGAACACCAGCACCTGCCGGATCCTGTCCGCGCCGATCTCGCGCAGCACCACATTCACCTGATCGATCTGATCGAGCCGCACCGCGCTCGACGCATCGACCACGTGCAGCAGCAGATCGGCGTGAATCGTTTCTTCGAGGGTCGCACGGAACGCGGCGACCAGTTGGTGCGGCAGTTCACGGATGAAGCCGACCGTATCCGAGACGACCACCTGCCCTACTTGATCGCCGAGATAAACCCGCCGCGAAGTGGTGTCTAGCGTCGCGAACAGCTGGTCGGCCGCGTACACCTGCGCTTTCGTCAGCGCATTGAAAAGCGTCGATTTGCCGGCGTTCGTATAGCCGACCAGAGAAACCGACATCGTATGGTTGCGTTCGCGCGCGCGCCGCTGCGTGCCGTGCTGACGGCGCAGCTTTTCGAGCCGCGACTTCAGCATCTTGATCCGGTCGCCGATCAGGCGGCGGTCGGTTTCGAGCTGCGTTTCACCGGGCCCGCGCAAGCCGATACCGCCTTTTTGGCGCTCGAGGTGGGTCCATGCGCGAATAAGCCGCGTCGACAGATATTGCAGTTGTGCAAGCTCGACCTGCAGCTTGCCTTCGTGACTGCGCGCACGCTGCGCGAAGATATCGAGGATCAGGCTGGTGCGGTCGATCACGCGCCTGTTAAGCACGCGCTCCAGATTGCGCTGCTGCGCGGGCGCGAGCATGTGATTGAAGATGACGACCTCGATGTCGTTCGCTTCGCATGAGACGCGCAATTCTTCAGCCTTGCCGCTGCCGACGAACAATGCGGCATCGGGACTGGCACGTCGACACGTGAGAGTGACAGCGGGATGGGCGCCCGCGCTGTGCGCGAGCAAGCTGAGTTCTTCGAGA
Source organism: Paraburkholderia sp. (assembly GCA_036502945.1). Classification (GTDB taxonomy): domain Bacteria; phylum Pseudomonadota; class Gammaproteobacteria; order Burkholderiales; family Burkholderiaceae; genus Paraburkholderia. The sequence goes on along the minus strand of DASXXR010000070.1, from coordinate 28,783 downwards.
CTGGCGACGAAATCGATCTTGCCGAAGTCGACGCCGACAAGCGCTGCGTTGATCAAATTGGTGGGTATCAAAATGGAAGCGGCCGGGGCGGACGCCGACGGGTGGCGTACTTCGGCCGGCCGCGACGAGGGGTTAGGACGTTTCGGAATCCGGGTGGAAATTCACCGGGCGGGCAGGCACGACTGTCGAGATTGCGTGCTTGTAGACCATCTGGGTAACCGTATTCCGGAGCAACACAACGTACTGGTCGAACGATTCGATGTTCCCTTGAAGCTTGATGCCGTTGACCAGATAGATCGAGACCGGCACGTGCTCTTTACGCAGCGCGTTCAAAAACGGGTCTTGTAACAATTGCCCTTTGTTGCTCATAGCAAACTCCGTGTTTTTTTTGCAGGTTGACTTAATTGTCAGCGAAGAAAAAGAGATCCGCCGTCAATCGCTACACTATAGCCGATTTTCCTTTTGGCGCGCTTCACCTGGCCAATCGGCCTAATCGCGGCGAAGCCAGCACGCACGCGGGTTTCAGCCCTTGTCCGCATACGGGTTGGTCGACGATCGGAACTCTATTCGCAATGGAGTCCCCGTTAGCCCGAAAGTTTCACGGAAGCGGTTTTCGAGATAGCGTTTATAGGTGTCGGTGACCGCTTCGAGCGCGTTGCCGTGAACCACGATGATCGGCGGATTCTGTCCTCCCTGGTGCGCGTAGCGCAGCTTCGGCCGCACCGGACCGCGGCGGCGCGGCTGCTGGAACTCCACTGCCTCAATCAGCGCGCGCGTGAGGCGCGGCGTCGGCAGCTTCGCCATCGCGGCGGCGTATGCGGCGTCGACCGAGCGCATCAGCGGGCCGATTCCAGTCTTTTCCGAAGCCGAAATGAAATGAAACTTAGCGAAGTCGAGGAATTTTAGCTTGCGCTCCAGGTCCGTCTTCGTGCGCTCACGCACGTGCGCGTCGAGCCCGTCCCATTTGTTCACGCCGACCACGAGCGCCCGCCCCTGCTCGACGACGAAGCCCGCGATATGCGCGTCCTGGTCGGAAATATCCTGCTGCGCGTCGAGCAGCAGGATCACGACGTTCGCGTCGGAGATCGACTGCAGCGTCTTCACCACCGAAAACTTTTCGATGGCTTCGAACACCTTGCCGCGCCGGCGCAGGCCGGCTGTGTCGATGAGCGTGTACTTCTTGCCTTGCCGCTCGAAGTCGACGTAGATCGAGTCGCGCGTCGTGCCGGGCATGTCGAACGCGATCACGCGCTCTTCGCCGAGCAGCGTGTTGACGAGCGTCGACTTGCCGACGTTCGGCCTTCCGACGATCGCGATCTTTACGCCATGAGCCGCCTTGTCCTGCTCGCTCTCTTCCGGTTGGCCGGCGTACGCGACGTCGAGCGCCTCGTTGATCATTTCCGAGACGCCGTCGCCGTGGGCGGCGGAAATCGCGCGCGGGTCGCCGAGACCGAGTTCGTAGAATTCGGCGGAGACCACGCCGTACTTCATGCCTTCGGCTTTGTTGATGACGAGGAAGATCGGCCGGCCAGTCTTGCGCAGATAGTCGGCGATCGCCATGTCCTGCGGCGCAAGGCCGTTGCGGCCGTCGACGATGAACACGACGATGTCCGATTCCGCGACCGCCTGGCGCGTTTGCCGCGCCATTTGATACAGGATGCCGTCTTTCGCGACCGGCTCGAAGCCGCCGGTATCGACGACCAGATACGGCCGTTCGCCGCCGACGCGCCCTTCGCCGTAGTGGCGATCGCGCGTGAGCCCGGGCAGATCAGCGACGAGCGCGTCGCGCGAGCGGGTGAGACGGTTGAACAGCGTGGATTTCCCCACATTGGGGCGCCCGACGAGGGCAATAACGGGTTTCATCTGATGTTGTTCACCGTGAAGCGCGGGCCGGCCGACTGGGCCAGCCGCGCAGCGACGCCATGCGGCCGCTGCAAGGCTTTCATTTGTCGCAAATTAGCACGAATTCAGCCCGGTCCGGGTGCGCGAGCCGCATGGGAGCGGGGCGGACGCCGGTTGGGCTCGACAGGCAGCCTGGCACCGCATTCAGTCATGCGGACAGCGCAATAGCCGATGCAGTGACAAGCGTCGTCGATATGCGCGAGCCTTCGTGTGCGGCCGCGCAGAGTGTTTCTTTGATCCTGCCGGACCAGCCGTCCCGGCAATTTCGACATGGTGCGACGCGTTTTACTTTGCCGCGCGCGGGGCCGGCTCAGTCCTGCCGGTCACGGAGTGCCGTGGACATTGACGGCCTGCAAAGCCGGCCCGCATGTCTCGAGGCCGTCTTCGGGGTTGTTTCGGGTTACCCGCCGCCGCGCTCAGCGCGGGCGGAAACCGTACAGCTCGCCGTCATGCGTCTGCACGACGAGCGTATCGCCTGCCAACACCGGCGCGGCAGTAATCGCGCTGCCGTCGGTTTTCATCCGCGCGACGAACGTTCCGTCGTCACGCGACAGGAAGTGCACGAAACCCTTGTAATCGCCGACCACGGCGGCATGACCGAGCAGCATCGGCACGCTGACGTCGCGGCTCTTCAACTGGTCGTTATGCCACAGTTGCTTGCCGGTCGTTGCATCGAATGCCGATACGATCGCCCAGTCGTCGCCCGCGACCACCACCTGCTCGTCCTGCGCGAGACCGCTCGTGCTCGAAAACGCCTTTTCCCACAGCGCACGGCCGGAGTTCGCATCGAAGCAGCCGAGCTGCCCCTGGAACGTCACGGCACAGGTTTCAGCACCGACGAGCGTGGGCGGACCCGTCACGTCGTTGATCCGCTCGACTTCGGTCACGCCCTTCGGGTACGACACCGGCGTCTGCCAGTAGGCGTCGCCGTTCTGCAGGTTGATTGCGGCAAATTGCCCGCCGGGGAAACCGGCGAGGACCGCCGCGTCGCCGGCGAACGTCATGCCGGCCGACACGCGCAGATTGAGCGGCACCGCGCGGTTGCGGTACACCCACTTCTGCTCGCCCGTTTGCGCGTTGAATGCGACGATCTGGCCGTCGATCGTGCGCACGATCACGAGGCCGTTACCGACCAGCGGCGGCGACAGCACTTCGCCCGGCGCCGTCGCTTTCCACAATTGCTTGCCGTCCGCGCCGAGCACGAACACCTCGCCCTTCAGCGCGCCGACGGCCGTCAGCGTACCGTCGGTGCCGACGCCCGCCGACAGGTCGCTGCTCAGCTTCGTGCGCCAGACATCCTTGCCGGTCTTTGCGTCGATCTTCACAACCGAACCGTTCGCGCCCGCGGCATACACGGCATCGCCGACCGCGACCGGCGCGAACAGAAAGCGCCCGGCCTTGCCGATGCTTGCCTTCCACGTCTCCTGCACATCGAGCGCGGGTTTGAACTCGGTGAGCGGCGTCGGCACGCGGCGCTCGTCTTTCGGGGCAGAGCAGGCGGCCATCGTGAGCACGGTCATCGCACAGGCAACGGGCACAGCGTAACGTTTCAGCAGGTTCATCGGTGAACGAAGCATGTCTGGAATAGGAGTGGATTAACGGCGGAAATCGTTGCGCGCAACGATCAGCCGCCCAACGCGTCGAGCTTGAACTGAATCAATTGCCGCGTCGAAGTATCGTTCTTCGGCAGCGAATCGAGCGCGAGCTTGTAAGCGGCGCGCGCGTCGTCGCGCTTGCCTTGTGCGGCGAGCAGATCGCCGCGGCTATTCGCGACCACCCCCTTGAACGCATCGGACTGCGGTTCGGCCAGTAATGCGAGCCCCGCATCGTAGGCCTTCTCGTCGAGCAGCAACGACGCGAGACGCAGCTTCGCGATCTGCTTGAATTCGTCGTCTTTCGCGTGATCGGCCGCCCATTGCAGCTGGGCCTTCGCGCCGGGTTCGTCGCCCGCCGTGTACAGCGCTTTCGCTGCGGCAAGCGCCGTCATCTGCGCGTAAGCGGTGCTGCCGAACTTGTCTTCCATATCGGTTGCGATCCGCGTCACCGTCGCTTTGTCGCCGGCGGTCGTAGCCAGCTGCAACTGGTCGTACAGCACCGCGGCTTCCGCCGCCTGATGCCGTTGCCAATAGTTCCAGCCATTCCAGGCAGCCGCGGCGATCACCGCCACCAGCAAAATCCACGTGACCGCGTTGCCCCACCGCGCCCACCATGCCTTTACGCTTTCAATCGATTCTTGTTCGTCGTGGTAACTCATCGCGAAGCGATTCCTTCCTTGTTGAGGCCTTGTAGGCTGCGAACTGTATGTATCGCGACATCGCGATCAGTCGTCGCCATCTTCGGCGGGTGCAACCATCGCATTGATTAGAAATTCGGTCAAGTCTTCGGCCGGCACGTTCTGCTGTTCGTTTTTCGCGCCGCTCGGGTTGTCGCCTTGATCGCTGCTTCCGCCCGCACTGCGCAGCGGCTTGATGCCGACCGTGCCGTTCGCGATCTCGTCTTCGCCGAGGATCACCGCAAACGCGGCGCCGCTTGCATCGGCGCGCTTCATCTGCGATTTGAAGCTGGCCGTCTGCCCGTCCGCGCTGCAATGCAGGATCACGTCGAGGCCCGTGTCGCGCAAACGCTCCGCGATGATGAACGCCTGCTCGCGTGCCGCGTCGCCCTGGTGCACGACGTACACGTCGCAACCCTCAGCCTCCGGCACGAGCTGCTCTTCCTTCAGCAACTCGAGAATGCGCTCGACACCCATCGCCCAACCGCAGGCCGCCGTCGGCTTGCCGCCCAGTTGCTCGATCAGCGGATCATACCGGCCGCCCGCCGCGACGGTGCCTTGTGCGCCGAGCTTGTCGGTGATCCACTCGAACACAGTCAGGTTGTAGTAATCGAGGCCGCGCACCAGCCGCGGATTGATCGTGAACGGAATGTTGTTCGACTTCAGAATGCGCTGCAGCCCATCGAAGTGCGCGCGCGATTCGTCGCCGAGGAAATCGATCAGCCTGGGTGCGTTGCGCGCAACGTCCTGCAACGCAGGATTCTTGGTATCCAGCACGCGCAGCGGGTTCGTATAGAGGCGGCGCCTGGCCTCCTCGTCGAGGATGTCCTGGTGCTTTTCGAGGTAAGCAATCAGTTCGACGCGATGCGCCGCACGCTCATGCGCGAGGCCCAGCGAGTTGATTTCGAGCTTGATCCCGGCGAGGCCCAGGTCGTCCCACAGCCGCTGGCACATGAGGATGATTTCCGCGTCGGCATCCGGGCCCGCGAAACCCAGCGCCTCGACGCCGACCTGATGAAACTGCCGGTAACGCCCGCGCTGCGGACGCTCGTGCCGAAACATGGGCCCGACGTACCAGAGCCGCTTCGGACCGTCGTACAGCAGGTTGTGCTCGATCGCCGCGCGCACGACCGCCGCCGTATTTTCCGGGCGCAGCGTGAGGTTTTCGCCGTTCAGCGCGTCGGTAAAGCTATACATCTCTTTTTCGACGATATCGGTCACTTCACCGATGCCGCGCGTGAACAACTGGGTAGACTCGACGATCGGCGTACGAATGTTCTGGTATCCGTACGAACGCAGCATCGACTTGACAGTCGATTCGAAAAATTCCCACAGCCCGGCTTCCTGCGGAAGGACATCGTTCATGCCCTTCACACCGGACAGCTTCTCGAGCTTTTTCTTCTGTTCAGTCATCTGTCTTCGATCGACGAATAGTTAGTTGAGCGCTTCGGCGCGGCCATAGCGGCGCTCGACGTAGTCGCTCACGATTTGCTGGAATTCTTCCGCGATGCGCTCGCCGCGCAGCGTCATGACTTTCTCGCCGTCGATAAAGACAGGCGCCGCGGGGTTTTCGCCCGAACCCGGCAAGCTGATGCCGATGTTCGCCTGTTTCGACTCGCCCGGCCCGTTGACGATGCAGCCCATCACCGCGACGTGCATCTTTTCGACGCCGGGGTATTGATCGCGCCAGACCGGCATTTGCGTCCGCAGATACGTTTGAATCTGCGACGCGAGTTCCTGGAACAGCGTGCTCGTCGTGCGACCGCAGCCGGGGCATGCGATCACCATCGGCGTGAACGAGCGCAAGCCCATCGTCTGCAGGATTTCCTGACCGACGATCACTTCGCCGGTGCGCGACCCGCCCGGCTCCGGCGTCAGCGAGATCCGGATCGTATCGCCGATGCCTTGCTGCAGCAACACCGACAGCGCGGCCGTCGACGCGACGATGCCCTTCGATCCCATGCCCGCTTCGGTCAACCCAAGGTGCAGCGCGAATTCGCAGCGGCGCGCGAGTTCGCGGTACACGGCGATCAGATCCTGCACACCGCTGACCTTGCACGACAGAATGATCTTGTTGCGCGCAAGACCGAGTTCGACTGCACGTTCGGCCGAACCGACCGCCGACTGGATCAGCGCTTCGTACATCACGCTCTGCGCTTCCCACGGCGCGGCACGCGTCGCGTTTTCGTCCATCATTTTCGCGAGCAGGTCCTGGTCGAGACTGCCCCAGTTGACGCCGATCCGCACCGGCTTGTCGTACTTGATCGCGGCTTCGATCATCTGCGCGAATTGCGTGTCGCGCTTCGCGCCGTGACCGACGTTGCCCGGGTTGATCCGGTATTTCGACAGCGCTTCCGCGCACGCGGGGTAATCGCGCAGCAGCAGGTGGCCGTTGTAATGAAAGTCGCCGACGAGCGGCACCGACACGCCCATCCGGTCGAGCTGCTCGCGAACCGCCGGCACGGCCGCGGCCGCCTCCGGCGTATTGACCGTGATCCGGACGAGTTCCGAACCGGCTTGCGCCAGCTCCTTGACCTGGATCGCGGTGCCGATCGCGTCGGCGGTATCGGTGTTGGTCATCGACTGCACGCGCACAGGCGCGTCGCCGCCGACCGTCACGAGCTGGCCGCCCCAACGGACGTCGACCGCGTGCGACACGCGGCGTGCTGCATGACCGCCGAAAATCGGGTCGGACGAACTAATTTGACTGGTGGGTTGCATGGGATCGGAATGCATCGATAAATCCGCTCTTGAAGCCGTTTGAGGAGCCGCTCTGGAACTGCTCCTCAAGCCGCTGTTGTGCCGTTTAGTGCCGTTTAACTGCCTGCGGGCTGGTTCGCCGGCCCGCTCTGGCTCGATACGTCCGCTCGCGCCATGCGCGAAACGCGGACGCCTGAATTTTGAAGCACCGCGGTTCGTCGAGCCGCGGTGCACACGCTGTCAAGGCAACGCGAAGCGTGCCACATTCCCCTTCGTTGCTGCATATTTGGCCGGATCGACCGGCTGACCGTCGAGCGTCACCGAGTCGAGGCCGGCCCTGTTGCCCACCGTGATCTTGAACGGCGCTTCGCCGCTGATTTCCTTGCTGTCGCCCGCATGCACGAGGCCGGAGAATACTTCCTTGCCGTCCTTCTGGCGTACGCTGAACCAGCTGTCCTGCGTCACTTTGACCGCAACCGTCGACGAACCCGCCGGGGCGGCCTGCGCGGCATTGGCCGAAGCAGGCGTTGCTGCGACGGTGCTTGCCACGGCGGGTGCGGGTGCCGGCACTGCGCTCGGCTGCACCGCCGTCACCGGCACGCCGGATGCCGGCGCAGCGGCCATCGGCAACGGCGCCGGCATTTGCGTCTGCGGAGCTTGCGAAGCCGTTGCGTCAGCGGCGGCGGTTTGCGCGTCCGACGCCTCATTCGCGCCTTCGTCAGCCACGGCGGGCTGCACCGTCGTCTGGCCCTGCGCGACCGTTGTCGACGCACTGCCCGCGCCACCTGCGACACCAGTCGCGCTGCTCGCGGTCGCTTTCAGGCGCGCCAGCCACGCCGACGATTCGCCGCCGTTCGTATGCCACATCGCAAGCGCGATCAACGCGACGACCACCGCGGCGACACCCCACAGCCACGAACGGCTCCGCGGCGAACTGCTGCCGAGCGAAAGCGACATGCGGCCACGCGGCAGGTCGGTACCGGACGACGCCGGCATCGACAGATCGGGCTCAGGCACGCCCTTCTCGCGGCGCAATGCCTGCGTGTAGGGGGCCGGATCGGCGCCGAGCATCTTCGCATAGCTGCGCACCACGCCGAGCGCGAACGTCGTGTCCGGCAGGCGGCTGAGATCGCCCGCTTCGAGTGCGCGTATTTTGGCGACCGAAACTTTCAGGCGTGACGACACGTCTTCGATCGACCACCCCTTCGATTCGCGTAACTGAGCAAGACGCGCACCGACCGATGCAAGCGACTCGAACCCCGCCTGTACAGCCGGCGGCAGCGCAGCCGGGGCCGGGGCCGCTACCGGCGCCGGGCGGCCGGCATGTCTTTCTGTGTCGTGCGGTTGCGGGTGCTGCGGCTCACTCATCCCAAATCCTTTCGCGTCGGTTCTTTTTTGACTTGTGCGACCCGCCGGGCATAGCCTGGAATCGGAATCGCAAACCGTTTATAACAAAATGTGCGGCCTGCGTGCTGCCTTTTATGCCGCCTACGATCGCTCTGCCAAACTTCTTTTCAATTCACCGTAACGCTGCGGCTGCGGCGCCCTTTCAAATGCGAGGCGCCACTGCCCACCGTCACGGTCACACGGCGCGCACTTCGATAACCCTCGCCGCCTTTCCCGTGCGTTCAGCGAGGCGCGTGCGGTCCTTGACCGCGCCGGCCAGCTGGCCACAGGCAGCATCGATGTCGTCGCCGCGTGTCTTGCGCACCGTCGTGACGACCCCTGCGTCGATCAACACGTGCGCAAACCGCTTGATCTGTTCCTGTTTCGAGCGAATCAGCCCGGATTCAGGGAACGGATTAAACGGAATCAGGTTGAACTTGCATGGCACATCGCGCGTGAGCGCAAGCAGTTCGCGCGCCTGTGCTTCGCTATCGTTCACACCGTCGAGCATGCAATATTCGAATGTAATGAAGTCGCGCGGGGCGACCTTCAGGTACCGCTGGCAAGCCGACATCAGCTCGCGCAGCGGGTACTTCCTGTTCAGCGGCACCAGGCCGTCGCGCAGATCGTCCGTCGGCGCGTGCAGCGAAACCGCAAGCGCCACCGGCAGATCGGCGCCGAGCCGGTCCATCATCGGCACGACGCCGGATGTGGACAGCGTCACGCGCCGCCGCGACAGGCCATAGGCGTTGTCGTCGAGCATCAGCCGCATCGCCGGTACGACCGCGTCGTAGTTCAGAAGCGGCTCGCCCATGCCCATCATCACGACATTGGTCACGACCCGCTCGCCCTTGCCTTCGCCACGTGCGCCATCTGCAGCAGCGCCGCCGCTCACGCCGCGCGACGCGCGCAGCGCGAATTCAGCCATCCGCAACTGGCCGATAATTTCGCTGGTGGACAGATTGCGCGAGAAACCCTGCTTGCCGGTCGAACAGAACCGGCAGTTGACGGCACACCCCGCCTGCGATGACACGCACAGCGTGCCGCGCGTCTCTTCCGGGATATACACGGTTTCGACCGCGTTGCCGTTACCGACGTCGATGAGCCACTTGCGGGTGCCGTCGGCGGAAATATGGTCGCTGGCGATGTCCGGCATCGAGATCGACGCGCGGCCTTTCAGCTTTTCGCGCAACGACTTCGCGAGATCGGTCATGCCGTCGAAATCCGCGGCGTTGTACTGGTGGATCCAGCGCTGCAATTGCTTGGCGCGAAACGGCTTCTCGCCGAGGCTGCCGCAGTAAGCGACAAGGCCTTCGGCGTCGAGATCGAGAAGGTTGACGGTTGGACTGCTCGTCATATCGAATCCTGCCATTTCAGTGCGAGACTGCATTCATGCAACAAGCTGCATGAACGCCTATGCCGTTCGCGCCCGCTCCTGCTGCTTTTACGTTAGTGCTTGCGCGGCTTAGCGCGAGTAGACGTTGACTTCCGGGAAGAAAAACGCAATTTCGCCGCGGGCCGTTTCAGCCGCATCGGAACCGTGAACAGCGTTCGCATCGATGCTGTCAGCGAAATCGGCGCGGATCGTACCCTTCTCAGCCTTCTTCGGATCCGTTGCACCCATCAGGTCGCGGTGCTTCAGAATGGCGTTCTCGCCTTCGAGCGCCTGCACCACGACCGGGCCCGAGATCATGAAATCGACGAGATCCTTGAAGAACGGGCGTGCGGCGTGCACAGCATAGAACTTTTCTGCGTCGGCGCGCGACAGATGAACCATCCGTGAAGCGATGATCTTCAATCCGGCGTTTTCGAAACGGCTGTAGATCTGACCAATCACGTTCTTGGCCACTGCGTCAGGCTTGATAATCGACAGGGTACGTTCGATCGCCATAAAAACTCCAGAAAATTAAGAGGTTACAGATTTAAATGAATCCGCTATTGTAGCATGTTCCAATGTATGATTGCGATTGAACCCTTACACAATGAAAGACTCCAAGCAAAGCATCAGGCGAGGCTTTCACGGTCCCTTCGGGCGATGCGGCGCGCATTGAAACTCCGTGCCACCGCGCTTATCTTAGGGATGGTGGGTCGAGCGACCAGCAGCAATCCGCTTGCGGGCGCCGTAGAATAGTCATTGCAAACCACTGCGCAACATTGCGTCTGACGCAAGGAGAAACCATGAACGAGCACCCCTATAACTTTGGCCGCAGCGGCAGCGTCGCCACGGCCGAGACCCGCAACCGCGTACTGCGCAATACCTACTGGTTGCTCGCGCTGTCGATGGTGCCGACGGTGCTCGGCGCGTGGGTAGGCGTCACCACCGGCTTCTCGCTGTTCGCCGCCACCAGCCCGGCGATGAGCATGCTCGCGTTCTTCGCGATTGCATTCGGCTTCATGTTCGCAATCCAGAAAACGAAAGACAGCGCAGTCGGCGTGTTCGTGCTGCTCGGCTTCACGTTCTTCATGGGCCTGATGCTGTCGCGAATTCTCAGCTTCATCCTCGGGTTTTCGAACGGCCCGTCGCTGATCATGATCGCGTTCGGTGGCACCGGTGTGATCTTCGCCGCAATGGCCACGATCGCGACGGTCAGCAAGCGCGATTTTTCGGGCCTTGGCAAGTGGCTGTTCGTCGGCGTGATCGTCCTGCTGCTGGCCATGGTGGCGAACATGTTTCTGCATCTGCCCGCGCTGATGCTGACGGTTTCCGTGCTCGCAATCGTGATCTTCTCCGCGTATATGCTGTTCGACGTGCAGCGTGTCGTGAACGGCGGCGAAACGAATTACATCACCGCGACGCTCGCGATTTACCTGGATCTGTATAACGTGTTCGTCAATCTGCTCGCGCTGCTCGGCATTTTCGGCGGCAACCGTAACTGAACGGACTCAACGCGGCAGTTGCCGTAGCACCCTTGCTAAAACGCCCGTGACGAACAATCGTCACGGGCGTTTTTCTTTCAGTATTGCTTTCGAATCCCGTTCAAAGGGTCAGCCAGTCGAAACCTTCCTGCTGCGACGCGACTACCACGTCGGTTATCGCAGCGCCGAGCACGGCGGCCATCGCCGCCTGCGCCAGTTCAGGCAGATTATTCTGCTGACTCAGATGCGCCGCGACCAGATGACGCAGCCGTGACCGGTCGAGCGAAGCCAGAATTTCCGCAGCCGCGTCGTTGTTCAAATGTCCGTGGTTACCGCCGATTCGGGCTTTCAGCGACTGCGGGTAGCGGCTCGCGGTCAGCATCTGAACATCGTGGTTGCACTCGAGCACGAGCGCCTCGCAGCCGCTCAGCACCGCGCTGATATGCGGTGTCGACGTGCCGACGTCGGTCAACACGCCGAGCCGGCTCGCGCCGTCGGAGAACACAAACTGCAGGGGCTCGCGCGCATCGTGCGGGACGGTGTAAGGCAGAACGCTCAGATCGCCGATCGCCACGGCCTCGTCGCCCCATAACACGCGCAGATCGACGCCGGCGTCGTCGGCGCCCACCGCGCGCGCCGTGCCCCAGCTCATATACAAAGGGATCGACCACTTGCGAGCGAGCGTCAACGCGCTGCCGATGTGATCGCTATGTTCATGGGTAATGATGATGGCATCGAACGGGTCGATGCCCGCGCCGAGCGGCATGAGCCGCGTGAGCCGCCGCTCGACTTCCTTCGCCGAGAAACCGCAGTCGAGCAGCACGCGGGTCGTCGTAGTACCGCTGTGCGCTTCGACAACCAGTGCATTGCCTTCGCTGCCGCTTCCCAGACTGGCAAACCGCACGGGCTGCCTTAATTCAGTTGAGCATGCAGCAGCGACACGATCCGCTGTGCGTCCGACGACGTATCCACCTGCCCGTTTGTGTCGACGACGGCGACCTGCGTCATTGCGTCGCCCTTCGAGCGCACGTTCACCAGAAACTCCGGATTGGCCTTCTTCGAACTGCTGCCGCTGCCGCTAAAGAACAGCTTGCCCAAGATGCCTTCGCGCTTCAGCTCCTGCATCGAATCCGCGTAGCGCACATAGTAAATGCCCTTCTCGCGATCGCGATTGTCGACCGTGAAGTTCGTGCGATCGAGTGCGAGGCCGACGCGCAGCCAGGCGCGATCGAACGATTCAGGCAGATCGAGCGTCGCCGCGCCGGAAGCCATTTCGACGTGCGCGGACGCAGCCGCCGGACGCGCTTCGGTCAACAGCTGCTTCGACTGCGCGTCGGTCAGGCCGAATTTCTGCATCAGCTTGGCCAGGAACTCAGCTTCCAGTGCCGGATCGCGCGGCCGCTCGACCCAGCGCGACGACGTCTTGTCCTGCCCCGTCAGCATTTCTTCCATTGAGCTGTGCGTGATGGAAATGTCGGTGGCATCGGTCGAATCGCGCGACACGAGGGTGCGGAAGCTATCGCGCGTGCCGGACGAATACGCGAAGTCGATCACCCGGCCGATCGAGCGGCGGAACCAGTCGTCCGGAATGTTCGCGCGGTTCTCAGCCCAATCGGTCGTCATGATGCCGGTGGCGGCCGCATCGGTTTTCAGCGAAAAACCATTCTCCTGCCAGAACTCCTGCAATTGCGGCCACAGCTGCTCAGGCGTACGGCCGTCGATGACCAGCCAGCGTCGGTCGCCGTCGCGCTCGATATGCATGCCGTACGGATCCTGCGTACTCGGCACGCCTTCGGTCGAGTTGCCGGCCGCTGTGGCCGCGCGCTGCGGCGCGCCGCCGAACGCGGCGCCGACCGGCGGCGCCTCATAGCGCTGATCGATCTGCGCGGTGGACAGGTCGCTCGGCACCGCGAGCGGCGGCGCACTGCTGGTCGACTTGTAATTGACCCGGTCCGAAGCGAACCAGTCGTTCAGCGTGTCGCAGCCGGCAAGCGTCGCAAGCGCAAGCGTCAACGCCGCCAGGCGCGTTGCGTGGAGGGAGAAAGCGGAACGTTTCATGTGGTCCTTCGTGATGCCGGAACGCGCTGCCTGGTTCGGTGCCCGAACGTGGGCGTTATCGTCGTGGTTAAACAAAATGCCGGGAACGGCCTCGTGTGGCAATGAAGCCGGTCATCAGCCCAGCAGTCCCGCTTCATGCAGCGCCGCCCGCACCACGTCGTGGTAGCGCGCGTCGAGCGGCGTGAGCGGCAGACGGATACCGCCTTGCATGCGGCCCAGTTGCTGGAGCGCCCATTTCACCGGAATCGGATTGGATTCGATGAACAAGTTCTTATGCAACGACAACAGTTTCAGGTGAATCTCACGCGCGGTCTTCGCGTCGGCGGCGAGCGCCGCCTTGCACAGTTCAGCCATCGCGCGCGGCGCGACATTCGCCGTGACCGAGATATTGCCGTGGCCGCCAAGCAGCATCAATGCAATCGCGGTGGGATCGTCGCCGCTGTAGATCGCGAAATGCGCGGGTGCGGCCTTGATCAGATGCGCGGCGCGGTCGATGCTGCCGGTCGCTTCCTTCACGCCGATCACGCCGGGCACATTCGCCAGGCGCAGAACCGTTTCGGCAGACATGTCCGCTACCGTACGGCCCGGCACATTGTAAAGGATCACCGGAAGGTCGACGGTTTCCGCGATCTTCGCGAAATGGCGGTAGATGCCTTCCTGAGTCGGCTTGTTGTAGTACGGCACGACTTGCAGCGACGCGTCGGCGCCGACTTTCTTCGCCTGTTCGGTCAGCTCGATTGCTTCGGTGGTCGAATTGCCACCGGAACCGGCAATCACGGGAATACGGCCGGCGGCATGTTCAACCGCCGTCCTGACCATCAGCACGTGTTCCTCGACCGACAGCGTGGCCGATTCGCCGCTCGTCCCGACGACCACCAGTCCGCTCGTGCCTTCCTCAATGTGCCAGTCGATCAGTTTGCGGAACGCCGGCAGATCGAGACTGCCGTCTTCGAGCATCGGCGTGACGATGGCGGGAATGCTGCCACGAATGCGGATACTGTCGCGGCGGCCGATGCCGTCCTGAATTCCGCTTTGAATTCCGCTTTGAATTCCGTTAGTCATGAAACTCGATGAATTTATTCGACAAACCGGGATTGTAGCGGATTAGCCGGCCAGATCGTAACGCGGGGGAACCAGCATTTCGGGACTGGAACCGGCCGGTTGCGCCTCGAAAACGGCGCAAATCCGCTGAACGTAGGCGGGGCGCGGGTCGCCGAGAAAGCCATCCTGGAACGCAACGACCCGCAAACGCCCGCGCACGGCATCGAGTAGTTCGTCGCGCGCGAGTAAAAAAGCGGGGTTCGATGGTTTGCCGACTGTTTCGTTGCCCTGCGCGAAGGTTTCGTAGATCAGCACGCCACCCGGCGCAAGCGCGCGCAGCAACTGCGGAAAAAGCGGCCGATGCAGATAATTCGTGACGACAACCGCCGCGAACACCGCTTCGGCGGCTAACGGCCAGCTCGCATTTTCGATATCGGCGACAACCGCGGCGATGTGCTCGCCCTTCATCGTCGCGAGCGCGGCGGCGTCGCGGTCGATCGCAGTCACCGGATGGCCGCGCGAAGCAAACCAGCGCGCATGCCGCCCCATCCCGGACGCCACGTCGAGCACCGCGCCGCCCGGCACGACGAGATGCGCCCAGCGCCGCACCCAGCGCGACGGTTCGCCAGGCGCCGCATGCGACCGCGGCGCGGCGGGAGATTCTCCGTCCACGCTCATCCGAATGCTCGCGAGCAGCAAGCCGCGCTTAGCAGGTCCATCAGACGCATCAGCTGTACGCGAGGCCCATCGCCTCGCGCACGTCGCGCATCGTTTCGGTTGCGAAACGGCGCGCTTTGTCGCAACCGTCTGCGACAATCGCCCGCAGCAGCGAAGGATCGTCCATATATTTTTGCGCGCGCTCGAGCATCGGCTGCTGCTCGCGCAGAATGCCTTCGATTACCGGCTGCTTGCACTCGAGGCAGCCAATGCCGGCTGTACGGCAACCCTTCTGCACCCAGTCGTGCGTGGCCTCGTCGGTGTAGACCTGATGCAGTTGCCACACCGGGCACTTGTCCGGGTCACCCGGATCGTTGCGGCGCACGCGGGCCGGATCGGTCGGCATCGTGCGGACCTTCTTCGTGATCGTCTCGGCATCTTCACGCAGGCCGATGGTGTTGCCGTAAGACTTCGACATCTTCTGCCCATCGAGCCCCGGCATCCGCGACGCTTTGGTCAACAGCACCTGCGGCTCGACCAGAATGATCTTGCGCGAGCCTTCGAGAAAGCCGAACAGACGCTCGCGATCGTTCATCGACAGGCTCTGCGATTCCTGCAGCATCGCCTTGGCCTGTTCGAGCGCTTCGTCGTCGCCGTCCTGCTGATACGAGTTGCGCAGCTCGTGATAAAGCTTCGCGCGCTTGCCGCCGAGTTTCTTCGCCGCTTCCAGCGCCTTTTCTTCGAAACCCGGCTCGCGGCCGTACAGATAGTTGAAGCGCCGCGCGATTTCACGCGTCATTTCGACGTGCGGCACCTGGTCCTCGCCGACCGGCACGAGCGACCCGCGGTACAGCAGAATATCTGCCGCCATCAGCACCGGGTAGCCGAGAAAGCCGTAGGTGGACAGATCCCTGTCTTTCAGCTTCTCCATCTGCTCCTTGTAGGTCGGCACGCGCTCGAGCCAGCCAAGCGGCGTGCTCATGCCTAGCAGCAAAGCCAGTTCCGCATGCTCGGGCACGCGGCTTTGAATGAAGAGCGTGGCCTGCGCCGGATCGATGCCCGACGCGAGCCAGTCGATCAGCACTTCCCAGACATTTTTTTCGATCACTTCCGGCGTTTCGTAGTGCGTCGTCAGCGCATGCCAGTCGACGACACAGAAGAAGCACGGGTATTCGGACTGCAGCCGTATCCAGTTCTTCAGCACGCCGTGGTAGTGCCCGAGGTGCAGCGAGCCGGTAGGCCGCATGCCGGAGAAAATTCGGTCTGGGTACATGGTCTGATCAGAAAAGCGAAACGAGAGGGGTCAGGATGGCGGTCACCGCATCGTAGCCGAGACTCACGAGCGGCCGCAGCCAGAATTTCGTCAGCGTGCCCGTCATCACGAGCGCCATTACGATGAAGAAACCGTAAGGCTCGATGCGCGACAACGCGATCGACGGCCCCGCCGGCAGCAGCGCCGTCAGCACACGGCCGCCGTCGAGCGGCGGCAGCGGAAACAGGTTTAGCACGCCAAGCACCAGATTGATGCCGACACCCGCAGCCGCCATCCGCGTGAAGAACGGCTCGTCGATACTCGCCGCCGCCAGCGCGACGCCGACCACGCCCCAGACCAGCGCCTGGATGAAATTGCACAGCGGCCCGGCCAGCGCCACCCACAGCGAGCCCCAGCGCGGATTGCGCAGGTTGCCGAACGCGACTGGCACCGGCTTCGCATAACCGAACATGAATGCGCCGCTGGTCGCGAAATAAAGCAGCAGCGGAATCGCGATCGTACCGAGTGGATCGATGTGCCGCATCGGATTGAACGACACCCGGCCGAGCACGTAAGCGGTGTTGTCGCCGAGCATCCGGGCGACGTAGCCGTGGGCGGCCTCATGCAACGTGATCGCGAAAATCACCGGCAGCGCGTAGACAACAATGGTTTGTATCAGGGAGGAATCCATAGCTCGTTATTGTAACCATGCGGCTGCATGCGTCTGTCCGGTTATTTCATGCTGCTCATGCCGGCTGCTCGAGGCCGAACGGTGCGAGACTGCCGCGACCGGGCCGCACGAGCACCGGTTCTTCACCCGTCAGATCGATCACGGTCGACGGTTCGCACGGACACGGACCGCCGTCGATCACCAGATCGAGCTGCTTTTCGAGGCGCGCGCGAATTTCCTCGGCATCGTTGAGCGGCCGCGTTTCGCCCGGCATGATCAAGGTCGAGCCGAGCAGCGGCTGGCCCAGTTCTTCGAGAATGGCGAGCGTGATCGCGTGATCGGGCACGCGCAGGCCGATCGTCTTGCGCGACGGATGCGACAGGCGCCGCGGCACCTCTTTGGTTGCCTGCAGCACGAACACATACGGGCCGGGCGTCACCGACCTGATCAGACGGTATTGCCGGTTGTCGACCATCGCGAAGCTCGCGAGCTCCGACAGATCGCGCACGATCAGCGACAGCAGCGCCTTCTCGTCGAGCCCGCGGATGCGGCGCAAACGCTCGGCGGCCTCTTTATCGTCGAGACGGCAGGCGAGCGCGTAGCTGGAATCGGTCGGCAACGCAACGAGGCCGCCGTCGTTGATGATCTGCGCGGCCTGTTTGATGAGGCGCGGCTGCGGATTGTCCGGATGAAGCCGAAAGAATTGGGACATGGTGATCGTTCTGAGGACGGGGAATGCTGCTGAATCATGCACCGCGCGTGTCCGCGCAGCATGGTGTCACAGCCAGCGTTCCCAGACGGGCTTCAGATCGGACGGCAGCGGCGGCAAGCCGCCCAGTTCGACGCGGCCTTCGCCGCCCGCGTGAAAATCGGAGCCGCGCGAAGCCTCGAAACCGAAGCGGCGTGCAACGTCGGCATATTCGCGGTACTGGTCCGGCGTGTGGCTGCCGGTGACGACTTCGATGGCCTTGCCGCCGAGATCGATGAACTCGCCGAAGAGCGCGTCGAATTCGACTTGCGTGAACTCATAGCGGCCCGGATGCGCGATGATCGCCTCGCCGCCTGCCACCTGGATCCACTTCACTGCGTCGGCGAGCTTCGCCCAGCGGTGCGCGATGTAGCCAGGCTTGCCGTCGCCGAGATAGCGCGAAAACGCGTCCTGGGTCGACTCCGCATAGCCGGCCTCGACGAGAAAGCGCGCGAAATGAGTCCGCGAAATCATGTCCGGATTCGACACGAATTTCAATGCGCCCGCGTACGTATCGGGAAGGCCGAGCGCCGCCAGCTGCTCGCCCATCGCTTCGGCGCGGGCAGCGCGGCCGTTGCGCGTGCGCGCGAGACCGTCCACCAGCACCTGACACGCCGGATCGATATGCAAGCCGACGATATGCACGGTACGCGATGCCCATGTCACCGAAATTTCGACGCCGCACAGATAGTCCATGCCGAGTGCCTGCGCGGCGCTGCGCGCCTCCGTCTGACCGTCGATCTCATCGTGATCGGTCAGTGCCCACAGCGTCACGCCGCCGGCGTGCGCGCGGCGCGCGACGTCCGCGGGCGCCAATTGGCCGTCGGATACGGTGGAATGACAATGCAGGTCGGCGTTCATTGCTATCTTAAAAAGGTTATCCCGCCATTTTACTGCAATGCAGTATGCACACGCAGGCGATTTGCGGACACTGACGAGCCAGCCGGAAGTCGCCAGACATGGCGCCGACAAAACCTTATGCGCAAAAAGTCACGCGCAGAACGCCTCGATCAGCGCGGCAATCTGCTCCGGCTGATCGTGGTGAATCATGTGCCCCGCGTCCTCGACGATTCTTTCCCGCCAATCGGGAAACGCGCGAAAACGCGCCTTGAATTCGTCCAGCGGGCTCTCGCCGGCGAAATCGGCAAGCGTCGGCGATGCGGCCGCCTCGACGTGCAGCACTTTCGCGCGCACCTGCGCCCACACGGCCATCACTTCGTCGACGCGATATAACAGCGGGCTGCGTTGTTTGTGCGCGGGATCGGCGAGCAGCACGTAGCGGCCGTCGCCGTCGGGCTTCGACCAGTGTTGCGCGAGAAAGCGCGCCCGTTGCGGGTCAAGACGGGCATTGGTTTTGGTGAGACGCGCCGCGACGTCTTCGAGCGATGCGTAGTGCCGCAACTGCGGCGGCTCGCGCATGTCGTCGAGCCACGCGCGCAGGCGCCCGGGTGCCTGCGCGGCCTTCGCCGGCGCGAGGCCGAAGCCTTCAAGATCGACGACCCGGCGCACGCGCTCAGGCCGTACGCCCGCGTACAGGCACACCACGTTCGCGCCCATGCTGTGCCCGACCAGATTCACCTCTCCCGACGGCGCGTAGTGATCGAGCAGCGCGTCGAGGTCCGACAGGTACTCGTGAAACCAGTAGTGGCCGCCGCCTTGCGCCGCGACCGGCCAATCGGAGACGCCGAAGCCGCGTGCGTCCGGTGCGATCACCTGCCAGTCGCCGCTGAGCGCGTCGACGACGAATTGAAACGATGCCGCCACATCCATCCAGCCGTGCAGCATGAACAGCGCCGGCGCGGTGGGCCTGCCCCAGCGGCGGACATGCAGGCGCACGCCGCGGACGGAAACGAATTCGGAGCGGGAGTGAGCCATCGAAGATCTCGTAAAAAAGAATGGTCGTTCGATTATATCGGAACAGTCGGCACGCGCAGACCGCGAGCCCTCGACGAATCGTTCATTCGAACGTTTGCCGCGGTGCTGCGTCGTCTAGACCGTCTAGACCGGCCAACGCCGCCAGTTCCGCTTCGTCGAAGCCAGCTTCGCGGCGCGCGTCGAAATTGAACGGACCGCGCAGCTTCGGCGCGTGGTATTCGTCGGCGAGGCGCAGATAAGTGACGTGCGGATCGAGCTGCGCGTGTTCACACAGGTAGCGGAACCAGCGGTTGCCAATCAGCACGTGACCGATTTCATCGCGCAGGATCACGTCGAGAATCGCCGCCGATGCGTGATCGCCCGCCTGCTGCAAACGCGCGCGAATCGGCGGCGCCGCGTCGAGCCCGCGCGCTTCGAGTGTGCGCGGCACGAGCGCCATCCGCGCGAGCACATCGCCGCGCGTGCGGTCGCACATGTCCCACAGGCCGTCGTGCGCGGGGAAATCGCCGTACGCGTGGCCGAATTCGGCGAGCCGCGCAACCAGCAGCGAGAAATGATGCGCCTCTTCCGCCGCCACCTTCAGCCAGTCGGCGTAGAACGCGGCCGGCATGTCCGCAAAGCGCCAGACCGCGTCGAGCGCGAGGTTGATCGCGTTGAATTCGATGTGTGCAAGCGCATGCAGCAGCACCGCGCGACCCTCTTCCGACTGCATGCTGCGCCGCCCGAGCCGGCGCGGCTCGACGAGCTCCGGACGCGCCGGGCGTCCCGGTAAACCGGGCGGCTCGCCGATCATGCGCTGCGGTTCGCAAACCGCCGTACCGTCGGCCACGCGCGCATGCAGCGCGCGCGCCGCGACGGCTTTCACGGCCGGATCGCGTTCGCGCAAAACGTCGAGCGCATCGTCACGGGCGCAAGTCGATCGGGATGGCGCAGCGGGAACAGCGGAATTCATGGCGGCTGACGTGCAACGTATGGAAAGAAGGGATCGCGCGAATAGGTGCGGCAGCGCGACGGCGGTCAGGGGGCTCCTTATCGGACCGTGCGCCGGACCGCGCGTCGGATCGCCCGTCGCGCAATGCACCGCCGCGTTGCCGCACGGCTTCGGTGCGCAAGCGTTTACAATACGCGATTCAACCATGCGGCGCGCCTTTGCGCCGCGTCCGCGCTTGTATCGACGGCAGTGCGGCACCCCCTGACCCCACGGGAGACCCAGTGGCAATCTACAAGCTTGGCGACGCAGCCCCGACCGTCCATGAAAGCGTGTTCGTCGCGGATACCGCGACGATCATCGGCAAAGTCACCGTCGAAGAAAATGCGAGCATCTGGTTCGGCGCGGCGCTGCGCGCCGACAACGAACCGATTTCGGTCGGCGCGGGCAGCAATATTCAGGAAAACGCGGTACTGCATACGGATCCCGGCTATCCGCTCACGATCGAGGCCAACGTCACGGTCGGCCATCAGGCCATGCTGCACGGCTGCACGATCAAGGAAGGCGCGCTAATCGGAATTCAGGCCGTGGTCTTGAATGGCGCGGTGATTGGCCGCAATTGTCTGGTCGGCGCCGGCGCGGTCGTGACCGAAGGCAAGCAGTTTCCTGATAACTCGCTGATTCTCGGCGCGCCGGCGAAAGTGGTGCGCGAACTGACGGAAGCGGACATCGCCGGATTGCGGCGCGCTGCGGCGAGCTATGTGACGCGCCGCGAGTTTTTCAAGGCGCAGCTGGTGCGGATTGGTTGAACAGCGGGGTCGACCGCCCGTTCCCGGGCGGCGCCGACGTGCGTGGCCGGGCCCATGGATGGCCCAACGCGCACGCCATGCAGCATCATGCTGCGAAACAGCATCAGGATCGAGGAAATGCAGTGAGTGACCAGTTGCAAAAATTCATGTTCAGCGCGGCGCCGGTGCGCGGCGAAATCGTTTCGTTGCGCAACACATGGCAGGAAGTGCTGACGCGCCGCGACTATCCAGCGCCGGTGCGGACGATGCTCGGCGAGATGATGGCCGCGTGCGCGCTGCTGTCGGCGAACCTGAAGTTCGACGGCACGCTGATCATGCAGATTTTCGGCGACGGCCCGGTCAAGATGCTCGTCGTGCAATGCAGTTCGGACCTGTCGCTGCGCGCGACGGCCAAATTTTCAGGCGAAGCGGCAAAAACAATCGGCGACGACGCGAGGCTCGTCGACCTGATCAACGCCAGCGGCCACGGCCGCTGCGTGATCACGCTGGATCCGCACAACAAGCAGCCCGGCCAGCAACCGTATCAGGGCATCGTGCCGCTTTCCGGCGAAAACGGCCCGCTCGAATCGATGGCGCAGGTTCTCGAACACTACATGCACCACTCCGAGCAACTGGACACGCGGCTGTGGCTCGCGGCGAACGGCGAGCGCGCGGTCGGCATGCTGCTTCAGAAGCTGCCCGGCGACGGCGGCATCGTCCCGCATCCGGGCGAACTGGATGCCGATACGTGGGAGCGGGTGTGCACGCTCGGCAGCACGCTGTCGCAGGACGAGCTGTTGAAGGAAGACCCGGCCACGGTGTTCCGGCGCCTCTTCTGGCAGGAGAACGTCCACCACTTCGAACCGGCCAGCACCCGCTTCGAATGCACATGCTCGCGCGAAAAGGTCGGCAGAATGCTGAGAATGCTTGGACGCGAGGAAGTGGACAGCGTGATCGAGGAGCGTGGCCACGTCGAAATCCACTGCGAGTTCTGCAATCAGCGCTACGAGTTCGACCCCGTCGACGTCGCGCAACTTTTCGTCGCGAGCGGGCTCTCAGAAGGCGTGGCGCCCGCTGCCGAACAGCGGCACTGAAGCGCGCGCGAAGACCAGTCCGCGACCGTCACCGGCCTTTGCTGCCGGATGATGGCGCGACATAGCGTAGATCATTGGCGGTGCCTGTCTCGCCCGTTTTGCTTAGGCATCCGACCGATGGAGGCCAACATGAACACCCTTTCCCAACCGCTATGCCGTCGCGTGCGGACAACCGTTGTGCTGTCGATGATCGCGGGCGCCGGTGCGCTCGCCGGCTGCGTGATGGATCCGCCGGGACCTTCGCCTATTTACAGCCGTCTGCCTGCCGACCAGGCCGGCGTCACGGCGGCCGCACCGCCGCTAACGCCGGAAGAACGCCAGCGCTACGATGCAATCGATCGACAGGTGCTCGCGGAACAAAACCAGGCGATGGCCGCCGAAGCGGCTGCACAGGCGTGGTCGCGCTATTACACACCGCCCGTCAGCGTGTACGGCAGCTACTACAGCGGCGGCGGGGGTCATGGCTGGGGCACCGGAATCGGCTATGGCTCTCCGGGCTGGGGTTGGGGCTGGTAAAGGCGGATTGGGTCCGCACGCGCGAGTGCGGGGGGTCTCGGTCACAAGAGAAAAAAACGCGAGAGGTGCCCACTCACCCGGCGCCCTTCTCCTTCACATTGTCCTTCGCGCTCTTTTTCGCACCGTGCCTGTTGCGTTCGGGCTTCGGCCGCGACTCGGGATTCGGCACCACCCGAACCGGCGCAGCCGACACCTGCCCGCGCGTCGAGGTCGTAGCGGACGGCGTGTTCGAAGCCGGCAGCGGTGCATTCGGCGACACGAACTGCACGAACACCTCGCTGTCCTTGACCATGCCCATCTCGTAGCGTGCGCGCTCTTCGACGGCAGCCGTGCCGTTCTGAAGGTCCTGAACTTCACCTTCGATGCGCTCGTTGCGCACCTTTTCATCCGCATTCTTCTTGAGCTGCTGGTCCAGTTGCTGCTGCAACTCGTGTACGCGGAGCCAGCCTCCATGTCCCCACCAGAGCGGGAACTGGATCAGCGCCAGCAGAACGATCAAAACAACAGTGACAAGGCGCATGAAGGTCTGATCACAGTTAATACGCGCCGCCCTGCGCTATACGCAGGGCGGCGGGGGTCAATCAGCAACGAATAATAGACGAATCAACGCAGATTGTAGAACGCCGACTTGCCCGGGTAGCTCGCGATGTCGCCGAGATCTTCTTCGATACGGAGCAACTGGTTGTACTTCGAGATGCGGTCGCTGCGCGACAGCGAACCCGTCTTGATCTGGCCGGCATTCAGGCCGACCGCGATATCGGCAATCGTCGAATCTTCGGTTTCGCCCGAACGGTGCGAGATCACCGCGGTGTAGCCTGCGCGCTTCGCCATTTCGATCGCCGCGAAGGTTTCGGTCAGCGTGCCGATCTGGTTGATCTTGATCAGGATCGAGTTCGCGATGCCCTTCTCGATGCCTTCCTTCAGGATGCGCGTGTTGGTCACGAACAGGTCGTCGCCGACCAGCTGGATCTTCTTGCCGAGCTTGTTGGTGAGCAGCTTCCAGCCTTCCCAGTCGCTCTCGTGCATGCCGTCTTCGATCGACACGATCGGGAACTTGTCGGCGAGCGCCGCAAGATAGTCAGTGAATTCCGCCGACGACAGTTGCAGCCCTTCGCCCGCCAGCTGGTATTTGCCGTCGTGGTAGAACTCGCTTGCCGCGCAGTCGAGCGCGAGCAGCACGTCTTCACCGGCGCGGTAGCCGGCTTTTTCGATGGCTTGCAGGATCGTCGACAGGCACTCGTCGTTGCTGCCGAAGTTCGGGGCGAAGCCGCCTTCGTCGCCGACCGCCGTGCTCATGCCACGGTCGCTCAGGATCTTCTTCAGCGCATGGAACACTTCCGCGCCGCAACGCAGCGCTTCGCGGAAGGTCGGCTGGCTGACCGGCACGATCATGAATTCCTGGATGTCGAGGCTGTTGTTCGCGTGCGCGCCGCCGTTGACGATGTTCATCATCGGCACCGGCAGTTGCATCGCGCCCGAGCCGCCGAAGTAGCGGTACAGCGGCAAGCCGGCTTCTTCGGCAGCGGCCTTCGCGACCGCCATCGACACCGCCAGCATCGCGTTCGCGCCGAGGCGCGACTTGTTGTCGGTGCCGTCGAGTTCGAGCAGCGTCTTGTCGAGGAACGCCTGTTCCGACGCGTCGAGACCCATGATCGCTTCGGAGATTTCGGTGTTGATATGCTCGACGGCCTTCAGCACGCCCTTGCCGCCGTAGCGGCCGGTCTCGCCGTCGCGCAGCTCGATGGCTTCGCGCGAACCGGTGGATGCGCCCGACGGCACCGCCGCGCGACCCATCGTGCCGGACTCGAGCAGCACGTCGCATTCGACGGTGGGGTTGCCTCGCGAATCGAGAATCTCGCGGCCGATGATATCTACGATAGCACTCATGGTTTCCTCAAGAAGTTACGGTGGATTCTTTACGGTGAAGCATTCGGGATACGCGCCGCATGACAGCAAGCTGTTTGCCGGACGCATCGACGACCATCGGTTTGTTTCGCCGTGCCGGCGGCTTCAGACAATCGAGGCGGACCGGCGCGGCGCGACTTCGGCATCAGTCGAAAATCAGTTGAAATCGTGCTCGAGGAACGGCGTGCGCTTCACGGCCTGGTCGAGCGTCAGCAACGTCTCGAGCAGATCGGCCATCCGGTGCAGCGGCACCGCATTCGGCCCATCGGACTTGGCCTCGGCTGGCTTCGGATGCGTTTCCATGAACAATCCGGCCACCCCCGTTGCGACGGCCGCCCGCGCGAGCACCGGCACGAACTCGCGCTGGCCGCCCGAACTCGTGCCCTGCCCGCCCGGCAACTGCACCGAGTGCGTCGCGTCGAACACGACGGGCGCGCCGGTTTCTCGCATGATCGCGAGCGAACGCATATCCGACACGAGGTTGTTATACCCGAACGACACGCCCCGTTCGCACGCCATGAAACGATCTTCCGACAGCCCCGCTTCGCGCGCCGCTTCGCGCGCCTTGTCGATCACGTTCTTCATGTCGTGCGGCGCGAGGAACTGGCCTTTCTTGATGTTGACGGGCTTGCCCGACCGTGCGCACGCGTGAATGAAATCGGTTTGACGGCACAGGAACGCGGGCGTCTGCAGCACATCGACCACCGCCGCGACCTGCTCGATTTCCTCGATGCTGTGCACGTCGGTCAACACCGGCACGCCGAGTTGCCGTTTCACTTCCGACAGGATGCGCAGCCCCTCGTCCATCCCGAGCCCGCGAAACGACTTGCCGCTGCTACGGTTCGCCTTGTCGTAAGAGGACTTGTAGATAAACGGGATGTTCAGCTTTGCACAGATCTCCTTCAGCTTGCCTGCGGTGTCGATGGTCATCTGCTCCGACTCGACGACGCAGGTGCCCGCGATCAGGAAGAACGGCCTCGTGAGACCGATTTCGAAATCGCCCAGCTTCATACTTTCTCCTCGACACGCGCATGCTGCTGCGCATACGCCGCTTCGACGAACGACTTGAAGAGCGGATGACCGTCACGCGGCGTGGACGTGAATTCCGGGTGGAACTGCACGCCGACAAACCACGGATGCATGTCGCGCGGCAGCTCCATCATTTCGGGCAGGTCTTCGCTCGGGGTGCGGGCGCTGATGATGAGGCCGCCCGCTTCGAGCTGCGGCACCAACCGGTTATTGACTTCATAACGGTGACGGTGACGCTCGTTCACGTCCTTACCGTAGATCTCTTCGGCCATCGTGCCCGGCTTGATCGGGCAACGCTGCGAACCGAGCCGCATCGTGCCGCCCAGGTCCGATTCTTCGGTGCGCTTTTCGACCTTGCCTTCGCGGTCGTACCACTCGGTGATCAGCGCGACGACCCGGTTCGGCGTCGCCGCGTCGAACTCGGTGCTGTTCGCGTCCTTCAGACCGACCACGTCGCGCGCAAATTCGATCACCGCGAGCTGCATGCCGAGACAGATGCCGAGATACGGCACCTTCGCCTCGCGTGCATAGCGGATCGCCGCGATCTTGCCTTCGGTGCCGCGCCGGCCGAAGCCACCCGGCACGAGCACCGCGTCCAGATGCTTGAGACTGTCGACGCCGTTTGCCTCGACTTCTTCCGAATCGATATATTGGATGTTGACCTTCGTCGACGTGTGGATCGACGCATGGCGCAACGCTTCGATCAGCGACTTGTACGACTCGGTCAGTTCGACATACTTGCCGACCATGCCGATCGTCACTTCGTGCTGCGGGTGCTCGAGCTTGTTGACGAGCCCCGCCCACATCGACAGATCCGCTGGCGGCGGCGTGATCTTGAGTTCTTCGCAGATGATCTTGTCGAGGCCCTGGTCGTGCAGCATCTGCGGAATCTTGTAGATGCTGTCGACGTCCCACACCGAGATCACCGCGTCTTCCGGCACGTTCGAGAACATCGAGATCTTCGCGCGCTCGTCGTCCGGAATGCGGCGGTCCGCGCGGCACAGCAGCACGTTAGGATAGATACCGATTTCGCGCAGCTTCTGCACGCTGTGCTGCGTCGGCTTGGTCTTCAGTTCGCCCGCGGTGGCGATGAACGGCACGAGCGTCAGATGCACGAAGCACGCGCTGTTGCGGCCCATGCGCAGGCTCATCTGGCGCGCGGCCTCGAGAAACGGCAGCGATTCGATGTCGCCCACGGTGCCGCCCACCTCGACGATCGCGACATCCGGCTGGCCGCACGTCGCAGAGGCTGCGCCGCGTTCGACAAAAGCCTGGATCTCGTTCGTGATGTGCGGAATAACCTGCACGGTCTTGCCCAGATAATCGCCGCGGCGCTCCTTGCGGATCACCGATTCGTAGATCTGGCCGGTCGTGAAGTTATTGGCCTTGCGCATCTTCGTGCTGATGAAGCGCTCGTAATGGCCGAGGTCGAGGTCCGTCTCAGCGCCGTCTTCGGTCACGAACACTTCGCCGTGTTGAAACGGGCTCATTGTGCCGGGGTCGACGTTGATGTAGGGATCGAGCTTGAGGAGGGTGACTTTGAGACCGCGCGATTCGAGGATCGCGGCGAGAGAAGCGGCGGCAATACCCTTGCCGAGGGAAGACACTACGCCGCCGGTGACGAAAACATATTTGGTCATCGCTGAATGCTCGCGGGAAAAACGGATTATACCCGAAAGCAAGGGCCTGACCCAGCAATAAAACCTCGATCCGGGCCGATTCCACAACGATTGCAAGCAGCTTGCGCAGTGCATAACAAAGGGCGAACGCCAGCGCCGCTGCAAGCCTGCTTTAAGTCCCGCTTCAAGTCCCGCTTCACGTCCACTATGTACCTCCGCGC
This sequence comes from Paraburkholderia sp., assembly GCA_036502945.1. GTDB lineage: Bacteria > Pseudomonadota > Gammaproteobacteria > Burkholderiales > Burkholderiaceae > Paraburkholderia. The sequence continues at coordinate 1,266 of DASXXR010000070.1, read as the reverse complement.
GCAGCGCCAAGTTCATGCAGCATCCGCTGAACGGCACGCGCCGTTTCGAGCGGCTTTTCCATCGGATACAGATGACTGCCTTCGATCCATTCGATATGTCCGCCGGTCGCGCGGCGCGTGGCGTCGAGACCGGCCTGGCGGATCTCCTTCGAACGCGTGCCCGCGACCAGACCGACCGGCACCGACGCGCCGCGAGCAAGCCGCGCGCCCAGCGTGTGCGGCAGCGTCCTGTAGATCAGGTACTCGGTGCGGCGATCGAACGCGAGCACGCGCTCGCCGTCGGGCCCGGCCTGCGGGATGCCGAAGTCGATGTAGTCGGACAGCATGCGTTCGTCCCACCGCGCGAATGCGGGCTTCGCATGAAAATGCCGCCATGCGTCTTCGCGGCTCGCCCACTGCGTGCGGCGCGTGCGGGTCGCGGCGGCAGGCGACAGCCGTTCGTCGAGCCCCGTCCATTGCGACACGCGCAGCATGCTGCTGCGCCAGCCGGCGATCACCGGCGAGTCGAGCATCACGACGCCGCGCACCCATTGCGGCTTTTTCAGCGCGGCCATCAGCGACAGATAGCCGCCGAGCGAATGACCGACGAGCCAAACCGGGCGCTCGTACGTTCGCTCGATCTCGTCGAGCAGCTGTTCGACGAGATGCGGCCAGTCGCGTGTGACCGGATAGCTCGCATCATGGCCGATGCGTTCGATGAAACGCAGCGCGTAGTGGTCGGCGAGTTCGGCGAAGATGGTGCGGTAGGTCGATGCGGGAAAGCCGTTCGCGTGCGAAAAGTGGATGACGTCTTTCAATCGCTGCTGCCTCCGTTCGTTATTGTCCGTTTTGTTTCGCATGCCGCCCGGCCGCGCGCATGAGCGCGTGCGATGCTGTTTTTGCTTGCCCATTCGAGCGTCCGGCGCCGGCCTTGCGCTCATGGGTCCATCCAGTATCGGCGGTGCGTGTGCCGATAGCGCTCCACCGAAAGCAGCAACCCATCCGCAGCGCCCGCCTCGATGCGCACCGCGCCGTCTTCGTCGCTGCGCGGCAGCTCGATATACCGCGCGCGATATCGTTCGAAAACCCCTGGATGAGGGTGATGAAAGCGGTTGCGATAGCCTACCTGAAATACCGCGATGAGCGGCTCGATCGAGTCGAGGAAGGGTTCGGTCGACGACGTCTTGCTGCCGTGGTGCGGCACGAGCAGCACCTGGGCGCGCAGCGCCGCGCGGTCACGCGCGAGCAGCGTGCGTTCGACCGGCGCTTCGATGTCCGCGGCGAGCA
>DASXXR010000069.1:0-9653 GCA_036502945.1 Paraburkholderia sp. | reverse complement strand
ATGTCGATGTTTACTTCCTGGGCCCCAAGGTTTTCATGAAAGCGATCAAACGGCATTTGAACGCACTGGGCGTGCCGGCGAAACAAAGCCGTTACGAGTTCTTCGGGCCGGCCTCGGCGCTCGACTGAGTAACGGTTGATTGCTGGAGCGACGAAAGAGACGCTGGGTTTAGCGTCTCTTTTTGATTCTTCGTCGAAAGTGCAGCCGTGTGCGTCTTCGTGGCATCTGCACTATTGCAGGCGGGCGGCTTAGACCTGTCTGCGGGCTGCCTTCGACGCAACCAGATCCAGAAAGAAGCATGCAAAGAACGCGACGGCGCCGAGTGCAAACAGCATGCGATGGTTGCCGCCGCCGTTGAAAATCGACGAATAGCCATAGCCGGCTGCTGCCTGGCATGCTGCGAACACGATGGTGGCGCGAGTCCACACGATGTTCTGCTTTGCATGATTGCCAGGCAACACTTCATGCACGCGGGCCAGCATCAGCGGCACGATGCCCGGCGGGAAGCTGCCGATCAACACGGCCAGCACGCCTATCGCGACATGGTTGCTCGACATGGCGAGCAACGCGGCGAAGATCGCCTGAGCCAGCATCACGACGCGCACGCCAACGGCGCCGCCCAGCCGGTCGGCGATCAAGCCGTACAAAGGCGGCCCTGCGATCGCGCCGACGCCATACAGAATCCAGTACAACGCGCCAATATGCGCGCCGGCACCCAGGCCGCGCGCGATAAAGTCAACGAGAAATACCATGGTCGGCACGAGACCGAACGCCATCAGCGCATATTGCGCATAGATCAAGCGGATCGCGGGCGTACTGTGTTCATGAGCGGCTGCAACGGGCGCTTGCGCGTGTGCCGCTGCTGCGTGCGCGCGCGAAGACGGCCATGCACCCCAGCTCGCCGCGGTCAGGAGCGCGGACAACACGGCAAGGCCGATCCACGTTTGCTGCAAGCCAAAGTTCAGCAGCAACGGAATGATAGTGCCGGACCCGGCTATGCCGAGCCCTAGCCCCAGGAACAATGCGCCGCTCGCGAGCCCCTTGCGTTCGCCCGGCACGTGAGGCATCACCGTAGCGGCAACCAGCACCATGACCGCACCGCCGGCAATGCCGGAAAGCAGCCGCCATACAAAGAACCATGCGACGGAAACCGGGAACCCGCAAGCAAGAAACGCCACACTGACAAGCACCATCATTGCCCGCAACGTATGCGTGTTCGACAGATATCGGGCCAGCGGGCGGCCAATCACGGCGCCGATCAGATAGCCCATCAGATTGGCCGCCCCAAGATAGACGACATCGGACGTGGCGAACCAGTGCGCCTGAATCAGTGAAGGAAGCAACGGCGTGTAGGCGAACCGCGCAAGCCCGATGCTGACAAGGCTCGCGCACAAGCCAGCAAAGATGTAACGCCATGCTGATATATGCGGCATGGCGACCGGCGCCGAACCGGATGTTTCGGTAGACATGGAACCAATTTCCGCGCGATCCGCACGTCGTGCGGGGGTATCGAAAGGGGCGGCTTTGCCACCTCATTATTTTTGACTTTCCTGTCAATGTTCCACGTTTTCGTCACTAATGTCAAGAATAACAATACAAGCACGAAATTGGGGGACGGACGCCGGGCTGTTGCATCTCAGATGAAGCGCACGTCAATCGCATCGCGCTCGATATTCGATCACGCCGCTATGTTCACCCGCTCGCCTGCTTTCCCCCAGTCTTTCAAAACCTTGCAACACGCGTCAAAAAGGACTAACCTCGCAACTACGATACGTTGAGTCGTAGTTATGTTGATGCTGCGCCGTCGTAGCCCATTTACTAACCGTTCTCTTCTGGAGACACGCATGAAGATCACAAAATCGGTTTTTGTCCTAACCGCCGCGGCATTCGCCGTGTACACGGCGGCGCCCGCCATTCAGGCGCACGGCACCGACGGTCCGCACGAAGCCATCAAGCCTGCCTTTCAGACACCCATTGCCAACGTGCCGGGCAAAACAATGACCGCTCTCGTCGTCGATTACAAACCAGGCGGGAAGTCGCTTCCGCATCGGCATGGCGAAGCCTTCGTGGTCGGCTATGTGCTGCAGGGCGAAATCCGCAGCAAGGTGAATGACGGCGAGGAACGCGTTTACCACGCCGGAGAATCGTGGACGGAAGCGCCTGGCGCGCATCACGTGGTCAGCGAAAATGCCAGTAAGACGAAGCCTGCGAAACTGCTCGCCATTTTCGTCGCCGACGACAACGACAAGAACCTCGTCACCTGGGACAAGAAGTAGCTCGAAACCCGTTTCGACTATTCACGCCCTTGCCTTTTCTCGCCGCCAGTTGCGGTGCTGAGTTCACTCTTGCAACGGAGAACACAAATGAAGCTGTTTCACGTCGACTCGAGCGCCAGGCGCGAACGATCCAATTCCCGCACACTGGCGCGTCGGTTCATCGAGAACCTGCGTTCGGAAGGTGTAGACGTGGAGGTGGATTATCTGGATGTCACAGTCGATACGCCGCCGCATGTGACCGAGGCATTTGCCATCGCCACTTACCGGGACGAGAGCGAACGCACGCCGGAAATGAGAGCGACGCTCGCGGCGTCGGATGCACTGTGCAAACGGCTGTTCGAAGCCGATGCGTTTCTGTTTGCGATGCCGATGTATAACTGGTCGATGCCGTCCACGTTCAAGGCATTCATCGACAGTGTCACGCGCACCGGCGTGACGTACAAATCAACGGAGCACGGACGAACAGTCGGTCAGTTGAATCACCAGAAGGTGCTGTTCATCACCACTCGCGGCGCCGATCTGCGCCCCGGCAATCCGTTCTCTTCAATGGATGCGCTGACGCCTGCGCTCAAGACGTCGTTCGGCTTCATTGGTGTTACCGATTTGCGCTTTGTCGATGCGCAGCCGCTCCAGTTTTCCGATCAGGAAGCGCGAATCGCTGCGTTGGAACGCGCCCATGCGGAACTGGTGGAGGTGGCTACCGAATGGGCTGCCTCCGAACATTTGCGTCTCGCCGCCCAGGCGCGGAAGGTCGCATGACACAGCCACCACGCGAGCCGTTGTAGACCCCTCACGCTCTCATGGATCGGTCTCTAGCGCGAAGCTGCGCCGCTACGCTCTCGCCGCCGGTTCGCGACTCTCGTTTCGAGCCATTTGACTACCTTCGGCCCATGCGTGCGCGGTACTTTAGCCGAGACCCGCACTGCAAGATCGGACAGCGACTGCGCCGCGAGCGACTCGCGCATGCGCTTCTCCGCCTGCTGCATGACAGCGTGAATCGAGCACACGCCGCTCGTTGCCCACGTAGGCGCGGCTTCGCCGAATACCGCGCAGCGTTCCCGTATCTCCTTACACTCGAACAGCGGCTTGTCGCCATCGATGGCGATCACGACGTCCAGCGCTGAAATTTGCTCCGCGGATCTTGCCAGCGCGAAGCCGCCCTTCGCACCTTCAGTGGCAATGACAAGGCCTGCTTTATGAAGCTTGGTAAAGAGCTTCGCCAGGTAATCGACCGGCACGCCCTGCAATTCGGCGAGATCCCTGACGCTCGCTTCGGGCACGCCCGGTGCTGGTTCCGCTAAATAGAGCAGGCAATGCAGCCCGTACTCGACACCCGTACTGATATGCGCCATCTTCACTCCGACTTGATCTATCGTAGTTAGGCTACCTCCTTTCCGTCAGCGGTGCAACCGATGGCGGCAGCCGGACGGCTGCGCCTAGGTCGGACGATGAAGGCGCTTAGCAGCGCTTGCAGCGCACTAAACGCGTCTGGCCGCACGCATCAACCCCACATAAGCCACGGCGCCGGTAATCGCGCCGATGAGCCAGCCGAAGTTGTTCTCAGGCAGCACATGCAGCAACTGCGTGCAAAGCTCCCACCCCACCGAAATACATCCGGACACGGCCAGCGCTGCCACGCCAAGCTTGTTCCAGCCGCCGTCGTAGTAGAAGCGGCCGTCCGGGGACATTGAATAAAGCTCGGCGGTTTGCACCTGCTGTTTCTTGACGAGGTAGAAGTCGGCCATCATCACGCCGTACAGCGGCGCAAGCACGGCGCCGAACACACTGACGAAGATCGTGATCGCCTTTGGGCTGTCGACAAAAATCCACGGGCACACCAGCACGGCGAGAATGGAGGCAATGAGCCCGCCTCGCTTGAAGTTCACGTGCTTGGGGAACAGGTTCGCGATGTCGTACGCCGGCGAAACGAAATTGGCGACAATATTGATGCCCATTGTCGCGACAATGAACGTCAGGCTGCCGATCACCACGGCTGCCTTGTTATCGATGTGCGCGACGATTGCAACCGGATCCATGATCATCGAGCCGAACACCGTCGCGGTGCCCGACGTGACGACCACAGTAATGATCGCAAATACAATGAAGTTGACCGGCAGCCCCAGAAAATTGCCGATCTTCATTTGTTGCTCGCTTTTCGCAAAGCGCGAGAAATCGCCGAAGTTCAGCAGGAGCGCGGCGAAATAGCTGATCACCAGCAAGATCGCATTGCCCATGCCGATCAGCTGGTCACCGCCCGCCAGCACCTTGCCGCCGAGCGTCAGGTTCAGGCTGCCCAGCCCGGCCTGCGACAGAATCCACGCCATCAGTGCGAACATCACCACATAGACCGCGGGCCCGCAGAAATCGATGAACCTGCGGATCGCCTCCATCCCGCGCTGGAAGATGATCAACTGAAAGAGCCACATGAACAGGAAGCTAACCCAGCCCAATCCGTCGAGCCGCAAGAAGCTCACATCGCGCAGCGCAGCGGTTGCGGGAACGAAAAGCAACAGCAGCGTCGCGACAGCCTTTGACGCGAAGTAAGTCTGCACCCCATACCAGACAATACCCACCACGCCGCGAATCACGGCCGCAAGGTTCGCGCCCATCACACCCATACTGACGCGCGCCATTACCGGAAACGGAATGCCGTGCACATAGCTGGGTTTGCCGACCCAGTTCATCAGTAGGTAGACGACGAGAATGCCGATGGTTAGCGCAATCAGCACCTGCCAGCCGGATATGCCGAGCAGAAACAGGCTTGCGGCAAACGTATAGCCGCCGACGCTATGCACATCGGACATCCACATCGCGAAGATGCTGTACCCCGTCCACGTGCGCCTGTCATGCGGGACGGGCGCCAGATCGCGGTTATATAAGCGTGAATCGGCTTCTGCAATGGAATCGCCCGGACCGTGCGGCGCTCCGCTGTCGAGCAGAGGTGATGTCGACATGGCTTCCCCTTAAGGGTTAACGACCGGTTATCTGCTTGCGAGACACTGGGCATTGCGAATTGCCATGGCGCGGTCCGCTCGTGAGGCACTGTAATGGCGGGGACCGCGTCGGAGAGATCGTTGTTATCGCTGCAGTGTGGATTCTTTAAGCAATGGAGGCGATTGTCCAGTCTGTCAAAAAAGAGGCCTGGACTGCACGAGGCTACGGCCCATGGTCCGGATCATCGTCCGCCGCCGGCTCCGGCTCGCGCGCGAGCCGCGCCTTGGCCTCGCGCATCTTCTCGAGCGTTTTCGGCTCGAGCCGCAGTGCAACCCCGATCGCGAGCGCATCGACGATGCACAGGTGCACGAGGCGCGATACCCCCGGCGTATGCGGATCCACCGCGCTCGGCGCGCGCAGCAACAGCGGAATATCGACGAGCCACGCGAGCCGCGAACCCACGTTGGTCAGCGCGATCGTCGTCGCGCCGCGCTCCTTCGCAATCTGGATGCTTTCGTTGACCTCGACGCTGCGCCCCGAATGTGAAATGGCGAACGCGACGTCGCCCGGTTCCATCAGGCCTGCGTACAGGCGCTGCAGATGGGCGTCGGTGAACGCACTGGCCGCGACATCGAGGCGCAGCAAACGCAGTGCCGCGTCCTGCGCGACGAGGCCCGATCCGGAACCCACGCCGAAGCAGTAAACACGCCGCGCGCCTGCGAGTGCGGCAAGCGCGGCCTCGACCGCCTGCGGATCGAGCGCGCTGCGCGCGTGCGCAATGCCTTCGATCGCGGCTTCGCCGACTTTATCGAACAGTGTCTGAATGTCGTCGTTGCGGGCCACCGACTTCGACGCATACGGCATGCCGCCCGCGACGCTCTGCGCCAACTGCATCTTGAAGTCGCGCAGCCCATGCGCGCCCACCGCGCGACAAAAGCGCGTCACCGAAGGCTCGGACACATCCGCGCGCTGCGCGAGTTCGGTGATGCTCGCGCGCATCGCAAAGTCGACATCGAACAGCACCATGTCGGCGACCTTGCGTTCGGCGGGCCGCAGCGTCGCCAGCGCATCGCGGATATGGGGAATCAGGTTCGCTGCGGACACCCGTGTGTTCCTTTTGGGTTCTAGGTCTGCAATCCGCGTCGCGAGCAAAGCCTCGAAGGCCTCTGCGACGCACGGCGCTACGCGAGCCTGTGTCCGCTCTCCGTGTCGAACAGATGCATGTGTTCAGCCGGCAGCCGCAACGCCACGCGCTGGCCGGGCTCGATCGACGCGCGCTGGCGAGTCGTCACGCACCACGTACTGCCGCCGATCTTTCCGTACAGATGCGTTTCCGCACCGGTCGGTTCGACCACTTCGACTTCCATCGCGACGACGCCCTGCGCCGCATCCGTTCCGATATGCTCGGGCCGCACGCCGAGCGTGACTTTCGCGCCCGGTTGCAGCGACGCATGCGCGAGCGGAATGCGAACGCCGTCAGCCAGCAGCAGCGCGAGCCCCTCGTCGCCGCTCACCACTTCGCCCTCCGCGAAGTTCATCGAAGGCGATCCGAGAAAGCTCGCGACAAACAGATTCGCCGGTCTGTCATACAGATCGAGCGGCCGCCCGATCTGTTCGATGCGGCCCGCGTTCATCACGACGATCCGGTCGGCCATCGTCATTGCCTCGATCTGGTCGTGCGTGACATAGATCACCGTGTTCTTCAGCCGTTGATGCAGCGCCTTGATTTCCGTGCGCATCTGCACGCGCAGTTTCGCGTCGAGATTCGACAACGGCTCGTCGAACAGAAACAGCGACGGCTCGCGCACCACCGCGCGACCCATCGCGACACGCTGGCGCTGGCCGCCGGACAGCGCGCGCGGCAAGCGGTCCAGATAGCCGCTGAGATTGAGCATCTTCGCGGCGGCTTCGATGCGCGGCTTGTAGTGCGACGTGGATTCCTTGCGGATACGCGGGCCGAACGCGATGTTGTCGTACACCGACAGATGCGGATACAGCGCGTAGCTCTGGAACACCATCGACACATTTCGTTGCTGCGGTGCAAGCCCGTTCGCGCGCGTACCGCCGATCATCAGCTCACCGCCGCTGATTTCTTCGAGACCGGCAACCATCCGCATCAACGTGCTCTTGCCGCAGCCCGACGGGCCGACCAGCACGACGAATTCGCCGTCGTCGATATGCAGGTCGATGCCGTGCACGACCTGCGTGTCGCCGTAACGCTTGAAAATGCCGCTTAGTTGCACTGCTGCCATGCTGTCCTCATCGTCGTCGGGTGCATCGGATGCATCGGGTGCCTCTGGGTCGAACGCCGCGCCGGCGCCCAACCGTTCAAAGCGTTTCAAGCGTCAATTCCTCGGCCATCAGCCGGTTGCCCGCCATCAATCCGCCGTCGACCGGCAACGCGACGCCGGTGATCACCCGCGCCATCGGCGATGCCAGAAACAGCACGGCATCGGCAATATCGTCAGGCGTCGCGAAGTCGCGCAGCGGATACCACTTCTTCAGGTTCTCGAAGACCTGCGGATTCTTGTCGACACGCGTCTGCCATGCCGGTGTCTTGACCGTCCCCGGGCAAACGATGTTCGCGCGGATGCCGTAGCGCCCGAGTTCCACCGCAAGCGCCTTCGTGTAGCTGATGAGGCCCGCTTTCGCCGCGCTGTACGCGGGATGCCCGAGCGCAGCCATGCCGTTCACCGAGCCGATCAGCACCAATGCGCCGCGTTGCCGCTCGATCATCGAAGCGCGCACCGCCTCGACCGTGTGGTAAGTGCCGTTCAGATTCAGGTGAATATCGCGCTGCCAGCTTGCCGGATCGGTTTTAGCGAGCGTGAGTCCTTCTGCCGCGCCTGCGTTCGCCACCAATACGTCGACCGGGCCGCGCGCGCTGGTTGCATCCGCAACCGCCTCGCGCACGGCGGCGGCGTCGCCGAGATCGACGGCGATCGGCGTGACCTGCGCCGCGCCGAGGCTATCGGTGAGCCCGGCCAGCGCGGCGGCGTCGATATCGAGCGCGAGCACCGTATCGCCTGCTTCGACGAAACGCCTGCACAGCACGCTGCCGATTCCGCCGCACGCCCCCGTCACCAACACCACACGCTTCATGTTCGTCCTCGCGATGTTTGCCGCCAAAGACCGCGCGCCATGCCTTGTAAATTTCCAACATATGAGACACGGGTACGGATTGAAAGGCATTTGAAACCACGTGCTCATTCGAGCCGCATCGCCACAAAAAGCCCATATTTACAGCATGTTACGCAAAAGATACGACGTCCAAAATAATCGGCATCCCTACGTGACAACATTTTTTTCGTCCTGTAGGATTTTTACAAACAATTCAACCCAAAGCGGCCGGCGACGGCAGCGGACCACCCCAGGAGAGACGAAATGTCGTTGCATGCACGTGCTTCCCTCACGCTCGGCAAGATCGCCGTAGCGCTTGCATTTGCAGGAATAGCCATCGCGGCGAAGGCTGATACGGTTCGCGTCACCGTTGCGCACTACAGCGACGCGACGGCGCCGTACTTCGAGAAAATGGCGCGTCAATTCGAAAAGGCCAACCCCGGCACGACGATCAAGATCGAGGACGTGAGCTGGGACACGCTGCAACAAAAGCTGCAAACGGACATTACGGGCGGCGCAAACGCCGATCTGGCCATCGTCGGCACCCGCTGGCTGCTCGACTTCGTGAAGGACGGCGTAGCGGAGCCGCTCGACGGCTATATGGACGCGAGCTTCAAGAACCGCTTCATCGGCCCGTTCCTCGCGCCGGGAGAGATCGACGGCAAGATCTACGGCCTGCCGATCGCGGCATCGGCCCGCGCGCTGTACTACAACAAGGATCTGCTCTCGAGCGTGGGTTATCCGAACGGTCCCAAAACGTGGAATGACGTGATCGATGCATCGAAGAAGCTGAAGGCGAAGGGTGTCGCCGGCTTCGGTCTGCAGGGCAAGGAAATCGAAACGGACGTCTACTATTACTACGCGTTGTGGACGAACGGCGGCGACGTGCTCGGCAAGGACGGCAAGGCCGCATTCAATTCGCCCGCCGGCATCAAGGCGGCAACGCTGTACAAGACGATGGTCGACGGCGGCCTCACGCAGCCCGGCGTAACCGGCTACAGCCGCGAAGACGTGCAGAACCTGTTCAAGCAGGGCCGCGTCGCGATGGTGATTTCCGCGCCGTTCCTCGCGAAGCAGATCAAGAAGGAAGCGCCGAACCTGAAGTACGGCATCGACCCGGTACCGGTCGGCACGACGGGCGCGACCTACGCGGTGACCGATTCGATCGTGATGTTCAAGAACTCGAAGGTGAAGAAGAGCGCGTGGAAGTTCCTCGACTATCTGTTCACGAAGGAACCGCGCGTCGAGTTCACGAACACCGAAGGCTTCCTGCCGACGACGAAGGCCGAAGCAAGCGACCCGGCGTTCAACGATCCTGACACG
>DASXXR010000068.1:0-4559 GCA_036502945.1 Paraburkholderia sp. | reverse complement strand
ATCATGCCTTCGTACAGCGCGTCGCCCGGCTTCACGAACATGCGGCCGCGGTCCTGCAGCTTCCACAGCGCATACGCGACGGCCGCGCCGTCGTCCTGCGAAATCAGCACGCCGTTGCGGCGCTCGCCGAGCGAGCCTTCCCGGACCGGCATGTAGGCGTCGAACACGTGGCTCATCAAACCCGTGCCGCGCGTGAGCGTCAGGAACTCGCCCTGGAAGCCGATCAGGCCCCGCGCCGGAATGCGGTACTCGAGACGCGTGCGGCCGCGGCTGTCGGACGACATGTCGAGCATTTCGCCCTTGCGGCGGCCCAACTCTTCCATCACGCCGCCCTGATTGGCGTCTTCGACGTCGACCGTCAGCAGTTCGTACGGTTCGTGCTTCACACCGTCGATTTCGTGCAGCACCACGCGCGGGCGCGACACCGCCATCTCATAGCCTTCACGGCGCATGTTCTCGACGAGAATGGTCAGGTGCAGTTCGCCGCGGCCCGACACTTCGAACACGGTTTCGTCGCCGGTGTCTTTCACGCGCAGCGCGACGTTGTGGTTCAGTTCACGCATCAGGCGGTCGCGGATCTGGCGGCTCGTCACAAACTTGCCCTCCTTGCCGGCGAGCGGCGACGAATTCACGAGGAAGTTCATCGTCAGCGTCGGTTCGTCGACGGTGATCATCGGCAGCGCTTCCGGCGTGTCCTGCGCGCAGATGGTCACGCCGATGCCGATTTCTTCGATACCGTTGATCAGCACGATGTCGCCGGCCTCAGCCGATTCCACCTGAACGCGCTCGAGGCCCTCGAACGACAGCACCTGGTTGATCTTGCGGTTCAGGATTTCGCCCTCCGGACCGAAACGGACCGAGACCTGCTGACCCGGCTTGATACGGCCGCGCGCAATGCGGCCTACGCCGATACGGCCGACGTACGACGAATAATCGAGCGACGTGATCTGCAGTTGCAGCGGACCGTCCGGATCCGCCGGGCGCACCGGCACGTGCTCGAGAATGGCTTCGAAGAGCGGGCGCATCGTGCCTTCGCGCGCTTCCGGATCGGTGCTGGCGTAGCCGTTCAGCGCCGAAGCGTAGACGACCGGGAAGTCGAGCTGTTCTTCGGTTGCGCCGAGCTTGTCGAACAGATCGAACGTCTGGTTGAGGACCCAGTCGATACGCGCGCTCGGGCGGTCGATCTTGTTGATGACGACGATCGGCTTCAGGCCGAGCGCAAGTGCCTTTCTCGTCACGAAACGGGTTTGCGGCATCGGGCCGTCGACCGCATCGACGAGCAGCAGCACCGAGTCCACCATCGACAGCACGCGCTCCACTTCGCCGCCGAAGTCGGCGTGGCCCGGGGTGTCGACGATGTTGATGTGCGTGCCTTCGAATTCGACCGCGCAGTTCTTCGCAAGAATCGTGATGCCGCGCTCCTTTTCGATGTCGTTCGAATCCATGACGCGTTCAGCAATCTGCTGATTTTCGCGGAAGGTACCGGACTGACGGAGCAGTTTGTCGACGAGCGTGGTTTTACCGTGGTCGACGTGGGCAATGATGGCGATGTTGCGAAGAGCGCGGGACATAGGAACCTGAAGACATTGGAGTGCGCCGGTTGCCGGCCCTTTGGCCGTTAGTCCGTTGGTTGACCCGCCTGCTTGCGAAGCCAGCAAGCGAGAGCGCACTTCTGGGAACCGCACATTGTAGCACGGGGACATGAAGGATTTCTGGTATTCCCCAATAGGCGCGACGCAACGGCTTGTCCACCGTGGCTTCGCCCTTGTCGGCCGCGCCTGCGGCGTTTATCGCCTTGAGTAACAAAAGACCGTTACCTAACCTGTAAGAACGCTTGCCATGTCAATTAAGCATTCTTATACTAATGCCTAGTCAACCATTGCTCCCGCACGAGAATCATGACCGACCCGTCCGCCACGCCGCCGCCCGAGATCCGCGAGTATCAGCTCGCGGAAAGCGTCGGCTATCTGATTTCCCGAGTGAAATCGACGATGTCCAATATGGTCACGCAGCGCTCGATGGCCGAGCTCGGCATCACCAGCACCCAGGCCAGCATCCTGTTCATGGTCGCGAGCGGGAAATGCCTGCTGGCGGCCGAACTGGCGCGCGAATACGGTATCGACGCAAGCGCCGTCACGCGGCTCATCGACCGGCTGGAAAAACGCGGCCTGCTGACCCGCGTGCGCAGCAGCGAGGACCGGCGCGTCGTGCGTCTCGCGCTTACTGCGGAAGGCTGCGCGATCGCTGCGCGCCTGCCGGCCATTTTCAACAGCGTGATGGACAAGTTGTTGACCGGATTCACGCCCGAAGAGGCTGGCTTCCTCAAGAGCATGCTCCGGCGCGTGCTGGTCAACCACGGCGATGCAGCCGGTATAACCCGTGACACGGCAACCAATACAGACATCAAGTCATAGAAAAATAGTTGCAGTGGCCATTACCAATATTCATTAAAAAGAGGGGATGGAGATGAAGTTCACTATTCCGTTCGCGCCCGGCCGCGCGTGCCGGGCTGCCATCGCTTTCGCGGTGACGGCGCTCGCCCTCGCTGGCTGCGCGAACTACGCCGGGATCAGGAGCGACAAGCAGATCGCATCGCCGGCCCAGTACGAATCCGCGCAAGGCGTGCCGAGCGAAGGCGGCCAATGGCCGTCGTTCGACTGGGCAGATCAGTTCGGCGACCCGCAACTGCCGCAACTGATCGCAGAAGCGTTCGAAGGCAGTCCGTCGATCGCGCAGGCGCAGGCGCGCATTGCGAAGGCGTCGTCGTACATTGAAAGCTCGCGGTCGGCGCTGTTTCCGCAGGTGAACGCCGGCTACTCGTGGACCCGCGAACGCTATTCGCCGAACGGGCTTTTCGTTGCGCCGATCGGCGGCAAGTGGGACAGCGAGAACAACCTGTTCGCCAGCGCATCGTGGGATCTCGACCTGTGGGGCAAGAACCGCGCGCGGCTCGCTGCGGCGGTGTCGAAAGAGAAAGCCGCCGAAGCCGACCTGCAGCAGGCCCGCGTAACGCTCGCGGCATCCGTGGCGAGCGCGTATAACCAGCTCGCGCGGCTCTATGCGCTGCGCGATATCGCACAGCGGGAAATCCGCAACCGCCAGACGATCGGCGCGATCACGAACGGCCGCGTCACCGCCGGCCTCGACACCAACGTCGAGCGGCAAACCGCAAACGGCAACATCGCGACGAGCGAGTCGAGCCTCACCGAACTCGACGGCCAGATCACGGTTGTGCGCTATCAGCTCGGCGCCTTGCTCGGCAAGGGCCCGGACCGCGGTTTGCAGATCGCGCAGCCGGTCTTGACGCCGGGTAGCGCCGTCGCGTTGCCGGACAACGTGCCGGCCGATCTGGTGTCGCGCCGACCCGACATCGTCGCGGCACGCTGGCAGATCGAAGCCGCGCTGCACGACGTGAAGGAGGCGAAAGCGGAGTTCTTTCCAGACGTCAACCTCGCCGCCAGTTTCGCCTTCGACGCGTTCGGCTGGAGCAATCTGCTGCTGTGGTCGAGCCGCCAGATCATGGCCGGCCCAGCCATCCACCTGCCGATTTTCGACGCCGGCGCGTTGCGTGCGCAACTGAAGGGCCGCTACGCCGACTTCGATCTCGACGTCGCGAATTACAACCAGACGCTGATCGGCGCGCTAAACGACGTCGCGACGCAAATCACGTCGATCCGCTCGATCGACCGGCAATCGGCCGATGCGCAGCGCGCGCTCGACGCGTCGACGAAAGCGTGGGAACTGGCCGTGATCCGCTACAAGGCGGGGCTGTCGCCGCAACTGCAGGTACTGAGCGCCGACGACAACCGGCTCGCCGCGGAACAGGCGGTGACGAATCTGAAGATGCAGCGCCGCGACCTGCAGATCGGCCTCGTCAAGGCGCTCGGCGGCGGGTTCGACGCGACCGCGACGGGTCTCGCCCCAGCGGCGCCGGGCGACGCAGCGGCCGGCGGGTTGGCCAGCGCACCAGCCAACTCATCGGCCAACGCAAAGACCACAGCCACTTCGGCTCAAGCGGCGAACTGACCGGGTCGGCGCACGACCCGAGTCAACGACACAAAACGAAAGCACACGGAGCACACCATGAGTACGCCTCAACAACCCGCACCAAGCGCGCGACCGGCGACCAACGGCAAGCGCAAGCACATGATGGCGCTGCTCGTCATCGTGATCCTGATCGCCGCAGTGGCGTACGGCCTGTACTATTTCCTCGTTGCGCGCTTTCATGAAGACACCGACGATGCGTATGTCAACGGCAACATCGTGCAGATCACGCCGCAGGTGACCGGCACTGTCATCGCGGTGAATGCCGACGATACGCAAACCGTGAAGGTCGGCGATCCGCTCGTCATGCTCGACCCGGCCGACGCGCGCATCGCATTGCAGCAGTCCGAAGCCAGCCTCGCGCAGACGGTCCGTCAGGTGCGCGGCCTCTTCGCCGACGACAACCAGTATCAGGCGCAAGTCGCCGTGCGCCAGTCCGATCTGTCGCGCGCGCAGGACGATCTGCGCCGCCGCCTGATGGTTGCGCAGACGGGCGCCGTGTCGCAGGAAGAGAT
>DASXXR010000067.1:0-3426 GCA_036502945.1 Paraburkholderia sp. | reverse complement strand
GACCGCCGCGGTATCGGCGAAGTCGCCGATACGCATGCCGAAGCAATGGATCGACTGCGCGCGCGGGTGCGCATTGAGCGCTGCGCGTTCCGCTTCGCTGAGATCAGGCTGCAGCACGATCCAGTCGATGCCTTCGAGTGCGAACAGCGGCTCGAGTTCGGCGACGGGCATCGTGCGGTTTTCCTGCTTCTGAATGCGGCCGGACCACGCAATGCCGATCTTGCGCTTGGCGTGACCGCCGAGCGAGCCGCGCCACTTGCGTCGATAAGCAGGCGGCGCGGCGAGATAGGGCGTGCGCGACGGGATTGTGTCGAACGTCGTACCGAGCGCGAGCGGCAAGCTCAGCAGCGGAATCTGCAGATCCGCACGTGGCCGCGGCGTGCCCTGGGCGATCAGGTGCACGCCCCACGCCTGCGCGGCAGGCTCGATCAGCGGTATCAGTTGCGGCTGCACTTCGAGCACCAGCCGCGCGGCGCGCTCTGCCGCGAGCGGAACGAAGCGCACGAATTGCAGCGTGTCGCCGAAACCCTGTTCGGCGTGCACGAGCAGCGTACGGGTAGCGATGGGTTCGCCGCGCCAGCGCGGCAGCCTCGGGCCGCCGGGCTGCGCGGTCGATTCGAGCCGCCATTCGTATTCGGGCAAACCGCGCGGGAAATCGCCGAGCGCGAGCCGCGTGACCGCGCGGTGCAGATGGGCGGACGCGAGATCGGGGCGCAGCCGCAACGCTTCGTCGAACGCGCGCAGCGCGGCGGCGTGCGCGCCGAGCACCTGATGCGCCGTGCCGAGGCCGAGCCACGCGAGCGCGAACTTCGGGTCGAGGCCGATCGCCCGTTCGAAGCGCGGCAGCGCCTCGGCGTGGCGCCCCGCCCCCGCGTGCGCATTGCCGAGCCCGTACAGCGCCGGCGGCAGATGCGGCTGCAGCGCGAGCACCGTTTCGAAGGCGGACGCCGCCTCGTGGTGGCGTTCCATTGCGTCGAGTGTGTTGCCGAGATTGAAATGCGCGGCGACGAAGCGCGGCTCCGCGGCAAGCGCCGCGCGAAACTGCCCGATCGCTTCGTCATGCTGGCCGAGCGCGTTCAGCGCCATGCCGAGAGTGTTGTGTGCGCCGGCATGGCCCGGGCGCAATTCGAGCGTGCGCCGGAACGCAACGATCGCTTCGTCATGCTGACCGAGCGCGTGCAATGCGTTGCCGAGATTGTTGTGCGACGACGCGTCGGCGGGCTGCAGGTCGAGTGACTTGCGGAACGCGTCCGCGGCGTCTTCATGGCGTCCGGCCGCTGCGTATGCGTTACCGAGGTTGTAGTGCGCCATCGGAAACGCCGGCGCGAGCGTCAGGGCATTGCGAAAGCGCTCGATCGCATCGTCGAGCTGGCCCATTGCCTTCAGCGCGTTGCCGAGGTTCAGCTGCAGCGCGGCGTCTTGCGGGCGCAGGTCGGCGGCGCGCTTGACGAGCGCAGCCGCTTCCGCGTGCTGGCCTTGCTGATGGCGCAGGACGCCGAGCAGATGCAGCGCATCGACATGGACAGGATCGACTTCGAGCGTCGCGCGGTAGCCGCGTTCGGCGTCGTCGAGGCGGCCGTCACGATGCGCCGCGTAAGCGCGGTCAAAAACAGGGTGCATTGACGGGTGGGTCAGTTTCGCGGACAAACGCGCATTTTCCCACACTCGCGAAGCAGAACTGCGGATTGACCTGGACGGGGGCTCTGTGTAACATATGAACAAGTGTTCATATGAAGGCGAAGCATGCCATCCATTCCTCCTGTTTCGCGTTATACCGCCGAAGACGGCGTCGAACTGGTCGCCGACCTGTTCCGTCTGCTCGGCGATCCGACGCGGCTGCGCATCGTGCTGGCGTGCGTCGACGAACGCCGCGCGGTGGGGGCGATCGCCCAGGTGCTGGGCTTGTCGCCTTCGCTGGTGAGCCATCACTTGCGGCTGTTACGGGCGGCACGCGTGGTGCGGGCGGAGCGCGAGGGCAAGCAGGTGTTCTACGTCGCCGCCGACCGGCATATCAGCGGTATGCTGGCCGACATGCTCGAACACGTGGCCGAACCGGCAACCGACCTTCCGCGAGACGAGCAATGAAATACCAACCGCGTTCCAGTCAATCCGGCGCCTCGCGCGACGATCTTCAAGGCCACTCGCAGGGCGGGCATCGGCACGACGAGGGCACTTGCGGCGATCACGAACACGATCATGCCGCGCATGCGCACGACGCGAGCGGCCACGCCGCAGGCGGCGAGCCGCAGCGCGGGGCCCACGGCCATGGCCGCAGCGGCGGCAGTAGCGACAGGTCCGGCGGCGAGCATCGTCACAGCCACAGCCACAGCGGTCATCACCATCACCACGCACCCGCGACGGGTCACGGCCGCGCGTTCGCGCTTGCCGTCGCGCTCAATGTGACGATCGTAGTCGTGCAGGCCGTGTACGGCGTGCTCGCGAATTCGACCGCGCTGCTCGCCGACGCCGGCCACAACCTGTCGGACGTGCTGGGTCTGCTGCTCGCATGGGGCGCGATCTGGCTCACGCAACGCCAGCCGTCGGCGCGTTACACGTTCGGCCTCGGCAGTTCGTCGATTCTCGCGTCGCTTGCGAACGCGGGCCTGCTGCTGTTCGCGTCCGGCGTCATCGTCGCGCAAGCGCTCGACCGTCTGTTCCATCCCGCGCCCGTCGCGGGGCTCGATGTGTTTGTCGTCGCGACCGTGGGCATGATCGTCAACGGCTTTTCCGCGTGGCTCTTCATGCGCGGTCAGAAACAGGACCTCAATATCCGCGGGGCGTTCCTGCATATGGTCGCCGATGCCGCCATCTCCGCGGCGGTCGCGGTCAGCGGGCTCGTCATTCTCGGCACCGGCTGGACGTGGCTCGATCCGGTCATGAGCATCGCCGTCGTCGTGGTGATCGTCTACGGCACGTGGGGGTTGTTGCGCGATTCAGTGCGCCTCGCGCTCGATGCGGTGCCGCCCGGCGTCGACCTGCAGCGCATCCGCGACTACCTCGCGGCGCAGCCCGGCGTCGTCGACGTGCACGACCTGCACGTGTGGGCGCTCTCGACCACCGGCAATGCGCTGTCCGTGCATCTGGTGATGCCGGCGGGTCATCCGGGCGACCAGGCGGTCGACGCCATCGTCGCGGTGCTGCGCGAAGAGTTCCAGATGCTTCATGCCACGTTGCAAGTGGATCTCGGCGCGACCGATCATCGTTGCACGCTCGATCGCCCGTCGCACACGCATTGATTCACACCCGCCGCGCCCAGGATGTAGCGGGGCGTCATGCCGCAATGGGGCGGCGTACACTAACCGGCATCGATTTTCGGAGGTCTGCATGGGCGCCGCTTTCCTGAACATACCGCCGGTACTGATCGTCGGCGCGGGGCCGACCGGGCTCGCCGCGGCGTTGAGTCTTGCGCGCGCGCGTATTCCCGTG
>DASXXR010000066.1:0-3927 GCA_036502945.1 Paraburkholderia sp. | reverse complement strand
AGTTTCTCGACAACGAAGCGAACCACATCCACGCGTATGTCGACGAACTGCGCGAGCACAACCCGTTCAGGGCCTGAGCGTCGTTATGCCGTGGTTTCTCTATCTGATCGAATGTGACGACGGCAGCGTCTATACCGGCATCGCAACCGATGTCGACGCGCGCTTCGACAAGCACCGCAACGGCACCGGCGCGCGCTATACGCGCTCTCGCAAGCCGGTCCGCGTGCTGGCGTCGTTCGAACTGGCGGATCGCTCCAGCGCATCGCGTGCGGAGTATTGGGTCAAGCGTTTGCCGCCGGCGGGCAAACGCGCGCTGGCCGCAGGGGCAAAGACGCTTGAATCCGTGATGCCGCCGCAAGAACTTGCGGCAAGCGATGAATCCGACGCCGCCTAGCGATTTTGCAAACCCGAGCGCCTGGCTCACCCATACTGCACGGAAGCGCTAACCGAACGGCCCTGCAAAGTTCTCGATAAGTAGCAGCAGGTCGTCTTCGTTGGGCTCGGTGCCCCACCGGCTGTGTCCCGAGACGGACGCGATAACGAACCAGGAATGCGGAGGAAACCACTCGAATCGTATCGTTGCGCCGCCGACAATTCGCAGACGACCGGTGTCGCAGAGATATTCCGCGCGGACGGTTTCACCATCCACGGTCTTACTGGCGATAACGGGCACGGACTCAAACATGATGTCCTCCCTGCTCTAGGGTTCTCGACGGCACGCGATCGCTCTGCCATCGGAAATCAAAGCGGATTCAATGTCCGCGAGCGCCTATCATCGAACGATGAGGACTCGCGCAACCTGGAGCCAACCTCTGTCGGCCTTGCTTTTCCGAAGGCAAGTTGTATGCCGATCGAGTAGATACCCGTCGCACGGGCTTTTGCGCAGACATCCGCCTAATAGATGCCTTGTTTTGAAGCGCGGTGAGTGCGGATGTAGCGCAACCGGCGCGAAACAGCACCTCTTCGGTGCGGCTAGTGTTACGACACTTCTGGAGAAAGGGATGACCATCGCACCCTATCCTGCCGCCCATACCGCATTGCGTTGTCGTGAATGAGACAAACTCGACCAACCCCTCGGCTGAAAGAGAAATCGTCAGCAAGGAAAGCTACGGGCGGCAGCTGGGTCGAATTTCGGATGCGCTCGATTCTCTCATCGGTCAATTGCGTACCGTTGATAAAACCGAAAAACCTATCGCTGAATTTCTCCAGCTGAAAAAGCGAATCGACACGATAAAGCATGAATCAGAGTCAGCCAGATTCGAACATGTTCTGGCCGACCTGAGGTATCTCAACGAGCACGACAAGCCAAAGTTCGATGACTGCCTAAGGCGCGTCGTCGCGCTGGACACAAAGCGAAGTCAATCTTCCACCTCGTGAGTATCCAGTTCTACTTCTTGTAGTTGGCGACGCCGTCGGTAATTTCCTTATGCGCGGCGTCAACACCCGCCCAACCTTCGACCTTCACCCACTTGCCCTTTTCGAGCGCCTTGTATTGCTCGAAGAAGTGCTTGATCTGGTCTTTCAGATACGCGGGCACGTCGGCGATCGATTTCAGATCCGCCGTCATCGGGCAGACCTTGTCGTGCGGCACGGCGACCAGCTTCGCGTCGACGCCCGATTCGTCGGTCATCTGCAGCATGCCGAGCGCACGGGCCCGGACCACCGAGCCGGCCAGCAGCGGAAACGGCGTGAGCACGAGCACGTCGACCGGGTCGCCGTCGCCGGACAGCGTCTGCGGGATGAAACCGTAGTTCGCCGGATAGCGCATGCCCGTGCCGATGAAACGGTCGACGACGAGCAAGCCCAGTTCCTTGTCGGCCTCGTACTTCACCGGATCGCTTTGCGCGGGAATTTCAATGATGACGTTGAAGTCATGCGGGAGATCTTTGCCTGCGGGGACGTGATTGAAACTCATGGCGCTCTCTGATGAGGATGAAATTCGGAACACGGCGCGCGGCGCTCGAGGCACGACGCGTACGGGACGCATCTGGCGCGCATCGAAAAGCGATGCCGCGGGGGCCGGACACTGTGGGATGCGCCATTATAGCCAATCGGCCGATGGCGCCCGTTTGACAATCGGCGCGATAATCGCCGTACGTCTGGTCGAGCGCGTCCACGCATACACCGCTTCGCTGCATGCGTGGCCAGTTGCTTCATGAGCCCGCTTGAACCTCGCTTGAACCTCGCCCGAACCTTGCTTTTCCGCTCGAAGCCGTCTTGCCGGGCCGCCGCCGCCAATCATCCTTTTCAGCAAGGAGCATGTATGGAAGAAGCGAAACACTTCATCGGCAATGAATGGATCGCGCCGGCAAGCGGCGAAATGCTCCCCGCCATCGATCCGTCGGACGGCCAGCCATTTGCGAGCCTAGCGCGCGGCAGCGCGGCCGATATCGACATCGCCGTGCAAGCGGCGCGGCGCGCCTTCGACGGCGCGTGGGGTGCGCTGAGCGCCGCCGAGCGTGGGCGGTTGCTGTACCGTCTGTCGATGCTGGTCGGCACGTGCCACGAGGAGCTGGCGCAGCTCGAAGCGCACGACACCGGCAAGCCGCTGCGGCAGGCTCGCGCGGATGCCGCCGCACTCGCGCGCTATTTCGAGTTCTACGCAGGCGCCGCCGACAAGCTGCACGGCGAAACACTGCCGTATCAGGCCGGCTACACGGTGTTCACGATCCGCGAACCGCATGGCGTCACCGGCCATATCGTGCCGTGGAACTATCCGATGCAGATCTTCGGCCGCAGTGCCGGCGCGGCGTTGGCCGCCGGCAACGCCTGCGTCGTAAAGCCAGCCGAAGACGCATGCCTGTCGGTGCTGCGCGTGGCCGAACTGGCGGCCGAAGCCGGCATGCCCGCCGGCGCGCTGAACATCGTCACCGGCTTCGGCCACGAAGCGGGCGCGGCGCTCGCGCGTCACGCCGGCATCGACCACATCTCGTTCACCGGGTCGCCGGAAACCGGCAAGCTCGTCACGCAGATGGCGGCTGAAAACCATGTGCCCGTCACGCTGGAACTGGGCGGCAAGTCGCCGCAGATCGTCTTCGCCGACGCGGACTTCGACGCTGCGTTGCCGGTGCTCGTCTCGGCGATCGTGCAGAACGCCGGGCAAACGTGTTCGGCGGGCAGCCGCGTGTTGATCGAACGCGCGGCGTATGAACCGCTGCTCGACCGGCTCGCGTCCGCTTTCAGCGCGCTGCGCGTCGGCCCGTCGCAGGCGGACCTCGATTGCGGGCCGCTCATCAGCGCGAAGCAGCAGCAGCGCGTGCGGCATTTCCTGGCCGATGCGCAGCACGACGGTATTGCGCTCGCCGCGCGCGGCGCGGTGATCGCCGAAGCGCCCGAAACCGGCTTCTACGAGGCGCCGACGCTGTTGCGCGACGTGCCGCCCAGCCACCGGCTCGCGCGCGAGGAAGTGTTCGGCCCGGTGCTCGCCGCGCTGCCGTTCGCCGACGAAGACGAAGCGCTCGCGCTCGCGAACGGCACGCCATACGGCCTCGTCGCCGGCATCTGGACGCGCGACGGTGCGCGGCAGTTGCGCGTCGCGCGGCGCGTGCGTTCGGGGCAGGTGTTCATCAACAATTACGGCGCGGGCGGCGGCGTCGAATTGCCGTTCGGCGGTGTCAAGCATTCGGGCCACGGGCGCGAGAAAGGCTTTGAAGCGTTGTATGGGTTCACGGTACTGAAAACGGTCGCGATCCGCCACGGGTAGAAACAGGCGGGCCATGCCCGGGCCGAATCGGATGCCATGGCGGCCCGAAGCGTAAAACAACAATGGAGACATCATGCGATTGACAGGAAAAACAGCCGTCGTCACGGGCGGCGGCTCGGGTTTCGGCGAAGGCATCGCGAAAACGTACGCGAAGGAAGGCGCGAACGTCGTGATCAACGATCTGAACGGCGCGGCGGCGGAACGCGTCGCCAGCGAAATTGCGC
>DASXXR010000065.1:0-4485 GCA_036502945.1 Paraburkholderia sp. | reverse complement strand
GCGAGGTCCGATGGCAAGCACCGGCATCATCCACTACCTGCAAACGAGTGACGCCATTACCCACGGCGTTGCTTACGTGCTGCTGGCCATGTCGATTGCGAGCTGGTGTTTTCTGATCGTCAAGAGCTGGATGCTGGGCCGTGCGAAGCGCCAGGCGCCGCGCGCCATCGCCATTTTCTGGCAGGCTTCGACGCTGTCCGACGGCGTCGCCGCGCTGCGGCTCGCCGACAGCGAACGCGTCTTCACACCGCTCGCCGAAGCCGCGCTGCATGCGGCGGAAACCGATGTGCCGGGCGCGCTGCTTGCGCGCGTCGAGCGCAGCGAACGCGTGCTGCGCGCGTTGCGTAACGCGCTCAGCAAGTCGCAGCGGCGGCTGGAGTTCGGCCAGGTACTGCTGGCCTCGGTGGGCAGCACGGCGCCGTTCGTCGGCCTGCTCGGTACGGTCTGGGGCATTTATCACGCGCTCGGTAGTATCGCGGCAAGCGGCGAGGCGCAGATCGAGAACGTCGCCGGGCCGGTTGGCGAAGCGCTGATCATGACGGCGTTCGGGCTGGTCGTCGCGATTCCCGCGGTGCTCGCGTACAACGTGCTCGGCCGGATGGTGCGGCAGTTGTCGGAGGAACTCGACGGCTTTGCACATGATCTGCACGCTTACGTTTGCGCGCCGGGCGTCGAAGCCCGGGAAAAGCGCGGCGCCGCGCAGACCGAGGCGTGAACCTGAGCGCCCCCGGCGGACGAAGCACCTGGACGGAGCATGACATGGCATTCGGCGGACTCGACAAACACAAGACAGCGGCGCCGATGGCCGACATCAACATGACGCCGCTCATCGATGTGATGCTCGTGCTGCTCGTCATTTTCATCATTACCGCGCCGCTCTTCACGCATGCGATCCGGCTGGATTTGCCGCGGGTGGCGTCGTCGGCCGCGCGTGAGACGCCGCAGACCATTTCGCTGTCGATCGATGCCGCGGGCAAGCTGTTCTGGAACGGTAAACCGATCACGATCGATCAGATGCGCGCGCAATTCGCCGAAGCAGGAAAGCAAAAGGATCAGCCGGAGATTCACCTGCGGGCGGAACGGACGACGCGTTACGAAGTGATCGCGCAGGTGATGGGCGCCGCGCAGCAGGCGGGGCTCGAGCGGATCGGTTTCGTGACGCAGCCGCCGCCCGCCAGCGGTGGCGCTGGCGCGACGGCCGGAGCCGCGGCCAGCCGGCCATAGCGCGCGGCGCGCGGCAACCGGCGCAACCGCCGACACAACTGCCGCAGCCGCCGCACGCCAACGTCGTACCCTCTGCCGAACGGTATAATCAGCCCTTTCCCCGGCCAAAGGGGAATCGACGCCATTTCATCAAGCAGAGCACCGGGGCCGGTGCGTACGCGCCGAACCTAGCGACTCCATCACACCATGCACGAAAAATACGTTCCCTCCGACGTCGAAAGCACCGCGCAAGCGCAGTGGCGCGCGAGCGGCGCCTACAAGACGACGGAAGCCGCCGGCAAGCCGAAGTTCTACTGCGTCTCGATGCTGCCGTATCCGTCGGGCAAGCTGCACATGGGACACGTGCGCAACTACACGATCAACGACGTGATGTACCGCTACCTGCGGATGAACGGCTACAACACGCTGATGCCGATGGGCTGGGACGCGTTCGGCATGCCGGCGGAAAACGCCGCGATGGCGAACAACGTGCCGCCGGCCAAGTGGACGTACGACAACATCGCGTACATGAAGGGGCAAATGCAATCGATGGGTCTTGCGATCGACTGGTCGCGCGAAGTGACAACCTGCCGGCCCGACTACTACAAATGGAACCAGTGGCTGTTCCTGAAGATGCTCGAAAAGGGCATTGCGTACAAGAAAACCGGCACCGTCAACTGGGACCCGGTCGACCAGACCGTGCTCGCGAACGAACAGGTGATCGACGGACGCGGCTGGCGTTCGGGCGCGCTTGTCGAAAAGCGCGAGATCCCGATGTACTACATGCGGATCACGCAATACGCGGATGAACTGCTGAGCGACCTCGAAGGCCTTGGCTGGCCCGAGCGCGTGAAGGTGATGCAGCAGAACTGGATCGGCAAGAGCTTCGGCGTCAACTTCGGCTTCCCGTATGAAATCGACGGCGAGAAGAAGCTGCTGCGCGTATTCACCACGCGCGCCGATACGATCATGGGCGTGACGTTCTGCGCGATTGCCGCCGAGCATCCGCTCGCCACTCGGCTCGTGAAGAACAAGCCGGAACTGCAGGCGTTCATCGACGAATGCAAGCACGGCGGAGTCGCCGAAGCTGACATGGCGACGATGGAAAAGAAGGGCATGGCGACGGGCTTCTACGTCACGCATCCGCTGACGCATGAGCAGGTCGAAGTGTGGATCGGCAACTACGTGCTGATGAGCTACGGCGAGGGTGCGGTGATGGGTGTGCCGGCGCACGACGAGCGCGACTTCGCATTCGTGAAGAAATACGGCATAGCGATCAAGCAGGTGGTGGCGCTCCCCCAAGGGGAAGGGAAGGCGTTCTCCACGGACGCCTGGCAGGAGTGGTACGGCGACAAGGAAAACGGCGTCCTCGTGAACAGCGGCAAGTACGACGGGCTGAAGTACAAGGAAGCCGTCGATGCAATCGCTGCCGATCTGAAAGCGCTCGGCCTCGGCGACAAGCAGATCACATGGCGCCTGCGCGACTGGGGCATTTCGCGCCAGCGCTACTGGGGTACGCCGATTCCGATCATCCACTGCGCGACGTGCGGTGACGTGGCGGTGCCGGAAAAAGATCTGCCGGTGGTGCTGCCGGAAGACCTCGTGCCGGACGGCACGGGCAACCCGCTGGCGAAATCCGAAGCGTTCGTCAATTGCACGTGCCCGAAGTGCGGCGCGCCCGCGAAGCGCGAAACCGACACGATGGACACGTTCGTTGATTCGGCGTGGTACTTCTACCGCTATGCGGCGCCGGACGCGAAGACGATGGTCGACGATCGCACCAATTACTGGATGCCGATGGATCAATACATCGGCGGCATCGAGCACGCGATCCTGCACCTGCTGTATTCGCGTTTCTGGGCGAAGGTATCCCGCGACCTCGGCATCGTCGAGTTCGGCGAGCCGGCGAAGAACCTGCTCACGCAGGGCATGGTGCTGAACGAAACCTTCTACCGCGAAAACGTAGCGGGCAAGAAGACCTGGTACAACCCGGCTGATGTGACCGTCACGCACGACGACAAAGGCCGCCCGATCGGCGCCACGCTGAATGCCGACGGCAAGCCGGTTGAACTGGGCGGCGTCGAGAAGATGTCGAAGTCGAAGAACAACGGCGTCGATCCGCAGGTGCTGATCGATCAGTACGGCGCCGACACCGCGCGCCTCTTCACGATGTTTGCCGCACCGCCCGAGCAGCAGCTCGAATGGTCGGGCGCGGGCGTGGAAGGCGCGAGCCGCTTCCTGCGTCGCGTGTGGGGCTTCGGCCATGCGAACGAGGCGGCGTTGCGCGAACGCGCATCGTTCGACGCCACGAAGCTTGGCGATACGGACAAGGCGCTGCGTCGCGACATCTACAGCGTGCTCAAGCAAGCCGATTTCGACTATCAGCGTCTGCAGTACAACACGGTTGTGTCGGCGGCGATGAAGATGCTCAACGCGATAGAAGGTGCACGCGGCGCCCAGTCCGGCGTGCTGCGCGAGACCTACGGCGTGCTGCTGCGCGTGCTGTACCCGGTCGTGCCGCATGCCACGTTCCAGCTTTGGCAGGAACTTGGCTATGCGGACGAATTCGGCTCGCTGCTCGACGCGCCGTGGCCGAAGGTCGATGAGAAAGCGCTTGAACAGGCCGAAATCGAACTCGTGCTGCAGGTGAACGGCAAGGTGCGCGGCGCGCTGACGGTTGCGAAAGACGCGACCCGCGAAGCGATCGAACGCGCGGCGCTTGCGCACGAGATGTTTGCGAAGTTCAGCGAAGGCCGGCCTGTGAAGAAGGTGGTTGTCGTTCCCGGCCGTCTCGTGAACATTGTCGCCTGATGGTGCGGGGAATCGACAGATTATCGCCGCGTGCAGCGTACGCGCGTGCCGAGGAATTTACTGCGAACCAGGAGCCAATGTGACTCGCAGATCGTTTTTGACGTTGGCGTGTGGCGCGATGATGTTGAGCGCATGCGGCTTCCAGTTGCGCGGCCAGCAGGATTACGCGTTCAAGCGCCTCGCCATTGCCGGCGCAGCGCCGGCGTTTTCCGCCCGGTTGACGAGAATCGTGGAAGGCGGCAGCGATACGGTTATCGTGAATTCGAAGGCCAACGCCGACGCGGTGCTGCAGGTCACCGAATCGCTTGGGAACAGTGTTCTTACGCTTAACTCGCTCGGTGTCGTCGAGGAATATGCGTTGACGTATTCGCTGTCCTACACGCTTATCGGCAATGACGGGACGCTGCTGATTCCGCCTAGCGTCATCGCGCTGAATCGCGCGATGACCTATAGCGACCAGTTCTCGCAGGC
>DASXXR010000064.1:0-7203 GCA_036502945.1 Paraburkholderia sp. | reverse complement strand
GGCTTCCGAAGAGCAGAGCAGCGGCATTTCGCAGGTCGGCCGCGCGGTGTCGCAGATGGATGAAGTCACGCAGCAGAATGCGGCGCTCGTCGAACAGGCCACGGCCGCGGCAGCTTCGTTGCAGGATCAGGCTGCGCGGTTGCGCGAGGCGGTCAACGCGTTTCGCGTGAACGAAGTGGCGGCCTCGCCGGTCCCGCGGGCCGTCACGCCTGCGGCGGCGAAGCCCGCGATCGCGGAGCGCCTGGCGCCGAAGGCCATCGCCGCCGCGAAGCCGGCGCCGGACTTCGGGGTGCGTACAGTGCAGAAGCTGCCGGCGCCGGCGCGTGCCGAGCCGAGCGCGCCGAAGGCGCCGGCAACGCCGCCCGCCGCACCCGCTGCGGGCGCGAAGCCTTCCGACGGCGACTGGACCACGTTCTGAGCGATCACTTCGTGCGAGCGAGGCTGTAGTCTTTCAGGCGGCGCGGTGAATTCGGCGCCGCCTGACTCCAGCACCATTCCAGCACCAGCCGTACCTCGACAGCCTGACGAGACAGTGCGGCGACAAGATCGCCAACGTAGGCGGCACGTCCATTTCGCCGCTCGGCATGACTCGCTAAAGATCCCGTTCCCAGCGCTCGATGACGAGCTTCTGGCCGAAGCGTTGCCCCGGTACGGCACTGGCGCGGGCGAAGCCGACATGATCGAAGAGGCGCCGCGCGTCGTGTAGCGCGCTTTCCGTCGTGATCGACAGCCTGGCGTAGCCGGCGCTTCTGGCAAACCGCATGCATTCGTTCAGTAACTGCGTGCCGATGCCGAGGCGCTGCATATCCGGCTCGACATACAGCATCCGTACGTCAGCGATCGTCTCCGACACCGTCGCCAGCAACGCGGAGCCGACCACGATGCCCTCCTGTTCGGCGATCCAGCAGGTTTCGCGCTGCGGATCGTGCGCTTGCGCGAACTCGGCGACCCTCTGCGCTAGCAGTCCTTCAAAGGTGTGATCCCAGCCGTGCCCGCTCGCGAACAACTGCGCTTGCCGGTGCACGAGCCAGCCGTAATCGCCGGCGCGCGGCGCACGCAACCTGACCATGCTGTTCCGTTGCCGTTCGTCGAGCAGTCGCTCGATCAGCATCATCGCGCCGATCAGCCGCTCCTGCGACCCGTCCGTCAGCCGGGCGAGCACCGCCGACACTTCTGCGACGCCGGCCGCGTCGAGCGGTTCATAAGCGGCGTAGCCGGCTGCGGTGAGTGCGAGCAGAGACTGCCGAGCGTCGACCTCCGACGGGCTCCGCGTGATCAGGTCGCGGCGTTCGAAGCCGGCGAGGAGCCGGCTGAGGTAACCGCTGTCGAGCCCCAGATTGCGCGTGAGCGCCGCGGCCGTTTGCGTGCGGCTGCCTGCGAGTTCCTGCATCACGCGTACCTCGGTTAGCGAAAACTCGTTCCTCTGCACGCGCTCGTCGAGCACGCCGACGTGCTTCGTATAAAAACGGTTGAAACGGCGGACAGCTTCAGCACGCCGCAATGCGGTGGGATCGGTCAAGTGCGTGCTCCCGGAGTTCTTGCCATGTGGCACTATATTCGATCGCAATGTCCAATAAACCCTGTACACATTGGCAGTGTCCGCAACCGGAGCAAAGCAGGGCCGGCGCGCGAGTGCTCCAGGCGCGTCAGAACCAGGTCATTCGCACTGACTGGTATCTTCATTGGTCTGCTGTTGGGGTATGTCCTGGTCTCCAAAATTCGCTGTCTCAGCCCCGTAAATGCGGTGAACTCCTTATTTGATAACTCTTCCAGAGGATGGTCTTATTTAGGACCACTCTGTTGACTGGTATTATGTTGGTTATATAATGGGCTCCAATTTCGTAGACCACGTATTCGTCTCGATTGGCTGGAGCCCCATGGAAACACGCTGGTCCGCACTGATGCCCGACGCGCGGAACGTCACCCCCCTCTACCTGCAGCTCGCGCGCAATCTGGCGACGGCGATTCATTGCGGCGCGTGGACGGCGGGTGAGGCGTTGCCATCGGAGCGCACGTTGTCGGATGCGATCGGCGTGTCGCGGATCACCGCACGCAAGGCGATCGCGTTGCTCGTCGAGCAGGGTTTGATTCGCCGCGCGCCGGGCGCGCGCAGTTTCATCACGCCGCGCGTCGAGGATCCGCTGTCGCGCCTGACCGGCTTCACGAAGAAGATGCAGCAGCGCGGCTTCCGGCCCGACTCGATCTGGCTCGAACGCGACGTCCGCGCCGCGAGCCGCGACGAAATCGTTCATCTCGGCCTGTCGCCGGGCGCGTCCGTCGCGAGCCTGCGGCGCCTGAGGCGGGCGGACGGCATCGTGATGGCGGTCGAGCATTCGTCGCTGCCCACGTCGATCGTGCCGGACCCGCTCGCGATCGACAGCTCGCTGTATGGTTTTCTCGAGCGACGCGGTATGGCCGTCGTGCGCGCGTTGCAGCACTTTCGCGCGGTCAACGCATCGAGCGAAATCGCCGCGCTGATGGAACTCGAGCCGCGCACCGCACTGCTGCTGATCACGCGAGTCGGTTACAGCGCGGAGCAGCGCGCGATCGAACTGACGGACACCTACTGCCGGGACGACTACTACGACTTCGTCGCGGAACTCCGACTTTAAATCTGCAGCCGCGGCGGAACACCGAACCGCGACTTCAGTCATGCATTGCATCGCGCATCATCAGAGAGACTCATGCTGACCGGAAACATACTCACCACCGACGGGTGGATTCACGGCACGCTGGAAACCGAAAACGGCCGTATCACGGCACTCACGGGCGTGCCGGTCGATCCGTCGACCAACGACGCGCCGTACATCCTGCCCGGCTTCATCGATCTGCACGTGCACGGCGGCGGCGGCTCCGACGTGATGGAAGCCGGCAACGCGATCGAAGCGATTACCCGCACGCACGCACGCCATGGCACGACGAGCCTGCTCGCCACGACCATGACCGCGCCGCGCGACCAGTTGATGAGCGTGGTCGCCGGCCTCGGCGACGCCACGCGCAACCGCGCGCCGGGCGGCTCGCGCGTGCTGGGCGTGCACCTCGAGGGGCCGTACATCAACCCGGGCAAGCTGGGCGCGCAGCCGGACGCGGCGGTATCGGCGGTGCTCGACGAAGTGCTGAAATATCTGGCAATCGCGCCGATTCGCGTCGTGACGATCGCACCGGAAATCTCCGGCCACATGAACATCATCTCGGAGATCGCCGCACGCGGGGTGCGGGTGCAACTGGGTCATTCGCTCGGCACCTATGACGACGCCGTCGCCGCGATGAAACACGGCGCGCGCAGTTTCACGCACCTGTTCAACGCGATGTCGCCGCTGCATCACCGCAATCCGGGCATGGTCGGCGCGGCGCTCGCGCACGCGGAATACGCGGAAATCATTCCCGATCTGCTGCACGTCCATCCGGGCGCGATCCGCGCCGCGATGCGCGCGATTCCGCGCCTGTACGTCGTCACCGACAGCACGTCGGCCACCGGCATGCCGGACGGCGAGTACCGCCTCGGCAGCCAGCACGTGACGAAGTGTCTCGGCGGCGTGCGCCTTGCCGACGGCACGCTCGCTGGCAGCACACTGACGATGGACCAGGCGCTGCGCAATCTGTGTTCGCTCGGCCTGCCGATGGCCGATGTTTCAAACCGTCTGTCGCGCTATGCCGCCGACTATCTCGGCATCGAAGACCGCGGCCGTATCGCGCGGGGCGCGTGGGCCGACGTCGTCGTGTTCGATCGTGAACTGGCGTTGACTGCGACTTACGTCGAAGGAGAATCGATTGTCGAATATGCTTAACGAGGCGCTGGCGTCCGCGGAAGTGGTCGCTGCGCAGCTTGCCGATCCGTCGCGTGTCGCGGCGCTCGCGGTGCGGCTTGGGGCGAAGCCGCGCCATGTCGCGCTGACCATCGCGCGCGGCAGTTCCGATCACGCGGCGAGCTACTTCGCGAGCCTCGCGATGAGCCGCATCGGCGTGCCAGTGGCGTCGCTGCCGATGTCGGTCGCGACGCTGCAGCAAGCGCCGCTGCAGGTGCGCGATCAGCTCGCGCTCGCGTTTTCTCAATCGGGCAAGAGCCCGGATCTGGTCGGCACGATGGCCGCGCTGCGCGACGCGGGCGCGTTGACCGTCGCGGCGGTGAATGCGCCGCAATCGCCGCTCGCCGATGTGTGCGAATGGCATCTGCCGCTCGCCGCCGGCCCTGAACTGAGCGTCGCGGCAACCAAGAGCTACATCGCGATGCTGTCCATTTCCGCGCAACTGGTCGCGCACTGGCAGCGCGACGAAGCGCTGCTCGGCGCATTGCAGGCGTTGCCTGATGCATTGGCGCACGCGGGGAAGCTCGACTGGTCGAAGGCTGTCGACGAATTGCGCGGCGTCGAACGGATGATCGTGATCGGCCGCGGGCTTGGCCTCGCCATCGCGCAGGAAGCGGCGCTCAAGCTGAAAGAAACGTCGGGGATTCAGGCCGAAGCGTTTTCGAGCGCCGAAGTGCGGCACGGTCCGATGGAGCTGATCGACCGCGACTATCCGCTGCTCGTGTTCGCGCCGCGCGGCCCCGAACAGGCGGGCCTGCTGCAGCTCGCGCGCGACATGCAGGCGCGCGGCGCGCGCGTGCTGCTCGCCGCGCCGGACGATATTCCACAGGCCTCGCTGCCGCTCGTCGCGACGGCCAATCCGGCGCTCGATCCGATCGCCGCGATCCTTTCCTTCTATGTGATGGCTGCCAGCCTTGCCGCCGCGCGCGGACGCAATCCTGACGCACCGCGCCATCTGCATAAAGTCACCGAAACTCACTGATTGAGAATTCAGATGCGACGTGTCGAGGAGTCCCGTTTGATGAGCCGTTCCGAAGACCCTATCGTCCTGCTTGCGCCATTGACCGGCCCGGTCGTGCTGCTGGGAGACGTGCCCGACCCTGTGTTTGCAGGCGGCATGTTCGGCGACGGCATCGGTATCGATCCGCTTGAAGGCAAGCTTGTTGCGCCGTGCGACGGCGTGGTGATGCATATCGCGCGCACCGGCCACGCCGTGACGATCGTCACGGCCGAAGGTGCGGAAGTGCTGCTGCATATCGGCATCGATACCGTCGGGCTGAACGGCGCAGGCTTTGCGCCGATGGTCGAGCAAGGCGCGAACGTGCGAGCCGGCGACGTGCTGATCGAGTTCGATCAGGATGTCGTGGCGCGCGCCGCATTGAGCCTCGTGTCCGTTGTGGCGGTCGCCAATTCCGACGCGTTCGAGATCGTTGAACGCAAGAGCGCCGGTACCTTGAAGGCCGGCGAGACACCGTTGCTCGTGCTGCGCGCACGCGCCGGCGCCGTTGCCGAAGCGGTGCGCCAGTCCGTCAGCATCACCGAAGAAGCGCGACAGCAAGTCACGCTCGCGCACGCCGGCGGTCTGCACGCGCGGCCGGCCGCGCGGGTGCGGGAAGCAGTGCGCGGGCTCGATGCTCAGGTTGAGGTGCGTTACAACGGCCGCAAGGCGCCGGTTGAGAGTGTGGTGGGTCTGCTCGGCCTCGGTGCAGGCGAGGGCGCGACGGTCGAAGTTCTCGCTGTCGGTCCGCAGGCCGCTGCGGCTGCAGCGGCGGTCGTGCGCGAGCTTACCCGCGAAGCGCATGGCGAAGCCGAGGAAAAGCCCGCGCGGCAAAGCTCGCCCGCTCCGCAGCCGGCGCCGCGCGCAAGCGCCGGTGTGGCGCTCGAACCCAATACCCTTGCCGGCGTCTGCGCCGCACCGGGCATCGCAGTCGGCAAGCTGGTGCGCTGGGACGATGCCGATCTCGTGCCGCCCGAGAAGGCTGAAGCCATGCCGGCGCTGGAAAGCCGCCGGCTCGACAAGGCGATCGCCGCGGTCGACGCCGAATTGAACACCACTGTGCGCGATGCGTCGCAACGTGGCGCGGTCGGCGCGGCGGGAATTTTCGCGGTGCATCGCGTGCTGCTCGAAGACCCGACGCTCGTCGACGCCGCGCGCGACTTGATCAGTCTCGGCAAAAGCGCGGGCTTCGCGTGGCGCGAAACGATCCGCGCGCAAATCGCGGTGCTCGCGAATGTCGACGACGCGTTGCTCGCCGAGCGTGCCGCCGATCTGCGCGATATCGGCAAGCGCGTGCTGCGCGCGCTCGGTTATTCGAATGCGGCGGCGCGCGAGCTGCCCGACGAAGCGGTGCTCGCCGCCGACGAATTCACGCCGTCGGATCTGTCGTCGCTCGATCGCTCGCGGGTCACCGCGCTCCTGATGGCGCGCGGCGGCGCGACTTCGCATGCGGCGATCATCGCGCGGCAGATCGGCATTCCGACGCTGGTCGCGCTCGGCGATGGGTTGCACCGGGTGGCCGAGGGCACGCAGGTGGTCGTCGACGCGACCGGCGCACGGGTCGAATATGCGCCGAGCGCGCGCGACGTCGAACGCGCGCGCAGCGAACGCCAACGCCTCGCGGGCGTGCGCGAAACGAATCGCCGCACGTCGCAGCAGGCAGCCGCCACCCGTGACGGCCGCGCGATCGAAGTCGCGGCGAACATCGCCACGCTCGAAGACGCGAAAACCGCCGTCGACAACGGCGCCGACGCCGTCGGCCTGCTGCGCACCGAATTGCTGTTCATCCACCGCAAGGCGGCGCCGAGCGTCGACGAGCATCGCCAGAGCTATCAGGCGATCGTCGACGCGCTCGCCGGCCGCACCGCGATCATCCGCACGCTGGATGTCGGCGCGGACAAGGAAGTCGACTATCTGACGCTGCCGCCCGAGCCGAACCCGGCACTGGGGCTGCGCGGCATCCGGCTCGCGCAGGTCCGCCCGGACCTGCTCGAAGACCAGTTACGCGGACTGCTGGCGGTGCAGCCGCTCGGCGCCGCGCGCATTCTGCTGCCGATGGTGACGGATATGGGCGAGCTCGTGCGCCTGCGCGAACGCATCGGCGAGCTGGCGCGCGAAATGGGCCGCACCGAGCCGATCGAAGTGGGCGTGATGATCGAAGTGCCGTCGGCGGCGTTGCTTGCCGACCAGTTGTCGCGGCACGCGGACTTCCTGTCGATCGGTACCAACGACCTCACGCAATACACGCTCGCGATGGATCGCTGCCAGGCCGATCTCGCCGCGCAGGCGGACGGGCTGCACCCGGCCGTGCTGCGGCTCATCGACGCGACCGTGCAGGGCGCGGCGAAGCACGGCAAGTGGGTCGGCGTATGCGGTGCGCTCGCGGGCGATCCGCTTGCG
>DASXXR010000063.1:0-4158 GCA_036502945.1 Paraburkholderia sp. | reverse complement strand
GGGCTTTTCAATCGGAGGATCCATGGCTTATATGCTGCTCATCGTCGAACCGGTCGACCAGCGCGACGAACGGACAGAAACGGCCGGACGCGCGGTTTTCGACCGCATGGTTCGCTACCGCGACGACCTGAAAGAACGGGGCGTGCTGATCTCCGCGGAGTCGCTCGCGACGGCAAGGAAAGGCACACGGCTGCAGGTGCGCGAAGGGCAGACGCGGCTCATCGACGGGCCGTTTGCCGAAGCGAAGGAAATGGTCGGCGGCTACTTTCTGCTCGATTGCGAGACCGAGGGCGAGGCTGTCGCAATCGCGGCGGAATGCCCCGCTGCGGAGTGGTGCACGATCGAAATCCGCAAGCTCGCCCCGTGCTACGAGTGAGCGATTCGCCACTTTGGGTTGGATGGGATGAAGGGGTTTTCCCTGGTGCGATACGGCAGCGGCGCTGACATGTCGATCTTGCCGCTTCCCGCTCGTCGTGCAAGCAAGGAGCCACTGGAACGGTTCCACTACCACCAAGGAGAAATGGCGATGCGATTCATGATCATGGTAAAGGCGAACGCGGACAGCGAAGCCGGTGCAATGCCGGAAGAAGAACTGATCGCCGCGATGGCGACGTACCACGAAGAACTGGCGAAGGCCGGCGTACTGCTCGATGCGAGCGGCTTGCAGCCGAGTTCGAAGGGCTGGCGGATCCGCCACGCCAGCGGCCGCCGCACGGTCATCGACGGGCCGTTCGCCGAGACCAAAGAATTGCTCGCGGGCTACACGCTGATCCAGGTTCGCTCGCGCGACGAAGCGATGGAATGGGCGCGGCGCTTTCCGGCACCATTCGGCGAAACGGCGGACGGCGAGATCGAAGTGCGTCAGCTGTTCGATCTCGACGACTTCAAGCCGAGCCCGTCGATGGATCGCTTCCGGAAAATCGAAGGCACGAACCACTGACGCGAGGCACATCATGCACAGACAGATCTATCTAAATATCGCGGTAAACGATCTGGAGCGCTCGAAAGCGTTCTTCGCGAAGCTCGGTTTTTCATTTGAACCGAAATTCACGGATAAGCAGGCCGCTTGCATGATCGTCGGCGAGAACATCTACACGATGCTGCTCACGAAAGACTTCTTCAAATCGTTCACGAGCAAACCGCTGTGCGATCCGTCGCAAAGCACGGAGGCGCTGATCTGCCTGTCGTGCGAGAGCCGCGCGGAAGTGGACGATCTGGTTGCGAAGGCGGTCGCGGCGGGCGGTGCGGCGCCGCGCGCGCCGCAGGACTACGGCTTCATGTATGGGCACGGCTTCGAAGACCCCGATGGGCACCTGTGGGAGCTCATGTACATGGACCCGAACGCGCCGCCGGACGCACATTGAGGCCGGCCGTGTCGACGGCTGCGATCCATCGTGCGATCGAGACGGTCTGGCGGATCGAATCCGCGAAGGTCATCGCGCATGTCGCGCGGATCGTGCGCGACGTCGGCGTGGCCGAAGAGCTGGCGCAGGACGCGCTCGTGGCCGCGCTCGAGCATTGGCCCGACGCGGGCGTGCCCGATAACCCGGGAGCCTGGCTGATGGCGACGGCGAAGAACCGCGCGCTCGACCGCTGGCGCCAGGAAGCGCTGCATGCGAAGAAGCGCGAGGAACTCGGACACGACCTCGATGCGCTCGAAGCGCATCGGGTGCCCGATTTCGTCGATGCGCTCGACGCTGCGCGCGCCGACGACATCGGCGACGATCTGCTGCGGCTCGTGTTTACCGCGTGTCATCCGGTGCTCTCCACCGATGCGCGTGTCGCGCTGACGCTGCGTCTGCTGGGCGGCCTGACAACCGACGAAATCGCGCGCGCGTTTCTTGTGCCCGAACCGACCATCGCGCAGCGGATCGTGCGTGCGAAACGCACGCTGTCGGCGGCGAAGATACCGTTCGAGGTGCCGCAAGCGGATGCGCGCGCACCGCGGCTCGCATCGGTGCTCGAAGTGCTGTATCTGATCTTCAACGAAGGCTACTCGGCGACAGCCGGCGACGACTGGATGCGCCCCGCGCTATGCGAAGAAGCGTTGCGGCTTGGCCGCGTGCTGACCGGGCTCGTGCCGAATGAAAGCGAGGTGCACGGCCTCGTCGCGCTGATGGAGATCCAGGCGTCGCGCATTCATGCACGGGTCGATGCCGAGGGCAGGCCGGTGCTGCTGCTCGATCAGGACCGCAGCCGCTGGGATCCGCTGCTCATCCGCCTCGGGCTCGCCGCGCTGGAGCGATCCGAAGTGCTCGGCGGCGGCAGCGGGCCTTATACATTGCAGGCGGCGCTCGCAGCGTGTCATGCGCGCGCCCGGACTGCTGGTGAGACCGACTGGGAGCGGATCGTCGCGCTGTATGACGCGCTTGCGCAGGTCGCGCCGTCGCCGGTGGTTGAATTGAACCGCGCGGTCGCGGTGGGCATGGCGTTCGGCGCCGCGGCGGGTCTCGAGATCGTCGATGCGCTCGCGGTTGACCGGACGCTCGCGAACTATCACTGGCTGCCGAGCGTGCGCGGCGATTTGCTCGCGAAGCTCGGCCGCAATGCCGAAGCGCGCGCCGAATTCGAACGCGCGGCGGCCATGACGCGCAATGTGCGCGAACAGGAGCTGCTGCTCGAGCGTGCCGAGCAAATGCGCGCCGGCAAAGCACGCTGATGCTCCCCGCATGCTTCCTTCGACGACCTCTGGCGCCGCGTTACTGCTCGCGGCGCTGGCGGAAGTTCGCCACCTTGTGGCGATTGCCGCATACCGCCATGCTGCACCAGCGCCGCCGGTGCGATTTCGTACGGTCGTAGAAATACAGCGTGCAATCGGGATGCTCGCATTTGCGCACGAGATCAAAGTCGCCGTCGGCCAGCAGTTGCGCAGCGGATTCGGCGAGCGGCATCAACCATTGCTCGGGCGTGCGCCGCTCGTAACGGCGCACGATACGCAACCGGTCTGCGTCGGCAACCAGTTCCAGTTCATAACGTCCGCGCGTTAGAAACGCGTTGAGCGCCGATACGTCGACCTTTCCCCCCGCCTGACGCTGCGCGACCAGCGCACGCACGACTTGCCGCAACGCCCGCGCCGCGTTGCGCAAAGCCAGCGGCTTGAATGCCGCTGGCTTTTCCTCGTCGGCGACACCCGCCCGGTGCAACCATAGCCAGACGTCTTCGTCGGTTTGCCAGAAATCGGTGGCGTGGCCGTCGACCTGGGCAACGGTATTGATCAAGTCCAACGCGGGGTGGTCCGCGATCAGCTGCGGTTCTGGGGAGGGTGGGGGTGCAGGTGCGTACTTCATGATCTCGGGGTTGCGTGTGTTGATGTAACTGTAACCTGTAAATAAGCAATTGACAAGTTACATAGGCAGACTATTATTCGTCTCTGTTGTAACCGTAATTTGTTAAATTTACTGGTTTCTGTGGTATCCATACCCATCGCTGGAGCACACCATGCCGACGTCGTCCTTGCAGCAAGCCGGTCTTCCTGTCATTCCCCCTATCTCGTTCAAGCGCGTCGAGGCGGATGGCGTCAACGTGTTCTATCGCGAAGCCGGCCCGGCCGATGCGCCGGTGCTGCTGCTGATGCACGGCTACCCTTCGTCGTCGCACATGTTTCGCGAGTTGATGCCGCGACTCGCCGCGCGTTATCGCGTGATCGCGCCGGATCTGCCCGGTTTCGGTTTCACCACCGTGCCGGCCGAGCGCAACTACAAATACTCGTTCGACGGCCTGGCGCAAACGGCGCTCGCATTTGTCGACGCGCTGAAGCTCGAGCGCTACGCGCTATACGTATTCGACTATGGCGCGCCGGTCGGCTTCCGGCTGGCGTTGGCGCATCCTGAGCGGGTGACAGCGCTGGTGTCGCAGAACGGCAACGCGTATGAAGAAGGGCTCGGCGACGCGTGGGATCCGATCCGCAAGTATTGGTCGGAGCCGAATGCCGAGAATCGCGCGGCGATTCGCGACGCGGTGCTGACGCTCGAAGGCACGCGCTGGCAATACACGCATGGCGTTAAAAACCCGGACACGGTCGCGCCGGAGACGTACACGCTCGACACGCTGCTCTTCGAGCGGCCGGGCAACAAGGAAATCCAGCTGGACCTGTTTCTCGATTACGCGTCGAACCTGAAGATGTATCCGGCTTTCCAGGCGTTCTTCCGCGAATTCAAA
>DASXXR010000062.1:0-5712 GCA_036502945.1 Paraburkholderia sp. | reverse complement strand
TCGGTGATGCTGGTCGGCGAATCCGGCACCGGCAAGGAAGTGGCCGCGCAGACGCTTCATCAGTTGAGCCTGCGCCGCAAGCACGCGTTTCTCGCAGTGAACTGCGGCGCGATCTCGCCGAATCTGATCGAGTCGGAAATGTTCGGCCACGAGCGTGGCTCGTTCACCGGCGCGGACCGGCAGCACAAAGGCTATTTCGAACGCGCGAACGGCGGCACGCTGTTCCTCGACGAAATCACCGAGATGCCTGTCGAGTTGCAGGTCAAGCTGTTGCGCGTGCTCGAAACCGGCATGTTCATGCGGGTCGGCACGACGAAGGAAATCGAAACGGATGTGCGCCTCATTGCGGCGACCAATCGCGACCCCGAGCAGGCGGTGCTCGAAGGGAAATTGCGGCTCGACCTGTATCACCGGTTGAATGTGTTTCCGATCAGCCTGCCGCCGCTGCGCGAGCGGGGTAAGGACGTCGAACTGCTCGCGCAGTCGTTCCTCGACGAGCTCAATGAACACGACAGCACGCGCAAGCATTTTCCGCCTGCAGTGAAGGAAATGCTGATGACGTACCCGTGGCCCGGTAACGTGCGCGAACTGAAGAACTACGTGCAGCGCGCGCACATCATGTCGGGCAACGATTCGGACAGCACGGCGACGGTGCCGTTGCAGATCACGCTGTCGAAGCCG
Organism: Paraburkholderia sp.; assembly: GCA_036502945.1. Classification (GTDB taxonomy): domain Bacteria; phylum Pseudomonadota; class Gammaproteobacteria; order Burkholderiales; family Burkholderiaceae; genus Paraburkholderia. The sequence continues at coordinate 5,031 of DASXXR010000062.1, read as the reverse complement.
ACGGTCGGCACCGCGATCACGATTCCATTCGGCACGTCGCTCGCCGAAGCGGACCGGCAACTGATTCTGGCGACGCTCGAGCAATGCGGCGGCGTGAAGACACGGGCCGCGGAAATTCTCGGCATCAGCCTGAAGACGCTGTACAACCGGCTCGTCGAATATGGCAACGACACTGGCCGTGCCGGTGAAGCCGATTCCGCAGACGAACCGCAGGCGTTCGGCAAGGCCGACGCGTAGTCACGCGTCGTCGACCGGGAAGGCGAAATCCGGCACAACGGCACAGCCTTTGCTGCTTGTCGCGGAACGCAAACAAGGAGGTCGCCATGCTGGAACGCGATGTCGCTGCGCTTTATATCGGTGTGTTATGGGCACAGCAGGGGGCGCTGCGGGCACACCGGCCGGAGCCGACCGACCCGCCCACGCCCAATGATCCGGATGGCCCCGACGACCCGGATTCGTTCCCCGAGCCGGATCGTATACCGGGCGAACCGATACCGTTGCCGATCGGCGATCCACCGCCGCAACCCTCTCAAAACCCGCAGATCAGCGCGTTTGCGAACCGTCAGCGCAGATCGACCGCGATCCGGCGCCGCACGGCCGACCACACCCGGAAAGCCGATGTACCCGTTACAAAGCCGGCGAACTTTTTACCGGCAATTTACGGTCTTGAGCCTAGACTATGGTGAAGCCACGCTGAAGTGGCGGCCTTCCTCTGGAGGCATCAAATCATGAGACACCCTGCATTGCGGCGCTCCGCGCGCCACCCGAAGCGCGACACGCGCCCTGGCAGCGCTCCGGCAGGCCAGCCCACCGGACCGGATCCCGCTGCTGAGAACCGCAGCGCGCCCAACGCTGCGCCGGACGGAGATCACAATCAGGGCGGCGCGCGCGAAGAAGGATTGGATTACCAGCGCGATCTCGGCTCCGAGCAGGACGCCTAAGGCTGTTTCCCGGTCTGACAGGAGAAAACGCTCGCGCGGTGCGGACGCGCGATGCGTTGGCGCGCGTTTGTCACATTTGCATACATTTTAGTTTTCCGTATTGACGTATCGCGGCATAGCTCTTGCGTGAAAAGTCGGCGAATTGCTGCATGTAACGTCAACTGAATGAGGGGGATCTGTATGAGCAGATTGATCGTAGTGTCGAATCGCGTCGCACCGACGCAGGAAGGTCGTCCCGCGGCGGGCGGCCTCGCGATCGGCGTGCTGGACGCCCTGAAGGAAACCGGTGGCGTGTGGTTCGGCTGGAGCGGAGAGATTGCCGGCGAGCCGTCGGCTCCGGTGATCGAAAAGCAGGGCAACGTGACCTATGCGACCGTGGCGCTGACCAAGCGCGACTACGACCAGTACTACCGGGGTTTCTCGAACACCACGCTGTGGCCGACCTTCCATTACCGGAACGACCTGTCGCGCTACGACAGGCAGGAATATGCGGGCTATCTGCGCGTCAACGCTTCGCTCGCGAAGCAGTTGAAGGAGATGGTCAAGCCCGACGACATCATCTGGGTTCACGACTATCACCTGCTGCCGTTTGCGCGCTGTCTGCGCGAACTGGGCGTGAAGAATCCGATCGGCTTTTTCCTTCACATCCCGTTTCCCGTCCCGCAAGTGATGTTGACCGTGCCGCCGCACGAAGAACTCGTGAAGGACATGTGCAGCTATGACGTCGTCGGGTTTCAGACGGACGCGGACCGCCAGTCTTTCGTCGACTATATCGAGCGCGGCCAGCACGGCACGGCGAGCGACGACAACATGGTCCACGCGTATAACCGTTTTCTGAAAGTCGCCGCGTATCCGATCGGGATCTATCCGGACGCAATCGCGAAAGCGTCCGTGCAATTCAGCGACCGCAAGCCTGTGAAGAGCCTGCGCGACGCAATGGTCAATCGCAAGCTGATCATGAGCGTCGACCGGCTCGATTATTCGAAAGGGCTGGTCGAGCGGTTTCAGGCGTTCGAGCGGCTCCTGCTCGACGCGCCTGGCTGGCATGGCCGCGTGTCGCTCGTGCAGATCGCGCCGCCTACCCGCTCCGACGTACAGACCTACCAGCGGATTCGCCAGACCCTCGAAGGGGAAGCCGGGCGCATCAACGGCCGCTTCGCGCAGCTCGACTGGACTCCGATCCAATACCTGAACCGCAAGTACGAACGCAATGTGCTGATGGCGTTGTTCCGTCATTCGCACGTCGGTTATGTGACGCCGTTGCGCGACGGGATGAATCTGGTCGCGAAGGAATATGTGGCTTCGCAGGATCCCGCCGATCCCGGCGTGCTCGTGCTGTCCCAGTTCGCCGGCGCGGCGGAGCAGTTGCCGGGCGCGCTTGTCGTCAATCCGTTCGACTTGTCGCAGATGGCCGAGGCGTTGGAGCGCGCGCTGTCGATGCCGCTCGCCGAGCGCCAGGCACGTCACGCCGACATGATGGCGCCGTTGCGCGTGAACAATCTATCGGTGTGGCGCGATACGTTCCTCGCCGATCTGCGCCATGTCGCCACGGCATCTTCGGTGACGGAGAAAGCGGTAAAGCGCGTTGACGTGACGGTTTAACGGCTGGCTGTCACGTCGAAACGCGCCTGCGCCGGGTATAGCGTTGGCCAGCGGCGGGCGCGCCAAAGTGCGGCGGCGCGCCCGCAAAAACGTTATCAGGCGGACGCCGGCGTGCCGCGCTGCAACACGCGCAGCGAGCTGACGACCGCCGCGACCGCGGCGAAGCACGCGGCCAGATAAAGTGCCGCGGCCGGCCCATGGTGCGGCACGACGCCGAAGAGCAGCGCGACCAGCGCCGCGCCGAGCGTCTGCCCGGTGAGACGCGCGGTGCCTAGCATGCCGCTCGCGCCGCCGCTGCGCGAGCGCGGCGCGGACGACAGGATCGTGCGGTTGTTCGGCGACTGGAAGATGCCGAAGCCCGCACCGCACAACGCCATGCGCCAGGCGATATCGAAAGGCTGCGGGTGCGGCCCGAGCGTCGCGAGCAGCAACAGGCCGCAGCACAGCACGACGAGGCCGACACCGCCCAGCAAGCCCGCCGACACGCGGTCGGACAGCACGCCGGAAATCGGCGCCGCGATGATGATCACCAGCGGCCACGGCGTCATCAACAGCCCGGTTTGCACTTGCGACAGGCCGAGCGCGCCCTGCATGAAGAACGGCAGCGACACGAACGCCAGCATCTGTGCCGCGAACGAGCAGACCGACGTGCCGATCGACAGCGCGAACACCGGATTCCTGAGCAGATCGACGGGCAGCAGCGGTGCGGGTTGCGTCAACTGACGGCGCACGAAGAAATAGCCGATCACGACGGCGGCGAACGCCTCTGCTGCGACATAGCCATACGCCTCGCCGTGCCCGAGGCCGTCGACCGCGAAAATCAGCAAGCCGAATACGAACGCGTTCATCACGGCGCTCAGGTAGTCGTACGGCGAGTCGTGGTGTTTGTTGCCCGGCAATGCCTTCACGCCGATCGCAAACGCCGCGAGGCCGATCGGCACGTTGATCGCGAACAGCCACTGCCACGACGCGACCGACAGCACGCCGGCCGCCACCGTCGGCCCGATTGCCGACGACACGGCGACCACCATTGCATTGATCGAGACGCCGCGGCCGAGTTGCGCAGGCGGATAGATCATCCGCACGAGCGCGGTGTTGACGCTCATGATGCCGGCCGCGCCGAAGCCCTGAATCACGCGGGCAAGCGTGAGCGTCGCCAGCGAATCGGCGAGCGCGCAGCCGAGCGACGCGATCGTGAAGAGCACGAGACCGCTCATATAGACGCGCCGATAGCCGATGCGGTCGCCGAGCGACGCCAGCGGCAGCAGCGAGATCGTGACCGCCAGCTGATACGCATTGACGACCCAGATCGAATTTGCGGCGCTTGCGTTCAGATAGCGGGCGATGGTCGGCAGCGCGACGTTTGCGATCGCGCCGTCGAGCACCGAAACCGAGATGCCGAATGCCACGACGACGATCGCCCAGTAGCGTTGCGGCACAGGCACGCCCAGGTCGCTGGGGTTCGACGAATTGCCGCGACGCACAGGCGCGCCGGACGGTTCAGGACAGTCCTTGCGGGAAGGTTCTGCGTGCATCGGCTGTGTTGAATTGAATTGTTCTGGTTGAGTTGTGCGTGAAGGCTTTGCCGCGCGGAAGGCGCGGCGGCGAAGGCGCCGACCACGCCAGCGCTATAACGCGCCGCGCCGGCTGCCCGATGACGACGCAGCTTACTTCAGCTCGTACAGGCCCGTGTAGGTTGTCGAGTCGATTTCGTTGAGGTGCAGCATGAAACGCGCGACCGCGTTGGTCGTATCGGCGTTGACCGGCAGTTGCGCAACCCGCAATGCATGCAGACGGAAGATGTAGCGGTGCGGCTTGTCGCCGCGCGGCGGCGCCGCGCCACCGAAGCCGGCCGTGCCGTAGTCGTTGTGGAGCTGCAGCGCGCCTTTCGGCAGCAGGCTGCCGTCCGCCTTGCCTGCGTTGCGCGGCAGCGAGCGCGTCTCGGCCGGAAGGTTCACGACCACCCAGTTCCAGAAGCCGCTGCCGGTCGGCGCGTCGGGATCGTACACGGTCAACGCGAGGCTCTGCGTATCCGCGGGCGGTGCATCCCATTGCAGCGCGGGCGAGATGTTTTCGCCGTCGACGCCGAACGATTTGTCGTCGAATTCCTGCGCTTTAGGCATGAAGCCGTTGGCCGGAAACTCGTCGGACCAGATTCGGAAATCAGCCATGGTGTGCCTCTTTCAAGTGGTTCCGGAGCGGGTCGGGCTCTGCGGACAGACCCCGGCGAGCCCATCGAGTTTACCACCGGTGGCTGCGCTATTTTCGCGTTGCGGGTTTGCCGCGCAACCTGCGCAATCCGCACGACAGGTGCGGGCCGGCGGCGAATTCATGCGCGTTCGTCGAAGCTCGGTTCAGTGCCTTGCAGCCAGTCGACGAGGCGTTGCAGCACGCCGTCGAGGTCCCGGTTCGCGCCCCGCAACGCACACTCCCATACAACCGCGATACGCCAGCCGCGCTCGCGCAACGCGGCTTGAACCTTCGTGTC
>DASXXR010000061.1:0-11025 GCA_036502945.1 Paraburkholderia sp. | reverse complement strand
AGCAGCGGCACATAAGAGTAAGAGGCTCTAGCCGCCCGCAAGGCGGCAGACACGCTGCGCGAGGCAACGTCCGCGCGGATTTCTGGCGGTGCAAATGACGACGAAAAAGACGACGCTCAAATCGGTGTTCCTGACCGGCCTGCTGGTGCTGGTGCCGCTTGCCATCACGCTGTGGGTGCTCGGCCTCATCATCGGCACGATGGATCAGACGTTGCTGCTGCTGCCGGGAGCCTGGCAGCCGGAGCGTCTGTTCGGCTTTCGCCTGCCCGGCCTCGGCGCGGTGCTGACGATTGCTTTCATCTTTGTCGTCGGGCTGTTGACGCAGAACTTTGTCGGGCAAAAGCTCGTCAGCTGGTGGGAGTTGATCGTCGCCCGGATTCCGGTGGTCGGTCCGCTTTATACCAGTGTGAAGCAAGTGTCGGACACGCTGCTGTCATCCAGCGGCAACGCGTTTCGCAAGGCGCTGCTGATCGAATATCCGCGCCGCGGAGCCTATACGATCGCGTTTCTGACCGGCATCCCCGGCGGCGACGTGGTCAATCACCTGAAGGAAGACTGCGTCAGCGTGTATGTGCCGACCACGCCGAACCCCACGTCCGGCTTCTTCCTGATGGTGCCGAAGAGCGAAGTGATCGAGCTCGACATGACGGTCGATGCGGCGCTCAAGTACATCGTTTCGATGGGCGTCGTCGCACCGTCCGCGCCGCATCATCCCGCGGCCACGGTGCGCCGCTCGACCATCGAGCCCCCGCTGTAATGCCGGTGCAGCGCTTGTCCGGCGCGCACCGTTCAACCCTGTAAAACGAATGACAAACATCATGTCGATGAGATCTGAATACTGCGGTCTGGTGACCGAACACCTGCTGGGCCAAACCGTGTCGCTGTGCGGCTGGGTGCACCGGCGCCGCGACCACGGCGGCGTCATCTTCATCGACCTGCGCGACCGCGAAGGCCTCGTTCAAGTCGTCTGCGATCCGGACCGCGCCGAGATGTTCAGGACCGCCGAAGGCGTGCGCAACGAGTTCTGCGTGCAGATCAAGGGCGTGGTCCGCAACCGTCCGGAAGGCACGACCAATGCCGGGCTGACGAGCGGCAAGATCGAAGTGCTGTGCCACGAGCTGAACGTGCTGAACGCGTCGGTCACACCGCCGTTCCAGCTCGACGACGACAATCTGTCCGAAACCACGCGCCTCACGCATCGCGTGCTCGATCTGCGCCGCCCGCAAATGCAGCACAACCTGCGTCTGCGTTATCGCGTCGCGATGGAAGTGCGCCAGTATCTCGACGCGCAAGGCTTCCTCGACATCGAAACGCCGATGCTCACGAAGAGCACGCCGGAAGGCGCGCGCGATTACCTCGTGCCGTCGCGTGTCAACGCAGGCATGTTCTTCGCGTTGCCGCAGTCGCCGCAACTGTTCAAGCAGTTGTTGATGGTCGCGAACTTCGATCGCTACTACCAGATCGTCAAATGCTTCCGCGACGAAGACCTGCGCGCCGACCGCCAGCCCGAATTCACGCAGATCGACTGCGAAACGTCGTTCCTGTCGGAACAGGAAATTCGCGATCTGTTCGAAGCGATGATCCGCCATGTGTTCAAGGAAACGATGGACGTCGCGCTCGCCGAGAAATTCCCGGTGATGGAGTATTCGGAAGCGATGCGCCGCTTCGGTTCGGACAAGCCGGACCTGCGCGTGAAGCTCGAATTCACCGATCTCACCGACGCCGTTAAGGACGTCGACTTCAAGGTGTTCAGCGTGCCGGCCAACACAAAGGACGGCCGCGTCGCGGCGCTGCGCGTGCCGAAGGGCGGCGAGCTGACGCGCGGCGACATCGACGGCTATACCGAGTTCGTGCGCATCTACGGCGCAAAGGGTCTCGCGTGGATCAAGGTCAATGAAGTCGCGAAGGGCCGCGACGGGCCGCAGAGCCCGATCGTGAAGAACCTGCACGATGCAGCGGTGGCGGCGATCATCGAGCGCACCGGCGCGCAGGGCGGCGACATCATCTTCTTCGCGGCCGACCGCGCGAAAGTCGTCAACGACAGTCTTGGCGCGTTGCGTCTGAAGATCGGCCATTCGGAGTTCGGCAAGGCGAACGGTCTCGTCGAGTCGGGCTGGAGGCCGCTGTGGGTCATCGACTTCCCGATGTTCGAATACGACGAAGAGGAAAACCGCTACGTCGCTGCGCATCACCCGTTCACGAGCCCGAAGAACGAGCATCTCGAGTACCTCGAAACCGATCCGGGCCGTTGTCTCGCGAAGGCGTACGACATGGTGCTGAACGGCTGGGAAATCGGCGGCGGTTCGGTTCGCATCCATCAGGAAGAGGTGCAGAGCAAGGTGTTCCGCGCGCTCAAGATCAATGCGGAAGAAGCACGCGCGAAGTTCGGCTTCCTGCTGGACGCGTTGCAGTACGGCGCGCCGCCGCATGGCGGGATCGCGTTCGGTCTCGACCGCATCGTCACGATGATGGCCGGTGCCGATTCGATTCGCGACGTGATCGCGTTCCCGAAGACGCAGCGTGCGCAGTGTCTGCTCACGCAGGCGCCGAGCGAAGTGGACGAGCGCCAGTTGCGCGAGCTCCATATCCGTTTGCGCCAGCCCGAGCAGAAGGCGTAATCGCGCGCGGGCCGCCCAGCAAAAGGCGGCCCGCGCAACGAACGAAGAAGGCGCTTAATGCGCCTTTTTCGCTTTTTGCGTTACAGTCGCTGTAGAGCTTATCGACCGACATGCGCCACGCGACCCCTTCGACTGACGACCATGCCGAAACCGCCGAAGATCCCCGAATCCGTTCTGGTCGTCATCCATACCCCTGAACTCGACGTGCTGCTAATCGAGCGGGCCGACTGGCCTGGCCTCTGGCAATCGGTCACCGGCGCGAGGAACCATGTGGACGAGCCGTTTGCCGAAACGGCGGCGCGCGAAGTGGCCGAGGAGACCGGCATCTTGCTGGGCAGTGAGCCGGTACCGCGAAACGCGCTCGTCGATTGGCATCATCACATCCAGTTCGAAATCTTCCCGAAATGGCGTCACCGCTATGCCGACGGCGTAACGACCAACACCGAGCACTGGTTCAGCCTGCAGGTTCCGCGCCGCCTTGAAGTCACGCTCGCACCGCTCGAGCACACCGCGCATATCTGGCTGCCGTACGAAGAGGCCGCGGCGCGCTGCTTTTCATGGTCGAACCGCGACGCAATCCTCCAATTGCCCGCCCGCATGAAGGAGCGCACCCGATGAGCGCCGGCGGGCGCCGTTTCGAGCAGCTCGGGCGGAGGCTGATGCTGGGCCGGCGTTACTGGTCACGCTATCGCTTCACGACCGGCAACGACCTACGGCTCTTCAACTCGGGCAATGGGTACTTCGCCGCGCTGATCGAACGCATCGACGCGGCCGCGCACATCGTCGCGTTGGAAACCTACATCTTCGCGGACGACGACGCCGGTCGTGCCGTGTCCGCCGCGCTGCTGCGGGCCGCGGCGCGCGGCGTATGCGTGCGCGTGATCACGGACGGCATCGGCACCGAGCGCCTGCCGATGTTCGACGAATGGCTCGCCGCGGGTATCGAGCATCGGATTTACAACCCGCATATCTTCGGCCGCTTCGGCTTCTCGCGTACGCACCGCAAGCTCGCTGTCGTCGACGACGCGTTTGCGTATTGCGGCGGCATCAACATCGTCGACGACTACAACCACAACGGCACGCGGCTGCCGTATCCGCGCTGGGACTTCGCCGCCGAATTGCGCGGGCCGGTGGTTGCGGACGTGCGCGTGGCATTCGATCTGCAATGGCGACGCATCCGCCTCGGCCACCGGCCGCGCCCGACGCCGGAGACGACCGGCGCGAGCCCGCCAGCCGCCACTGACGCGTTCGTGCGCGCCCGCCGCCGCGTGCGCCAGGACGACTCGCGCACAGCGGCCGAGCCGTGCGTCGCGTTCGTCGCACGCGACAACATCGTCAACCGTCGAGCGATCGAAAAGTCGTATCTGACGGCGATTGGCCAGGCGCGCTCCGAAGTGCTGCTGGCGAACCCTTACTTCATGCCCGGCCGCAAGCTGCGGCGCGCGCTGACGTTCGCGGCGCGGCGCGGCATCGACGTGCGGCTGATTGTCGGCAGAAAGGAATTTGCGGCGCTCGATTACGCGGTGCCGTTCCTGTACCGGTCGCTGCTGAGGGCGGGCGTGAAGATTGCGGAATACGACAAGACGATGCTGCACGGCAAAGTGGCGGTGGTCGATTCGAACTGGGGTACGGTGGGATCGTCGAATCTCGACGCGCTGAGCCTGATGCTGAACAACGAAGCCAACGTGGTGCTGGTGCTGCATCGCGAGCTCGACCAGTTGCGCGATGCGATCCTCGCTGCGTTCGCTGAATCTCCCAGCATCGATCTTGCCCGCTATGAAGCACGACCGGCCGCCGAACAGTTGCTGAACTGGTTTGCTTATCAAACGTACCGGGCGGTCATGAAACTGCTGACGGTGGGCGGCTACGACTAGCCTGCAATCAGGCCCGGCAGCGGTCCCAAACACGACAAATGCCTCTAAAAATTCCGCATCGTCTGATGGACGAATGACGCAGAATTGAAACCTGGTTAGAAACGCGTTTCTAATAAAGTCCTTGTCTCGCGGACGGCTGGCTCCAATAATAGTACGGACGTTCGGTTTTCGTTAAATCAGATCAGACGGTAACGCTATGCGAAAAGGCGAACAGACGCGAGCCGCAATTCTCGACGCAGCACTGGATCTTGCGAGCCGCGACGGACTTGAAGGTCTGACGATTGGTTTGCTGGCCGAGCGCATGCAGATGAGCAAGAGCGGTGTGTTCGCGCATTTCGGATCGCGAGAGGACTTGCAGGTGGAAGTCGTGCGCGAATATCACCGTCGTTTCGAAGACGAGGTGTTTTTTCCGAGCTTGCGCGAGCCGCGCGGATTGCCGCGGCTGCGGTCGATGATCTCGCGCTGGATCGAGAAGCGCATCCAGGAAGTGACGACGGGATGCATCTACATCAGCGGCGCCGTCGAGTATGACGACCGTCCGGACAATCCGGTGCGCGAGCAGCTGGTTTCGAGCGTCACGATGTGGCGCGCGGCGCTGACACGAGCCATTACGCAGGCCATCGACGAAGGACATCTGCGTGCGGACACCGATCCGCAGGTGATGTTGTTCGAACTCTATAGCTTCACGCTGGGTCTGCATCATGACGCCCGCTTCCTGCATCTGCCCGATGCGGTGCGCGTGACGTGGGCCGCGCTGGAAAAACTGATTGTTTCGCATCGAAGCGAGAGCGAAAGCCGTTAGCCGTTAGCCGCGGAACGCCACGCGCAACGCCGGCTGCCGGGCTCGAGCCAACACCTCTGGATTGGAGAAACGTATGGGACAGTACGCCGCGCCGTTGCGCGACATGCAATTCGTGCTGCACGAGCTGCTTAACGTCGAAGCCGAGGTCAGGCAGATGCCGAAGCATGCGGATCTCGATGCCGATACGATCAATCAGGTACTCGAAGAGGCCGGCAAATTCTGTTCCGAAGTATTGTTTCCGCTGAACCTGAGTGGCGACCAGGAAGGCTGCAAGTACGAAGGCGATGGCGTCGTCACCACGCCGAAGGGCTTCAAGGAAGCGTATCGGCAATATGTCGAAGCGGGCTGGCCGGCGCTCGGCTGCGATCCCGCGTATGGCGGCCAGGGGCTGCCCGCCTTCGTCAACAACGCGCTGTTCGAGATGCTGAACTCGGCGAATCAGGCGTGGACGATGTACCCGGGCCTGTCGCACGGCGCATACGAGTGTCTGCACGCGCACGGCACGCCGGAGCAGCAGCAGACTTATCTGCCGAAGCTCGTGTCGGGCGTATGGACCGGCACGATGTGCCTGACCGAACCGCAGTGCGGCACCGACCTCGGCATCCTGCGCACGAAGGCCGAGCCGAATGGCGACGGTTCATACGCAATCAGCGGCACCAAGATCTTCATCTCCAGCGGCGAACACGATCTCGCCGAAAACATCGTGCATCTTGTGCTGGCGCGCCTGCCTGATGCGCCGTCGGGCACGAAGGGCATCTCGCTCTTCATCGTGCCGAAGTTCGTCCCGAATGAAACGGGCGAACCGGGCCCGCGCAATCCGGTGAAATGCGGTTCGATCGAGCACAAGATGGGCATTCACGGCAATGCAACCTGCGTGATCAATCTCGACAACGCGAAGGGCTGGCTGGTCGGCGAACCGAACAAAGGCCTGAATGCGATGTTCGTGATGATGAATGCGGCGCGTCTGGGCGTCGGCATGCAGAGCCTCGGCCTGACTGAAGTGGCGTATCAGAACTCGCTCGCGTACGCGAAGGAACGCCTGCAGATGCGTTCGCTGAGCGGCCCGAAGGCACCTGAAAAACCCGCCGATCCGATCATCGTGCACCCCGACGTGCGCCGCATGCTGCTCACGCAGAAGGCTTATGCCGAAGGCGCGCGCGCGTTCACGTACTGGTCCGCGCTGCAGATCGACAAGGAGCTGTCGCACGGTGACGAAGCAGCCCGCAACGAAGCCGCCGATCTGGTTGCGCTGCTGACGCCGATCCTGAAAGCGTTCCTGTCCGACAACGCGTTCGAAGGCACGAACCTCGGGATGCAGGTGTACGGCGGCCACGGCTTCATTGCCGAATGGGGCATGGAGCAATACGTGCGCGACGCCCGGATCAACATGATCTATGAAGGCACCAACGCGATCCAGTCGCTGGACTTGCTGGGCCGTAAAGTGCTCGGCGACATGGGCGCGAAGTTGAAGAAGTTCGGCAAGCTGGTCACCGATTTTGTCGAAGAAGAAGGCGTGAAGCCGGAGATGCAGGAGTTCGTCAATCCGCTCGCGGACATCGGCGACAAGGTCCAGAAGCTGACGATGGAAATCGGCATGAAGGCGATGCAGAACCCCGATGAAGTCGGCGCCGCCGCGGTGCCGTATCTGCGCACGGTCGGGCATCTGGTGTTCTCGTACTTCTGGGCGCGGATGGCGCGCATCGCGCTCGACAAACAGGCGTCCGGCGATCCGTTCTACAAGGCGAAGCTCGCCACCGCGCGGTTCTACTTTGCGAAGCTGCTGCCGGAAACGGCATCGACGATTCGCGCAGCGCGTGCCGGCTCGAAGACGCTGATGGAAATCGACGAAGCGCTGTTCTGAACAGCGCCGCATGCGTCGTCGCGCGTGGGTGAAGGCGCGGCGGCGCGTGCCGCAAGCAATGCATCGCGCGGTGACCGTGCCACACCCTCACGGCCCATCCCGCGCAAACCCGCACCACTCCCGGAGAAAACGACGTGAGCAATCTGATCATTCGCAAGGTGGCCGTGCTCGGCGCCGGCGTGATGGGCGCGCAGATCGCCGCGCACCTGGTGAACGCCAAGGTGCCGGTGCTGCTGTTCGATCTGCCGGCCAAGGAAGGCCCGAAAAACGGGATCGCGCTGAAGGCGATCGACAACCTGAAGAAGCTGTCGCCGGCGCCGTTCGGCGTGAAGGACGACGCGCAATACCTGCAGCCCGCAAACTACGACCACGACATCACGAAGCTTGCCGAATGCGACCTCGTGATCGAAGCGATCGCCGAGCGGATGGACTGGAAGCACGACTTGTACAAGAAGGTATCGCCGCATCTCGCGCCGCACGCGATCTTCGCGACGAACACGTCGGGACTGTCGATCACCGGGTTGTCGAACGGCTTCGCGGACGAACTGAAAGCGCGTTTTTGCGGCGTGCACTTTTTCAATCCGCCGCGCTACATGCATCTGGTCGAACTGATTCCGACCTTGCACACGCGGCCCGACATTCTCGATCAACTCGAAACGTTCCTGACGAGCGTCGTCGGCAAGGGCGTGGTGCGTGCGAAGGATACGCCGAACTTCATCGCGAACCGCGTCGGCATTTTCTCGATTCTCGCGGTGATAGCGGAAGCTGAGAAGTTCGGTTTGCGTTTCGATGAAGTCGACGATCTGACCGGCAGCCGCCTCGGCCGTGCGAAGTCGGCGACGTTCCGCACCGCGGACGTGGTCGGCCTCGACACGATGGCGCATGTGATCAGGACGATGCAGGACACCCTGACAGACGATCCGTTTTTCCCGGTCTACGGGACGCCGGCCGTGCTGGCCGAACTGGTGAAGCAAGGCGCGCTCGGCCAGAAGAGCGGCGCCGGTTTCTACCGCAAGGAAGGCAAGACGATCAAGGTGCTCGACCCGAAGACGGGCGACTACATCGAAAGCGGCGCGCAGGCCGACGAACTGGTGGGCCGCATCCTGAAGCGCCCGCCTGCGGAGCGCCTGAAGCTGCTGCGCGAATCGGACCATCGCCAGGCGCAATTCCTGTGGTCGATCTTCCGTGACGTGTTCCACTACATCGCCGTGCATCTCGAATCGGTTGCCGATAACGCGCGCGATCTCGACCTCGCGCTGCGCTGGGGCTTTGGCTGGAATGAGGGGCCGTTCGAAAGCTGGCAGGCGGCCGGCTGGAAGCAGGTCGCCGGATGGGTGCAGGAAGACATTGCGGCGGGCAAGGCGCTGTCGAAGGCGCCGCTGCCGGCATGGGTGCTGGACGGCACGGTTGCGGAGCAGGGCGGCGTGCATACCGCTGAAGGTTCGTGGTCGCCGGCGTCGAAGACGTTTGTGCCGCGTTCGTCGCTGGCGGTGTACGGCAAGCAGGTATTCCGCGCGCCGCTCGCCGGCGAGAGCGGCACTGACCCGAAGACCTACGGCAAGACGCTGTTCGAAACCGACGCCGTGCGCGCATGGGTCGACGACCGTGCGGACGAAAACGATGTGTTGATCGTGTCGTTCAAGACCAAGATGAACACGATCGGGCCGTCGGTGCTCGACGGTCTCGTGCAAGCCATCGATCTCGCCGAGAAGGACTATCAGGGCGTCGTGATCTGGCAGCCCACTTCGCTGAAACTCGGCACGCCGGGCGGCCCGTTCTCCGCAGGCGCAAATCTGGAAGAGGCGATGCCCGCGTTCATGATGGGCGGCCCAAAGGGCATCGAGCCGTTCGTGAAGAAGTTCCAGCAAGGCATGCTGCGCGTGAAGTACGCGAACGTGCCGGTCGTCGCGGCGGTGTCGGGCATTGCGCTTGGCGGTGGGTGTGAACTGATGCTGCACAGCGCGAAGCGCGTCGCGCATATCGAGAGCTATATCGGTCTGGTCGAAGTGGGCGTGGGTCTCGTGCCGGCGGGCGGCGGCCTGAAGGAAGCGGCACTGCGCGCGGCCGAAGCCGCCAGCGCGGTAGGCGCGACCAGCGATCTGCTCAAGTTCGTGCAGAAGTCGTTCGAAAACGCGGCGATGGCGAAGGTCTCCGGCTCCGCGCTGGACGCGCGCGCGATGGGCTATCTGAAGCCGTCGGACACGATCGTCTTCAACGTATTCGAACTGCTCGACATCGCGAAGAAGGAAGCGCGCGCACTCGCCGCCGCGGGCTATCGTCCGCCGCTGCGCGTGACGCAGATTCCGGTGGCAGGCCGCTCGGCGATTTCGACGATCAAGGCGTCGCTCGTCAATATGCGCGACGGCCGCTTCATCAGCGAGCACGACTATCTGATTGCGAGCCGCATCGCGGAAGCGGTGTGCGGCGGCGATGTCGAAGCGGGCAGCCTTGTCGATGAAGAATGGCTGCTGACGCTCGAGCGCCGCGCGTTCATCGAACTGCTCGGCACGCAGAAGACGCAGGAGCGAATCATGGGCATGCTGCAAACCGGCAAGCCGGTGCGCAACTGAGCGGCGACTAACAGGCGAATCAGGAGCAAATGACATGAGCAACAGGCAATTGCAGGACGCATATATCGTCGCCGCCAGCCGTACGCCGATCGGCAAGGCGCCGCGCGGCATGTTCAGGAACACGCGGCCCGACGAACTGCTGGTGCATGCGATCAGATCGGCAGTGGCACAAGTGCCGGGCCTCGATACCCGCTTGATCGAAGACGCGATCGTCGGCTGTGCGATTCCGGAGGCCGAGCAAGGGCTTAACGTCGCACGGATGGGCGCGCTGCTGTCGGGCTTGCCGAACACGGTCGGCGGCGTGACGGTGAACCGCTTCTGCGCGTCGGGCCTGACCGCGCTCGCAATGGCGGCCGACCGCATCCGCGTCGGCGAATCGGACGCGATGATCGCAGGCGGTTGCGAGTCGATGACGATGGTGCCGATGATGGGCAACAAGCCGTCGCTGTCGCCGCACATTTTCGATCGCGGCGAGGACGTCGGCATCGCGTACGGGATGGGGCTGACGGCCGAACGGGTCGCCGAGCGCTGGAAGGTGAGCCGCGAAGCGCAGGACCGGTTCTCGGTGGAGTCGCACCGCAAGGCGCTTGCGGCGCAGCAGGCCGGCGAGTTTAGCGATGAAATCGGGCCGTACACGATCGTCGAACGCTTCCCCGATCTCGCGAGCGGCGAAGTGAAGGTGAAGACGCGCGAAGTGTCGCTCGATGAAGGGCCGCGCGCCGACACGTCGATGGAAGGTCTCGCGAAACTGCGCACGGTGTTCGCGAACAAGGGTTCGGTGACGGCGGGCAACAGCTCGCAGACGTCCGACGGTGCGGGCGTGCTGATTGTCGTGTCGGAAAAGATGCTGAAGCAGTTCAACCTGACGCCGCTGGCACGCTTCGTGAGTTTCGCGGTGCGCGGCGTGCCGCCGGAGATCATGGGCATCGGGCCGAAGGAAGCGATCCCGGCCGCGCTGAAAGCGGCGGGCCTGAAGCAGGACGACCTCGACTGGATCGAGCTGAACGAAGCGTTCGCTGCGCAATCGCTCGCGGTGATTCAGGACCTCGGGCTCGATCCGGCGAAGATCAATCCGCTTGGCGGCGCGATCGCGCTTGGCCATCCGCTCGGCGCGACGGGCGCGATTCGCGCATCGACGGTGGTGCACGGGCTGCGCCGACGCAATCTGAAGTACGGCATGGTGACGATGTGCGTCGGCACCGGCATGGGCGCGGCGGGCATCATCGAGCGGCTGTAGCCGCCGGCCGGCAATGCATTACCCGTAGTGAACAAGACGGCTCGCAGGTCGCATGGCTTGCGG
>DASXXR010000060.1:0-11039 GCA_036502945.1 Paraburkholderia sp. | reverse complement strand
CTGTTTCCGGCATTGCAGAGCACCGCTGATAGCCGCAGATATACAGAGCAATGGTCTCAGCGGATCAACCTTGAAGCAGGCGCACGATGGGAAACGGGATCGACGAGGCTCTATCCGCCGGTTGGCCATATCCTCGGCTGGTCGCGCACCGCTGTGGCGGCAAGCTCGCACCGGAGAACACGCTTGCGGGTTTCGATGCGTGCGTACAACACGGCTATCAAATGGTCGAGTTCGACGCGAAGCTGTCAGCGGACGATCAAGTATTCCTGCTGCACGATGACACGCTGGAGCGCACCACGAATGGACGCGGCGCCGCGGCGCAGCACACCTGGCGGCAACTGGCGGCGCTCGATGCGGGCGCGTGGTTCGATCGCCGCTTCGCGGGCGAACGCTTGCCGACGCTCGCCGAAGCGGCCGCCCGCTGCGAGCGCGACGGGCTGGCCGCCAACATCGAGATCAAGCCTTGTGCGGGCCGCGAGATCCTGACCGGCCGCCTCGTCGCCCAGGCGGCGCTGGACTTGTGGCAATCGCAAACGCCGCTCCTGTCGTCGTTCTCGTTTGACGCGCTGATCGCTGCGCGAGACGCCGCTCCGGCGTTGCCGCGCGGCATGCTGTTCGAAGCATTGTCGGATGACTGGTTGCGCATCGTTCGCGAGCTCGGGTGCGTGTCGCTGCACGCGAATCATGAACATCTGACCGAGCGTCGCATCGCGGAAATTCACGCGGCCGGACTGCGCGTGCTCGCCTATACGGTGAACGACCCGTTGCGCGCACAACAACTCGCGCGGTGGGGCGTCGACATGATTTGTACGGATCGCATTGATATGATTGGCCGCGACATCGTGTCTTGAGCCTCGCAAAGAAGGCCGCGCCGATGTTCGATAACGATTTTTATAACGTAGCAAATTTCGGCAAAGTATGGAGATACTATGAATCCGATTCGGTTGCGTAGTTTGTTCTCAATGTCGGTATCGGCTCTGGCGGGCGTGGCTGCGGCCGGCACCGCATCGGCCGCACCGCCCGACGCGCTGATTGCTGCCGCGAAGCAGGAAGGTCAGCTCACCGTGATCGCATTGCCGCATGACTGGTGTGGCTACGGACAACTGATCGGCGACTTCCAGAAGAAGTACGGCATCAAGGTCAACGAGTTGAACCCGGATGCCGGTTCCGGTGACGAAATCGAAGCAATCAAGGCGAACAAGGGCAACAAAGGACCGCAGGCGCCGGATGTGATCGACGTGGGTCTGTCGTTCGGACCGTCCGCAAAGACGGCCGGTTTGCTGCAACCGTACAAGGTGTCGACGTGGAAGTCGATTCCGGATTCGTCGAAGGATGCCGAGGGCTATTGGTACGGCGACTACTACGGCGTGCTCGCGTTCGAGGTGAACGCCGACATGATCGACAAGATCCCCGCCGACTGGAGCGACCTGCAAAAGCCCGAGTACAAGAACGCGGTGTCGCTGGCCGGCGACCCGCGCTCGGCGAACCAGGCGATTCAGGGCGTGTACGCAGCGGGGCTGTCGCAGGCGAAGGGCGATGCGAACAAGGCCGCTCAGGCGGGCCTCAAGTTCTTCGCCGATCTGAACAAGAGCGGCAACTTCGTGCCGGTGATCGGCAAGGCAGCATCGCTTGCGCAAGGCACGACGCCGATCATCGTGCGCTGGGACTACAACGCGCTCGCGGACCGCGACACGCTGAAGGGCAATCCGAAGGTGCAGGTGGTCGTGCCGAAGACGGGTGTCGTCGCGGGCGTCTACGTGCAGGCGATCAGCGCGTATGCGCCGCATCCGAACGCCGCGAAGCTGTGGATGGAATATCTGTATTCGGACGAAGGGCAGCTCGGCTGGCTGGCCGGTTATTGCCATCCGATGCGCTACAACGAACTGGTCGCGGCAAAGAAGGTGCCGCAAGCGCTGCTTGACAAACTGCCGCCGGCACAAGCGTACAAGAACGCCGTGTTCCCGACGCTCGAGCAGCAGAACGCGACGAAGGAAGTGGTCACGAAGCATTGGGACGAAGTGGTCGGCGCGAACGTGAAGTAAGCAGACTCGCGAAAAGGGCGCCGGCTGCGGAAAAGTGGCCGGCGTGAGCCGAATTGTCCAAAGGTGACTGACTTATGAATGCTTCATCGGAAGCCGGGTCGGGTCAGGCGGAATTGGCGGTGCCGCCGGTGCCCAAGCCGGCGCCGCAGGTGAACGGACCTGGGCGGTCGTCGCCCCTCTGGACGTGGATCGGCGTGTTGCCGTTCTTTGTATTCGCGCTACTGTTCCTGATCGTACCGACCGGCTTCCTGATGGTGGGCGCATTTCAGGACGCACAGGGCCACTTCACGCTTGCGAATTTCCGCGACCTGTTTCAGCAAGGCATCCTCGATGCGTACTGGATCAGCTTCAAGGTGAGCGCAGCATCCGCCTTCGGCGGCGCGCTGCTCGGCTCGCTGCTGGCGTGGGCCGCGGTGCACGGCAAGTTGCCTGGCTGGATTCGTCCGACGCTAATGACGTTCTCAGGCGTTGCATCGAACTTCGCCGGCGTGCCGCTTGCCTTTGCGTTCATCTGCACGCTGGGGCGCGTCGGCCTCGTCACAGTGCTGCTGAAAAAGTACGCCGACATCAATCTGTACTCGACAGGCTTCAGCATTTTGAGCTTCTGGGGGCTCACGCTGACCTATCTGTATTTCCAGATTCCATTGATGGTGCTGATCGTCACACCGGCGCTCGACGGCCTGAAGCGCGAATGGCGCGAAGCGTGCGACTGCCTCGGCGGCACTGCGTACCAATACTGGCGCCATGTCGCGTTGCCGGTGCTGTGGCCGAGCGTGCTAGGCGCCGCGCTGCTGCTGTTCGCCAACTCGTTCGGCGCGGTGGCGACGGCTTACGCGCTGACCGGCAGCTCGCTCAACATCGTGACGATTCTGCTGTACGCGCAGATTCGCGGCGACGTGATGCACAACCAGAACCTCGGCTACGCGCTCGCGCTCGGGATGATTCTGGTGACCGGCCTGTCGAACGGCGGATATATCTGGCTGCGCTCGCGTGCTGAAAGGGGGCGCCGATGAACCGCCAGTCGCGTGTGGGCGCGTGGACCGCGATGATCGTCGGCGCGCTGTACTTCCTGATTCCGCTGATCGCGACGTTCGAGTTCAGCCTGCGGATGCGGCGCGGCACGTACAGCTTCGACGCCTATCGCGTCGTGCTGTCCGATCCGCATTTTCAGGCGTCGTTCGGCTATTCGATGCTGATGGCGCTGTTGACGATCGTCGTCGGCGTGCTGCTTGTCGTGCCCACCGCGTACTGGGTGCAGTTGCGCATGCCGAAGCTGCGCGGCATCGTCGAATTCATCACGCTGCTGCCGCTCGTGATACCAGCGATCGTGATCGTGTTCGGCTATCTGCGCATCTACAACAGCAGTTCGATCCTGCCGCTTACGGGCAATGAGCGCGCCACTGATTTACTGCTCGTGTTCGGCTACGTCACGTTGTCATTGCCGTACATGTACCGCGCGGTCGATGCGGGCCTGCGTGCCGTCGACATCCGCTCGCTCACCGAAGCGGCCGAGTGTCTGGGCGCGAACTGGCCGACGATCCTGTTCAAGGTGATCTTCCCGAATATCCGTTCGGGCATCCTGTCCGGCGCGTTCCTGACGTTCGCGGTGGTGATCGGCGAGTTCACGCTCGCGAGCCTGCTCGACCGGCCCGCGTTCGGCCCCTATCTGCAATTGATCGGCGCGAACCGCGCGTATGAGCCATCGGCGCTTGCGGTGATCGCGTTTGCGGTGACGTGGGCATCGATGGGGCTGATCCAGGTGTTCGGTTCCGCGCGCACGCTGACCCCGCAAAAACCCTGACGAACCGATGACGAACTGAGGCATCCGCGCATGGCCTTCCTTGAGATCGACAATCTGCACAAGACCTTCGGGTCGAACATAGCGCTGCATCGCTTCGACATGCAGATCGAGCGTGGCGAGTTCATCACGTTTCTCGGGCCGTCCGGCTGCGGCAAGACGACCGTGCTGCGCATGGTCGCCGGCTTCGAGACACCGACCCGCGGCACGATCCGCATCGACGGCCGCGACGTCACGCATCTGCGTACGCGGCAACGCAACGTCGGCATGGTGTTCCAGTCGTACGCGCTGTTTCCGAACATGACCGTCGCCGACAACATCGGCTTCGGGATGCGCATCGCGCATCGGCCGCAACACGAGATTCGCAAGCGGGTCGGCGAAATGCTCGAATTGATCAAGCTGCCGTCGCTCGGCGAGCGCTATCCGTGGCAGTTGTCGGGCGGGCAGCAGCAGCGCGTCGCACTCGCCCGCGCGCTGGCAGGCAAGCCGCAAGTGCTGTTGCTCGACGAACCGCTGTCCGCGCTCGATGCGAAAATCCGCATCTCGCTGCGCCAGGACATTCGCGCATTGCAGCGCGAACTCGGCATCACGTCGATTTTCGTCACGCACGACCAGGAAGAGGCGCTGTCGATTTCCGACCGCATCGCGGTGATGAACGAAGGGCGCATCGAACAGATCGGCACGCCGCTCGAGATCTACAACTATCCGCGCACGCGGTTCGTTGCATCGTTTGTCGGCACGCTGAACATTCTGTCGGGACAGGTCGTCGATCCGGCTACGGGCAGGATGGCCGTCGACGGGCAGGAGCTGACCACCACGCAGGAACTGCCGCCCGGCGACGCCGGCAAGAAGCGGCTCCTCGCATTGCGACCCGAGGCGATCGTGCTGGAGCCGGCCGCGGCGGGACGCAATACGTTGCAGGCGATCGTCGAGGAGGTGAATTTTCTGGGCGCGGTGGTGCGCATCCGGACGCGCGTCAAAGATGAAGTGATTTCACTCGACGTATTCAACGACCCGAACCGCAATTTGCCCGAACGCGGGCAACCGGTTGCGCTGGGTTTCTCGCACGAGAATCTGCTGGTGCTCGAAGAAGGCGCGTAGCGTGCAGCCGGCGCGAACACGAAGCGCCAGGGTTAGTCCCTACGCGTTCATTCCGGAATCGCCGACGCTGCGATTCCGAATTTCCGGAAAGCTGGACGACTACGCGCGATCGGTTGAAAAATAGCTTTAAAAATCAATGCATCGCCCCGTTATGCGCGCTGGCATCGACCTTGCGAAATATCCGAGCGGCCGCAGCGGCCCGCACTCGCAATTAACAATTAAAGCAAGGAGACAACGATGCCTGAATTCCTGCCCTGGTACTTCTGAAATCGTCGTCTTGTAGCGGCCGACCAGCCGTGCCCAGGCGTACGACATTCGTTCGCATGATGCGCAGCCACGGGGCCAATGGCTCACTCCATCAGGAATCATCGTGAAGAAACCCTTCTACAAAATCCTCTACGTTCAGGTGATCGCGGCGATCATCATCGGCATTGTCCTGGGACACTTTTCCCCGCTGTTCGCCGTCGACATGAAGCCGCTCGGCGACGGCTTCATCAAGCTCATCAAGATGGTGATCGGCCCGATCATCTTCTGCACTGTCGTGACCGGCATCGCCGGCATGCAAGACATGAAGAAGGTAGGACGCGTCGGCGGCAAGGCGCTGCTGTACTTCGAAGTCGTATCCACGTTCGCGCTGGTGCTCGGGCTGATCGCGACGCACGTGTTGAAGCCGGGGGTCGGCTTCAACATCGATCCGGCCACGCTTGACGGCAAGTCGGTCGCGTCGTACGCCGCCAAGGCGCACGGCCAGACGACGGTCGACTTCCTGATGCACATCATTCCCGACACGATCTCATCGGCGTTCGCGCAGGGTGAAATCCTGCAGATCCTGTTGGTCGCGCTGCTGTTCGGCAGCGTGCTCGCGACGATCGGCGAACGCGGCAAGGTAGTCACGGACTTCATCGAAGGCATCTCGCACGTGCTGTTCGGCGTCGTGCGGATCATCACGAAGCTCGCGCCGATCGGCGCATTTGGCGCAATGGCCTTCACGATCGGCAAGTACGGCATCGGTTCGCTGATTCCGATGCTCAAGCTGATCGGCACGTTCTATCTGACGGCGATCGTGTTCGTCGTGGTCGTGCTCGGCATCATCGCGCGCGCGGTCGGCTTCAACATCCTGCGCTTTGTTGCGTACATCAAGGAAGAGATGCTGATCGTGCTCGGCACGAGTTCGTCGGAAGCCGCGCTGCCGCAACTGATGCTGAAGCTCGAAAAGCTCGGCTGCTCGCGCTCGGTGGTGGGCCTTGTCGTGCCGACCGGCTATTCGTTCAACCTCGACGGCACCAACATCTACATGACGATGGCGGTGCTGTTCATCGCGCAGGCGACCAACACGGATCTGTCTTGGGGGCAGCAATTGACGCTGCTCGCGGTGACGATGCTGACGTCGAAGGGCGCGAGCGGCGTGACCGGCGCAGGCTTCATCACGCTCGCCGCAACGCTTGCCGTCGTGCCGACCATTCCGCTGTCGGGCATGGTGCTGATTCTCGGCATCGACCGCTTCATGAGCGAATGCCGTGCGCTGACGAACATCGTCGGCAACGGTGTGGCAACGGTGGTCGTGTCGGCATGGGAGAACGAGCTCGATCGCTCGAAGCTGCGCAGTGAAATGCGCCGCGACGTGTCGGTCAGCGAAACGGCTGAAGTCTAAGCCATGAAGACGACGCCGAGCGGAATGGCACCGCCGGCGTCCGGGCCGAGGGACGAGGAGTACGGTGGGCACGGCGAGCACGTCGAAGGCGCGGCACGATATGCCACAATAGGCGACTCTCATCGACCTGACTTCGCCATTGTGACGCGCCGCCTGTTGATTTTCTTCGCGCTCGTCGCCGGGCTCGCGGCGGCCTGCGGGCTCACGTGGTCGATCACCTGGCAGCGCGGCGTCGAAGCGCTGCGGCTCAATGCGGCGGTGCGCGTCGACCGTACGACAAGCGCGCTCAAGAGCACGCTCGAGCGCTATGAGTCGCTGCCCTATCTGCTGGCGGAACATCCGTTCGTTCAGGACGTCGTCGTCAACACGGACCGGGCCAACGTCGCGCGTGCGAACCGCTACCTCGAAGACCTGAACCGGCAGGCGCGCGCGAACGTCACCTACATCGTCAAGACAGACGGTATCTGCGTTGCCGCCAGCAATTGGCGCGACGCGGACAGCTTCGTCGGCGTCGAATATCTGTTCCGGCCATATTTCATCGATGCGGCGCAAGGCCGTGTCGGACGCTTCTTCGGTATCGGCACCACTTCGCATGATCCCGGTTATTTCATCTCGCAGCCCGTGCTGCGCGATGACAGGATTGTCGGGGTGGCGGTCGTCAAACTGAACCTCGAATGGTTTCAGGGCGCGGATGCGTCGGAGCCGCTGATCGTCACCGACGATCACGGCGTGATCTTTCTGTCGTCGGTGCCGACCTGGAAATATCACACGGTGCGCCCGCTCTCCGGCGCCGTGCTCGAATCGATCAGGCAAACGCGCCAGTATGCGCAACAGCAGATCGCACCGCTGCCGATGACGGTCGAGAAGACGCTTGAAGGCGACGCGCAGATCGTGCGCATCGGCGGTGGACGCTATGCGCCACGCTATCTCGCGTCGAGCCGCGCGCTCGGCGAACCCGACTGGCATCTGATCACGATGTCGCCGGTCGAACCGGTCAATGCGAATGCGCGCTACGCGACCATCGTGACCGGCTTCGGCTATGTTTCGCTGTGTCTGCTGGCGTTCTACTGGCGCATGCGCCGCGCGCGGGTGCGCGAGATGATGCGCAGCCGTGCGCTGCTGCAGAAGGCCTATGCGGAGCTGAATCAGCGCGTCGCGGAACGGACGGCAGATCTCTCGCAGGCGAACGAGCAACTCAAGAACGAAGTGCGCGAACGTGCGCGCGCCGAACAGGAGTTGCGCGCCGCGCACGACGAACTGATTCAGTCGAGCAAGCTGGCGGCGCTCGGCCAGATGGCGGCCGGCATCACGCATGAACTCAATCAGCCGCTCGCCGCACTGCGCAGCTTTTCGGACAACACGCGCGTGCTGCTGGAGCGCGGCGATCAGGCGTCGGCGCATGAAAATCTCGAAGCAATCGCGGCGCTCACCGAGCGCATGGGCAAGATCACGAACCAGTTGAAGCTGTTCGTCGGCCGCGCGCGGCCGCGCAATGCGCGTGCGCTAGTGGCGCGTGCGCTGCGCAATGTGCTGGCGCTGCTGCAAAAGCGACTGCAGGGCGTGGTAGTGGACGTTTCAGCGATCGATGCCGGTGCTGGCGTCGGCGCCGGCGCGGGCAACTCCGTCGCGATACGCGAGCATTTCGATCTCCATGCCGAGCATCCGCAACTGGTTGCGAACTGCGACGATCTGCGGCTCGAACAGGTGCTGATCAATCTGCTGGGCAATGCACTGGACGCCGTGGCCGGCATGCCCGCGCCGCATATCGCGATCGAAATCGAAACGACCGACGCGACGCTGACCATCACCGTACGCGACAATGGTCCCGGCATTCCGGCCGACGTGCTGCCGCGTCTTTTCGAGCCGTTTTTCACGACCAAGGAAATGGGCCAGGGGCTCGGACTCGGCCTTGCGATTTCGTCGTCGATCGCGCGGGATTGCGGCGGCTCGCTGGTGGCGCGCAACGCGGCGCAAGGCGGTGCGGCTTTCGTGCTGACATTGCGCCGCGCCCGCGCGCAGGTCGCCGACGCGCTCATGGCGGGTACCTGAATTCATGTGGCAACGATCATGGTGAACAAAGGCTTGCAGGTGCTGTATATCGAAGACGACGAGCTCGTGCGGCGCGCGAGCGTGCAGAGCTTGCAGCTCGCCGGCTTCGAGGTGGTGGGGCATGCGTCGGTGGAATCGGCGGCGAGGCTGATCAGCGCAGACTTCTCCGGCGTCATCGTCAGCGACATCCGGCTGCCCGGTGCGAGCGGGCTCGATCTTCTCGCACAATGCCGCGAGCGAGCGCCCGATGTACCGGTGATTCTCGTGACCGGCCACGGCGGTATTTCGATGGCCGTGCAGGCGATGCGGGACGGCGCGTACGACTTCATCGAAAAGCCGTTTGCGCCCGAACGGCTCGTCGAGACCGTGCGGCGCGCGCTCGAGCGCCGCACGCTGGTGCTCGAGAACCTCGCGCTGCGCCGCGAACTGGCCGGACAGAACACCGTCGCGCCGCGCATCATCGGCCGCAGCCCGGCTATCGACCAGGTGCGCCGGCTGATCGCGAACGTCGCGCCGACCGATGCTTCGGTGTTGATCAACGGCGATACAGGCGCCGGCAAGGAACTGATCGCGCGCAGCCTGCACGAGTTGTCGCCGCGGTGCGACAAGCCGTTTATCGCGGTGAATTGCGGCGCGTTACCCGAGCAGATGTTCGAATCGGAGATGTTCGGCTACGAGCCGGGCGCGTTTACCGGCGCGGTCAAGCGCCGGGTCGGCAAGCTCGAGCACGCATCGGGCGGCACGCTGTTTCTCGACGAGATCGAAAGCATGCCGCTCGCGTTGCAGGTGAAACTGCTGCGGGTGTTGCAGGACGGACTGCTGGAACGGCTTGGTTCGAATCAGCCGGTGCGCGTCGATTGCCGCATCGTGGCGGCGGCCAAAGGCGACATGACCGAGCACGTTGCGGCCGGCACATTCCGGCGCGACCTGCTGTACCGGTTGAACGTCGTGACGATTGCGCTGCCGCCGTTGTCCGAGCGCCGCGAGGACATCGTGCCGCTCTTCGAGCACTTCCTGCTCGACGCCGCAGTGCGTTACCAGCGGCCCGCGCCGATGCTGACCGACCGGCAGCGTACGAGCCTGATGCAGCGCGACTGGCCGGGCAATGTGCGCGAGTTGCGCAATGCGGCCGACCGCTTCGTGCTCGGCATCGTCGACGATACGGTTGCGACGTCGGCCGATGAAGCGGTTGCGCAGTCGCTGAAGGAGCGTGTCGAACAGTTTGAGCGGGCCGTGATCGCCGAAGCGCTGGAGCAGACGGGCGGCGTGGTTGCGGTTGCGGCGGACCGGCTGCAATTGGGGAAGGCGACGCTCTACGAAAAGATCAAGCGGTATGGTCTGGCGGCGCGTGGGGATGGCGAGCGGTAGCACGCGCCCTGGTGGGGCGAGGCGGTGCTGCCGGCTGGCGTTCGAAGTCAGGCGACCATTTGATCCCGAATGAACATGCCGTAGTTTTCGGCATTGTGAGTCGCGGTGTAGCTGTCGCGATTCGCCAGATCGCGGACGTTGTCGGGACCATACACGTAGTCCTTCGTGCCGCCGATATCGTTGAAATGACTAAGCTCGTGCGCGATTGTCGTTTCCGGAGTTTTCGGGCCGAATGCATGGTCGAAGAAGTGCGGTCTCACATAGATATCGTGGTGAGCCGGGTCGCCGAATACGTGAGCGAGTTCCCAGTTGTCCTGCGTTGCCGGCTGCGCGACGAAGGTGTATTGATCATCCGCAAGCGCATGCTGCATGTTGGTCAGCACCCGTTCGACTTGCTGGACGTTTGAGCCATTGGGCTGGCCGAACCATCTTTCAAAAGTCGGGTCCGCGCCGCCTGTTTTGTGCAGCTTGTCGAGGGCAGCATCCACCATACGCTTCGTGTGTTGATACGCTGTGCGCAGGATACCTTGCTGCTGCGGCCCGAATCCCTGAAAATTCGGCTCACGCGCCGAATCGCCGGGGGACGGGGTGCGGGCCGGTGTGTTGTCGTCGTCGTGAGGTGCAGCGTTGTCTGTGTCGGGCGTACCGTCCGGGGTTGAGTCGTCTGCATCTGCTGTGGGGCCGCTTTCGCCAACCGCACCACTTCCGCCAACCGGGCCGCTCGTACCGCCTCCGCCTCCGCCTCCGCCAGGCGAGTCGTTGCGCGCAGCACCCGTCGGGCCTGGCGAAGCGTTACCGGCGCCCCCTGTCGAACCGGGCGAGCGCCCACCGTCGTCATCCGTCGTATTGGGTGTGCGATTTTCGTCCGTGTTCAGGACATTTTGAAGGCGCCTTGCGAGTTCGTTCCACGCATCCTTGAAATATTGTCCGCGCGCGTCCCACGTTTCGCGAACGTGATTCCCGTCTTCGTCCCATGTGTCACGAGTGTGCTTTCCGTCCGCGTCCCAGCGTTCGTGCACATGCTTACCCG
>DASXXR010000059.1:0-27569 GCA_036502945.1 Paraburkholderia sp. | reverse complement strand
GCGCGCTTCGGCATGACTGACGCGCTCGGGCCGATGGTCTACGTCGACGACGAAAACGACGCATCGCCGTTTGGCCGCGGGTTCACGCGCACGATCTCCGAGGCGACGCAGCAGAAGGTCGACGCGGAAATCCGTCGGGTGTTGGACGAGCAGTACAACCTCGCGAAGCGTCTGCTCGATGAAAACCGCGACAAGGTCGAAGCGATGACCGCGGCGCTGATGGAGTGGGAAACGATCGACGCCGATCAGATCAACGACATCATGGCCGGCCGTCCGCCGCGTTCGCCGAAGACGTCTTCGCCTTCCGCTTCTGCGGGTGACGCGTCGTCGGGCGGCAGCAGCCCGGGCACCGAAGTGAAGCCGGGCAGCGCGACGGCACCGGCCTGATCCAGGTCGATTTAAAACACGGGCCGGTGTGATCTCCACACCGGCCCGTTTTGTATTTTTCTGTGTACGTTCAACCTCACGCACCCGGATCCGTGTCGACTGTCGATTCCTCATTTAGCTTGCCTGAACCGCTGCAATGCGGCCGGTTCACGCTATCGTTCGAGCGGCCGCTGGTGATGGGTATCCTGAACGTGACGCCCGACTCATTTTCAGACGGCGGCAACTATGCAGCGCAAGGCGACGCGTTGCGGCAGGCAGAAAAGATGCTGCTCGAAGGCGCGGACATCATCGACATCGGCGGCGAGTCGACTCGCCCCGGTGCGCCGCCGGTTTCACTCGACGAAGAACTTGCCCGCGTGATCCCGCTTGTCGAGCGGTTGCGCGATGCGAATGTGCCGTTGTCGGTCGATACCTCCAAGCCGACCGTGATGCGCGAAGCGCTAGCGGCCGGCGCCGATCTGATCAACGACATCTGGGGTTTCCGGATGCCCGGCGCGCTCGACGTGGTGAGCGGCAGCCGTTGCGGCCTTTGCGTCATGCACATGCTCGGCGAGCCGCGGACGATGCAAGCAGCCGAGCCCGTCTATCGCGATGTCGTTGCGGAGGTCCGAAGCTTTCTCGAACAGCAGGCGAGCGCGCTGACACAGGCCGGTGTTGCAAAAGCGCGAATTAGCGTCGATCCTGGGTTCGGCTTCGGCAAGACTGTCGAGCACAATTACACGTTGCTTGCGCACCTGCTGCAGACAACACCGCACGGCGACCCGCCGTTTCCGGTCCTGGCCGGCCTGTCGCGCAAGTCGATGCTCGGTGCGGTGACCGGCCGCACGGCCCCGGCCGAGCGGATCCCAGCCAGCATCGCGGCGGCCGTCTGCGCCGCGGAGCGCGGCGCGTCGATCCTGCGCGTGCACGATGTTGGACAAACAGTAGACGCACTTAAGATATGGTCGGCGACGCGCGCAGCAGCGCGCCGCAACTGACCCGCAGTTGACCGTGAACGAAGGAGGAAACCCACCCATGGCACGTCGCTATTTCGGCACAGATGGAATTCGAGGCAAGGTCGGCGAGGCGCCGATCACCCCTGACTTCGTGTTGAGGCTCGGCTACGCAGCCGGCAAAGTGCTGGCCGGCGCGGATCGCTGGGCCAAAACGGGCGCCCGCCCGACAGTCCTGATCGGTAAGGACACGCGCGTGTCGGGCTATATGCTCGAAGCGGCGCTCGAATCGGGATTCTCGGCGGCGGGGGTCGACGTGATGCTGGCCGGCCCGATGCCGACGCCCGGCGTCGCCTACCTGACGCGCGCGTTGCGGCTTGCGGCCGGCGTGGTGATCAGCGCTTCGCACAACCCGTACTACGACAACGGCATCAAGTTCTTTTCCGCGGACGGCAACAAGCTGCCCGATGAAGTCGAACTGCAGATCGAACAACAGCTGGAGCGGCCGCTCGACTGCGCGCCCTCCGAGCAGCTCGGCAAGGCGAAGCGTCTCGACGACGCGGCCGGCCGCTACATCGAGTTTTGCAAGAGCACGTTCCCGGCGGCATTCGATCTGCGGGGCATGAAGCTTGTCATCGATTGCGCGCACGGCGCCGCGTACGACGTCGCGCCGCACGTGTTCCATGAGCTCGGCGCCGACGTCGTCACGATCGGCGTTGCGCCGAACGGCTTCAACATCAACGACGGCGTCGGTGCGACGGCGCCTGACGCGCTGGTGCGCGCGGTGCGGGCGAATCGTGCCGACCTCGGCATCGCGCTCGACGGCGACGCGGACCGCCTGCAGATCGTCGATGCGACCGGCCGTCTGTTCAACGGCGACGAACTGCTGTACGTGCTGGTCAAGGACCGCATCGCGACGGACGGCAAGGTCGAAGGCGCAGTCGGCACGCTGATGACGAATATGGCTGTCGAAGTGGCGCTGCAGCGGGCAGGCGTGAAGTTCGTGCGTGCGGCGGTCGGCGACCGCTACGTGCTGGAACAGTTGCGCGAGCACGGCTGGCAACTGGGCGCCGAAGGATCGGGGCACATCCTGTCGCTGGACCGGCATTCCACGGGTGACGGCGTCGTCTCCGCGCTGCTGGTGCTGGCCGCGATGCAGCGCAGCGGCAAGTCGCTTGCCGAACTGATCGGCGGGGTGACGCTGTTTCCGCAGAAGCTGATCAACGTGCAGATGCGGCCCGGTTCGGACTGGCAGGGCAGCGACGCGATCCGCCGGGCGATCAGCGACGCCGAGGGTGCGCTCGACGGCTCCGGGCGGGTCCTGATCCGGGCTTCGGGGACAGAGCCGGTGTTACGCGTGATGGTCGAAGCGGCGCACGAGCAGGACGCGGCGCGTCATGCGGAGGCGATTGCAGAGGTCGTTAAACAGGCCACTGCCTGATTCGAAGCGCAGGTTTACGAGGCGCGGACAGCCCGAAAAAGGGGCCAAAAGTCACCGTTATGGGTTGTCGTCAGCAGCGTGACGGTGCCCGTCAGGTGCCTCGCAAGCCGCATGAAACCGAACGTTCGGCCGAATTTCACTGCCCAATCCAGTTCGGAGAGCGCCGAGAAAAGCCACGGCGGCCACTCACGGGGCCTTACGGGCGTGTAATACCTTTGTCATGCCAGTTTCACGAATAGTCACATTACCGTCACAGTGAGACCCTATTCTTCGCGGTGTTGTGTCATCCGCTCACACCACTGGAGGTCTCATGAAATTGATGCAAACCGCGTTCGCTGGCATGGCTGGCGCGCTCTTCGCGATCGCAGCGCAAGCCGCCGACATTACTGGCGCGGGCAGCACCTTTGCAGCACCGATTTACACGAAATGGGCTGACGCCTATCAGAAAACCGGCGGCGGCAAGGTCAACTACCAGGGCATCGGTTCGTCGGGCGGCATCAAGCAGATCGTCGCAAAGACGGTCGATTTCGCCGGCTCGGACGCCCCGCTGAAGGACGACGAACTGGCCAAGGAAGGCCTGTTCCAGTTCCCGACGGTGGTCGGCGGCGTGGTGCCGGTCATCAACGTGCCGGGCGTGAAGGCTGGCGAACTGGTGCTGTCGGGCGAAGTGCTCGGCAACATCTACCTCGGCAAGGTCAAGAAGTGGAACGACCCGGAAATCGTCGCGCTGAACCCGAAGGCAAAGCTGCCGGATACGGACATCGCCGTGGTCCGCCGCGCCGACGGTTCGGGCACGAGCTTCATCTGGACGAACTATCTTTCGAAGGTCAACGCCGAGTGGAAGTCGAAGGTCGGCGAAGGCTCGACGGTCAGCTGGCCGACGGGTACGGGCGGTAAGGGCAACGACGGCGTCGCAGCCTTCGTGCAACGTCTGCCGGGCGCAATCGGCTATGTCGAGTGGGCGTACGCGAAGCAAAACAAGATGACGTTTGTCGACCTGAAGAATTCGTCGGGCACGGTGGTCGAGCCGAAGACGGAGACCTTCAAGGCAGCGGCAGCTGGCGCGGACTGGTCGAAGTCGTTCTACCAGATCCTGACGGACGAGCCGGGCAAGAACGCATGGCCGATCGTCGGCGCAACGTTCGTGCTCCTGCACACGACGCAGGACAAGGCAGCGGAAGGCACGGAAACGCTGAAGTTCTTCGACTGGGCGTTCAAGAACGGCGGCCAGGCTGCAAACGATCTCGACTACATCTCGCTGCCGGAGTCGGTGGTTACGCAGATCCGCTCGCAGTGGAAGTCGAAGGTCAAGGACGCTTCGGGTAAATCGCTCGCAGAGTAAGCAACACGTAGAGTAGCCAGCAGCGTCTGCCGCAAGGCGCTACTGTAGAAGGGGTTCACGCCGCGGGGCAACGCCCGCGGCATGTTGCGCGGCACCGATCGGTGCCGCGCAATTGCTATACCCGCAATACCGCAATACGCAGTACCGCCCGCCTGGTATCGTGCTGAGCGGCATCCGGAAACAGATTCAACAGGCTCCCATGTCCGACATCCCAATCGTGCCTGATGCGGCCCGGTCGAACCCGCCAGGCAGCGCAGCGCAGCAGAAAGCGCCCAGCCGCGCCGGCGACGTCATATTCGGCAGCCTTGCGCGGCTCGCCGCCATCATTACGTTATTGCTGCTCGGTGGCATTATTGTGTCGCTGGTCGTGGCGTCGATGCCCACGATCGAGAAGTTCGGTCTCAGCTTCCTGTGGACCGCCGACTGGGATCCACCCTCCGAGCAGTTCGGCGCACTGGTGCCGATTTACGGCACGATCGCGACGTCGATCATTGCGCTGATCATCGCGGTGCCCGTCAGCTTCGGCATCGCGCTCTTTCTGACCGAATTGTCCCCTGCGTGGCTGCGCCGTCCGCTCGGCATCGCCATCGAACTGCTGGCCGCGATCCCGTCGATCGTCTACGGCATGTGGGGTCTGCTCGTTTTCGCGCCGATCTTCGCGACGTGGTTCGAGAAACCGCTCGGCAACGTACTGTCGGGCGTGCCGCTGATCGGTCCGCTCTTCAGGGGCGCGCCGATCGGCATCGGCATTCTGTGCGCGGGCGTCATTCTCGCGATCATGATCATCCCGTACATCGCGTCGGTGATGCGCGATGTGTTCGAAGTCACACCGGTGCTGCTGAAAGAATCCGCCTACGGGATCGGCTGCACGACGTGGGAAGTGATGTGGAAGATCGTGCTGCCGTTCACGAAGAACGGTGTGATCGGCGGCGTCATGCTCGGTCTCGGCCGCGCGCTCGGCGAAACGATGGCCGTCACGTTCGTGATCGGCAATACGAATCTGCTCGATAACGTGTCGCTGTTTTCGCCGGGTAACAGCATCACGTCCGCGCTCGCGAACGAGTTCGCCGAGGCGGGCCCGGGGCTGCATACCGCCGCGCTGATGGAACTCGGTCTGATTCTGTTCGTCATCACGTTCATCGTGCTGGCAATTTCCAAGCTGATGCTACTGCGTCTTGAGAAAGGGGAGGGCGTGAAGAAATGAGCCAGCCCACCATGAACATGCCCGGCTCCGCCGATGCGGCGACGCTCGACAAAATGCGCAACCGGCTGCAGAAGCGCCGCCGGATGACGAACGCGCTGGCACTGACGCTGTCGCTTGCGGCCATGGCATTCGGCCTGTTGTGGCTGATCTGGATTCTCTATACGACGCTGCGTCTCGGCATCGGCGGTCTGTCGATCGAACTGTTCACGCAGTCGACGCCGCCGCCCAACACCGACGGCGGCGGTCTCGCGAATGCGATCGTCGGCAGCCTGCTGCTGGTCGGGCTGGCGACCGTGATCGGCACGCCGATCGGCATCATGGCGGGCGTCTATCTTGCCGAGTACGGCCAGAAGGGCGTGCTCGCCGGCGCCACGCGCTTCATTAACGACATCCTGCTGTCGGCGCCGTCGATCGTGGTCGGCCTGTTCGTGTACGCGCTCGTCGTCGCGAAGATGGGGCACTTCAGCGGCTGGGCCGGCGTGATCGGGCTCGGTCTGCTGCAGATTCCGATCGTGATCCGCACCACCGAAAACATGCTCAAGCTCGTGCCGAATGCACTGCGCGAAGCAGCTTTCGCACTCGGCACGCCGAAGTGGAAGATGGTGCTGTCGATTACGCTGAAGGCGTCGCTGGCCGGTATCGTGACCGGCGTGCTGCTCGCGATTGCACGGATTGCCGGTGAAACCGCGCCGCTGCTGTTCACGGCGCTGTCGAATCAATTCTTCTCGTGGGACATGAACCAGCCGATGGCGAACCTGCCTGTCACGATCTTCAAGTTCGCGATGAGCCCGTTTTCGCAGTGGCAGTCGCTTGCATGGGCGGGCGTGTTCCTGATCACGCTCGGGGTGCTGGGATTGAACATCCTCGCGCGTACGATCTTCTCGAACAAGTAAGGGCGGAGCGATCCGATGAACATGGCAGAAAGTCACCTGAACCCCGTCGAACGCCCGGCCGCGCCGGCCGGTTTTGATCCCGCCCACAGCGGCCGCTCGCACGCGCCGGAGCAGCCGAAGATCGAGGTCAACAACCTTAACTTCTTCTACGGCAAGTATCACGCGCTGAAGAACATCAACCTGCGGATTCCCGAGGGCAAGGTGACCGCGTTCATCGGCCCGTCGGGTTGCGGCAAGTCCACGCTGCTGCGCACGTTCAACAAGATGTATGCGTTGTACCCGGAGCAGCGCGCGGAAGGCGAGATCCTGATGGACGGCGAAAATCTGCTGACATCGAAGCGCGATATTTCGCTGCTGCGCGCGCGGATCGGCATGGTGTTCCAGAAGCCGACGCCGTTTCCGATGTCGATTTACGACAACATCGCATTCGGCGTGAAGATGTTCGAGACGCTGTCGCGCTCGGAGATGGACGACCGCGTCGAATGGGCGTTGACGAAGGCGGCCCTGTGGAACGAAGTGAAGGACAAGCTGGGCCAGAGCGGCTACGGTCTTTCGGGTGGTCAGCAACAGCGTCTGTGCATCGCGCGCGGTATCGCGATCCGCCCGGAAGTGCTGCTGCTCGACGAACCGTGCTCGGCGCTCGACCCGATTTCGACGGGGCGTATCGAAGAGCTGATCGCGGAATTGAAGAGCGACTACACGGTGGTGATCGTCACGCACAACATGCAGCAGGCAGCACGTTGTTCAGATTACACTGCGTATATGTACCTTGGTGAGCTGATCGAATTCGGTGATACCGAAAAGATCTTCATCAAGCCGGTCCGCAAGGAAACCGAAGACTACATCACTGGCCGCTTCGGTTAAGCAAGAGCGTGCACGACGCACGATAAGGGAGCACGTCATGTCCGATAAACACCTGTCCAGCCAGTTCGACGCTGATCTGAATCTGCTTTCGTCGAAGGTGCTCGAAATGGGCGGCCTCGTCGAAGCACAGATCGTCGCCGCGATGAACGCGCTGAACAACTTCGACGTCGAGATCGCCGAGCAGGTGATCGCCGCTGAAGACCGTCTGAACGCGATGGAAGTCGAGATCGACGAAGAGTGCAGCAACATCATCGCGCGCCGCCAGCCGGCTGCACGCGACCTGCGCCTGCTGCTTGCGATCTCGAAGACGATCACGAACCTCGAGCGCGCCGGCGACGAAGCCGAGAAAATTGCGAAGCGCACGAAGCGGCTGATGGAAGACGGCGCATCGCGCACGATCAACATCGCTGAGATCAAGCTGTCCGGCGAAATGGCGGTGACGATCCTGCGCCGCGCGCTCGACGCGTTCGCGCGGCTCGATACGGTTGCGGCCGCGCAGATCGTGCGCGACGACAAGGCGATCGACGAAGAATTCCGTGCGTTTGTCCGTAAGCTCATTTCGTACATGACCGAAGATCCGCGTTCGATCTCCGTGGGCCTCGACTTCCTGTTCATCGCCAAGGCGATCGAGCGGATCGGCGACCACTCGAAGAACATCGCGGAGTTCATCATCTACATCGTGAAGGGCACGGACGTCCGGCACAAGTCGCGCGACGCGCTCGAGCGCGAGGCGCTTAGTTAATTCCTGTCAAGCGTTCAAGAGGCGCCGATGCCCAGCAGTATTCTTATCATCGAAGACGAACCCGCGATTTCCGAACTGATCTCGGTCAATTTGCAGCACGCGGGCCACTGTCCCATTCGCGCATATAACGCCGAACAGGCGCAAAACCTGATTAGCGACGTATTACCCGATCTCGTGTTGCTCGACTGGATGTTGCCGGGCAAATCGGGCATCGCATTTGCGCGTGACCTGCGCAACAACGAGCGCACGAAACACATCCCTATCATCATGCTGACCGCACGCGGCGATGAGCAGGACAAGGTGCTCGGCCTCGAGATCGGCGCCGACGACTACGTCACCAAGCCGTTCTCGCCGAAGGAACTGATGGCGCGCATCAAGGCGGTGCTGCGCCGCCGCGCACCGCAACTGACCGAAGACGTCGTCGCGATCAACGGGCTGAAGCTCGACCCGTCGACGCATCGCGTCGCCGCGCACGCGGAGGGCAGCGAGATCAAGCTCGATCTCGGCCCGACCGAATTCCGTCTGCTGCATTTCTTCATGACGCATCCCGAGCGCGTGCACAGTCGCACGCAACTGCTCGACCAGGTGTGGGGCGACCATGTGTTCGTCGAAGAGCGCACGGTCGACGTGCATATCAAGCGTCTGCGCGCCGCGCTCAAGCCGGCGGGATGCGATGCTATGATCGAAACCGTTCGGGGCAGCGGCTACCGGCTCGCAAAAAGCGCATAAGCGCGTGCTCAAAGCAGGGCGTGTGACGTGACGCCCGACCAACAGGCGTATATAGCCGAGCGCGTGCCGCCCATCGTTTTTTCTTCGATCGCTGGAACATGAACATCATCTGGGCGCGTTCCCTCGTTTCGGTCGTACTGCTCGCTGTGCTGTGCGTCGCCGTGGGTGCGCTCGTCGATATGAAGGCGGGGCTGATCCTGGCGATTGTCGTGCTGCTCGCGCAGGGCGTGTTCAGCACGTTTCACAAGCAGCAGCTCTGGCGCCTGCTCGACGCGCCGGTCTACGGCGAGGTGCCGAGCGCACCCGGAATCTGGGGCGAAATCTATTACCGGCTGCACAAGCTCGCGAAGCGCTGGCACGCGCAGGTGCGGCAAGTCGAGCAGCAGCACTCGCGCTTTATTCAGGCGATTCAGGCATCGCCGAACGGCGTCGCGATGCTCGACGACCACGATCAGATCGAATGGTGCAACGCGATCTCCGAGTTGCACTTCGGCCTTGATGCGAAACGCGACCTGCGCCAGCACATCACACACCTCGTCCGGCAGCCCGACTTCGTCCGCTATCTGAACTCGAGTCTGTACGACGAGATGCTGATCATGCGCGGGATGGGTGAGCGCCGGCAGAACGTGCTTTCGGTGCAGGTGTTTCCGTACGGCGAGAATCGCAAGCTCGTGCTGTCGCAAGACATCACCGAGCTCGAGCGCACGGATTCGATGCGGCGTGATTTTGTCGCGAACGTGTCGCACGAACTGAAAACGCCGCTGACGGTGCTCGCGGGCTTTCTCGAAACGATGCGCGAATTGCCGCTCAATGAATCGGAACGCACGCGCTATCTGGAGTTGATGGAGCAGCAGGCGTCGCGCATGCAGCATATCGTGCGCGATCTGCTGGTGCTCGCCACGCTCGAAGGCGACGGCAAGCCGCCCAGCGAACGGATGATCGATATGCGCGCAGTGCTGCGGCATGTGAAGGACGATGCGGAGAACCTGTCCGGGGACCGCCACCGCATCACGTTCGATACCGACGAAGGGCTGACCGTGACCGGCGTGGAAACGGAGATTCTGAGCGCGCTCGGCAACCTCGTGACGAACGCGATCCGCTATACGCCGGACGGCGGCTCGATTCACGTGCGCTGGGACGCGCATGGCGGCCAGGCGACGTTCGCCGTCGCCGATAGCGGCGTCGGCATTCCCGCTGCCGATATTCCGCGCCTCACCGAGCGCTTTTATCGTGTCGATCGCAGCCGTTCGCGCAATACAGGCGGAACCGGTCTAGGTCTCGCGATCGTCAAGCACGTGCTGCAACGTCACGAAGCGCAACTGGAAGTGAAGAGCGAAGAGGGCCGTGGCAGTACGTTTACGGCGCGTTTTCCGGTGTTCCGGACGGCGCGGCGGCAACCGGCGCCGGTCTGATGCAATCCGGCCCGACGGTCGACGGCCCGCCGCTTCGCGCGGCGGGTGTTCACGTGCAGCGAGTCACGAACAGAACTTCGTCAGCAAGCTCATCTGCGCGTTGCGCGACGACTTTCCGGGCCGGCGCCGGCGGTAGTGCCCATCGCTCTGCATGAGCCACGCCGCCTGGTTGTCGCCGAGAAAAGCCGACAGCCCTTCGGCGATCACGCGCCGTTTCAAACGCCGGTTCTTGATTGGAAATGCGACTTCGACGCGCCGGAAGAAATTGCGGTCCATCCAGTCGGCGCTCGACAGATAAACCTGCTCTTTGCCGCCGTCGTAGAAATAGAAAATGCGGTGATGCTCGAGAAAGCGCCCGACGATCGAACGTACCGTGATGTTCTCCGACAGCCCCGCGACACCCGGCTGCAACGCGCACACCCCGCGCACGATCAGATCGATCTTCACGCCTGCCCGCGACGCTTCGTATAGCTCGGCGATCACGGTGGGTTCGAGCAGCGCGTTCATCTTCGCGACGATCCGCGCCCGCTTGCCGGCGCGCGCATGCTCGGCTTCGGCGCGAATCGCTTCGACAAGCCGCGGATGCAGCGTGAACGGCGACTGCCACAGCTCGTGCAGCGTCAGTTCGCCGCCGATGCCGGTCAGCTGCTGGAATACGTGATGCACGTCTTCGCAGATGGCCTGGTCGGCCGTCATCAGACCGAAGTCCGTATAAAGGCGTGCGGTGCGCGGATGATAGTTGCCGGTGCCGAGGTGCACGTAGCGTTTCAGGCTGGACTTGCCGGCCTCGGACGTGCGCCGCACGATCAGCATCATCTTCGCGTGGCATTTATGGCCGACCACGCCGTACACGACATGCGCGCCGACCGCTTCGAGCTGCGCGGCCCAGTTGATGTTGGTTTCTTCATCGAAGCGCGCGAGCAGTTCGACGACGACCGTCACTTCCTTGCCGTTGCGCGCGGCCTGCATCAGCGCGTCCATCAGCGGCGAATCGGTGCCGGTGCGATAGATCGTCTGTTTGATCGCGAACACGTTCGGATCCTTCGCCGCCTGCAACAGCAGTTCAAGCACCGGCTGGAAACTTTCGTACGGGTGATGCAGCAGCACGTCGCCCTTGTCCATCACGTCGAACAGATTCGCACTGGTCGCAATCTGCGGCGGCGTGGCTGGAATATGCGGGACGAACTTCAGGTCGGGACGGTCGACCATCTCCGGCAGCTGCATCAGCCGCACGAGGTTCACCGGGCCGTCGACGCGATAGCAATCTTTGGGCGAGAGCCCGCTCTCTTCGAGCAGCCGCTGCACGAGATGCGCCGGCGTTTCCGCCGACACTTCGAGCCGCACCGCATTGCCGAGATGGCGCGCCGGCAGTTCGCCCTGCAGCGCGACACGCAGATTGGTGATTTCGTCTTCGTCGACGAACAGTTCGCTATTGCGCGTGATGCGAAACTGATTGCAGCTGCGCACGAGGAGGCTCGGAAACAGTTCGGTGACGAAGTGCTGCATCAACGAACTGAGCAGCACGAAGCCGTGCGGATAGCCCGACAGTTCCTGCGGCATCCGCACCAGCCGGGGCAGCGCACGCGGCGCCTGCACGATGCCCATCACCGCCTGGCGACCGAACGCGTCGCGGCCTTCGAGCTCGACGACGAAGTTCAGGCTCTTGTTCAGTACGCGCGGGAACGGATGGGCCGGGTCGAGACCGATCGGCGTCAGCACCGGCAGCAGTTCATCGAAGAAGTAGCCGCGCGCCCATTCGGTCTGCGCGTCGCTCCACGCCTCGGTGCCGTGAAAGTAGATCCCTTCGTCTTCGAGCGCGGGCAGCACGGTCTCGTGCAGCATCGTGTACTGACGGTGCACCAGTCTCTGCGCACGTTCGACGACGAGGTCGTACACGTGCTGCAGCGACATGCCGTCCGGCGACAGCGCGCCCGGATTGTCGCGCATCTGCTCCTGCAGCCCCGCCATGCGGATTTCGAAGAACTCGTCGAGATTGCTGCTGGTGATGCAGACGAAACGCAGGCGTTCGAGCATCGGTACGGACGGATCCGCGGCTTGCGCGAGCACGCGCTCGTTGAAACCCAGAATGCCCAGCTCGCGATTCAGAAGGGGGTAACGGATGGACATCGGCAGCGAGGAGGTTGAGGCAGGACGGGGCTCGAAAAGACTTTCAGAAATTCTCACAGATTGATGGTATTTTTGTGACGGTCACATTTGTCACAAATTTTATCCCGTATTTCACTCTCGTGTCGTAAATATGACGCAAGGTGTATGTGAACATGCGCGTTTACGTCCATCGCACGCACACCGGTCGAGGTGACATTGTGGGATCCAGTACGCTTAAAATGGCGCCTTTGAACAGGGCGAGCGCCGCCAAAGCCTCGTCCGCGCGCATGGAGTCCTCACAATCGATGGTCAATACCCCGCCGCTCCTAGCTTCTGTCGATCTCGGCTCGAACAGCTTCCGTCTGATCGTGGGGCGTGTCGAAGAAACCGATGCGGGCAGCCAGATTTATCAGGTCGACGCGCTACGCGAGCCGGTGCGGCTCGCCGCCGGCCTGTCGCGCGACAAGATGCTCGATCGCGCGTCCCAGGTGCGCGGCTGGGACGCGTTGCGACGCTTCGGCGAACGCCTGCGCGATTTTCATCCGGACCATGTGCGTGCCGTTGCAACCAATACGCTGCGCGTCGCGAAGAACGCAACCGAATTCCTGGGCGAAGCCGAGGCGGCGCTCGGGTTTCCGATCGAAGTGATTGCCGGGCGCGAAGAAGCGCGGCTGATCTATGCGGGCGCCGCGCACTCGGTGCCGGCCAGCACGGGCAAGCGGTTCGTCGTCGATATCGGCGGCGGGTCGACCGAATTCATTATCGGCTCGCATTACACGCCGATCAAAATGGAAAGTCTTTATATCGGCTGCGTGAGTCACAGCCGGGCCTTCTTTCCGGCAGGCAACGTCGACGAATACACGATGCGTCAGGCGGAGCTCGCCGCATCGCGTGAAATCCAGATCATTTCCGCGGACTACAAAAAGACCGGCTGGGATCAGGCCATCGGTTCTTCCGGCACCGCGCGCGCGCTGGCGGAACTCGTCGAAGCGAATGGCTTCAATGATGCGGGCATCACACACGGCATTTCGCGCGGCGGCCTTGAGCGCCTGAAGCGGGCGCTAATCAAGGCGGAGAACGTCAACCGGCTGAAGCTGGTCGCGCTGAAACCGGACCGCATCCCGGTGCTCGCGGGCGGGCTGTCGATCATGCTGGCCGTGTTCGAAGAACTCGACATTCCGTACGTCGACACGACCGACGGCGCGCTGCGCCTCGGCGTGCTGTACGACCTGCTCGGGCGGTCGCAGCATCAGGACATGCGCACGGTGACCGTCGAAGGATTCATGCGGCGCTACGGCGTCGACCGCGCGCAGGCGGGGCGTATCGGCGAACTGGCCGTGCGCTTCTACGACCAGTTCGATGAACCGGACACCGAGCGTCGCGAAGAGAATCGCATGTTCCTCGGCTGGGCGGCCGCGTTGCATGAAATCGGGCTGTCGATCTCGCATAGTGCGTATCACAAGCACTCTGCGTACATCACGAGCAATGCCGACATGCCGGGCTTCTCGCGCACCGATCAGGCCCGCGTCGCAGCGCTTGTGCTCGGGCACGCCGGCAAACTCGGCAAGCTTGCGCAGGCACGCGACGTCGAATGGCCTTTGCTGTTCTGTTTGCGGCTGGCGGCGTTGCTGTGCCGGCGGCGTGCGGATGTCGGCCTGCCTGATATCAGGGTGGCCGAGGCGAATGGCGGCTATGAAGTGCGTTTGCCGAATTCGTGGGTCGCGAACAATCCGCTCACCGACTACAGCCTGAGTCAGGAAGCCGCCGAGTGGGAGAAGGTTCGAATGCCGTATCGGGTCGTCTATACGGATGACTAATGAATGACTGATCAGTAACTGATCGGCGGTGCAGCGCGACGAACGGCCCGGCAAAGCTTGCTTTGCCGGGCCGTTCGTTCATGCGCGGACGCGATCCGGACCTGCAGGCATCAGCGCGGCAGCGCGTCGCCGAGGAAGTGGCGTGCGTAGCGGTCGTT
The DNA here is from genome assembly GCA_036502945.1 of Paraburkholderia sp. Lineage (GTDB taxonomy): Bacteria > Pseudomonadota > Gammaproteobacteria > Burkholderiales > Burkholderiaceae > Paraburkholderia. The sequence goes on along the minus strand of DASXXR010000059.1, from coordinate 13,542 downwards.
GATTTCCGACAGGCGGAAAAGCGTCAGGAAATCAGCCGCATTGAAGTCGGGGTCCCACGCCGGTGCGCCGCAGATCTTTGCGCCGAGACGCAGATAGCCCTTGATCAGCGGCGGCGGTGCGACCTTTGCACCCGTTTGCAGATCGTCGAACGGCAGCGGCGTATGCGGAAAGGCGCGGTATTCCGGCGCGGTCAATTCGGTATCGCGCAGCGATTGGTACAGGTTCGCCGCGTAGTGGCCGCCGTCCGCCATCGAAACGCTCGCGCAGCCGAGCATCGTTTCATAGCCGTTGTGCTGCATATACGAGCCGAGGCCTGCCCACAGCGACATGATGACCGAGCCGCTGCGAAAGTCGGGGTGCACGCATGAGCGGCCCACTTCGACCATCTTCGAGCGCAGGTGGGTGAGGCGCGACACGTCGAACTCGCCTTCCGCATAGAGCCGACCGATGCGCGCAGCCTGATGCGGCGGCAGCACGCGATAGGTGCCGACTACTTGTAGCGTATCGAGGTCGCGCACCAGCAGATGATCGCAGTACGCGTCGAACGCATCGACGTCGAGGCCCGCCGGGCCCGACAGGTGCGCGCCCATTTCGTCGGCGAAGACACGGTAACGCAGACGCTGCGCTTCGCGAAGTTCCTCGTCGGTGCGAGCCCAGGTCACTTGCAGGCGATGCTGGGCGGTGACCGTTTCCTCAGCGCGCGGTAGACGGCGGCGCGGCTCAAGCGGGATCGAAGCGAAGGGCAGAGTAGGCGTCGGCAATTCTCGCATTGTGGCGTTCCTGGTCGAAAAAAGTGAGGATTCCGCTTCGTTCGCCAATGTAGTAACGCTGGGTTACGTTCGCGTGGCAATGCTGTGACGATTCGATGACTTAACGTAAGGTTGACGTAGCGCCGTTCGTATGGTTCAGATCAGGTCTGGACTGATTGCTGCGCGCAGCAGGACGTGATCGTCGCCGCTGCGTGGGCGGCTTTCGAGCCACCAGACGCCGCCTTTCTTCAGCGGCCAGCTGTCCGCGCTGTCCGCTATCAGCTGGGCGGCGACATGGCCGAGGGTCGGCTGATGCCCGACCACCACCACCGTAGGCGCGATGCCTTCGGGCCACCCGGCGGCAGTCAGCACATCGGTGGCGCTCGCGTCCGGCGCAATCTCGCGGACGACCCGATACTGGTCGGTCAGCATTTCAACGGTCTGCACGGTGCGTGTGGCCGGACTGACGAGAATGACGGCGTCGTCGTCGAGACGTGCGCGCAGCCATTTCGCTACTGCCTGCGCCTGTTTGCGGCCGCGTGGGGTGAGCTGGCGGGCGAGATCGCTCGACGCGGTGTCTTCCGCTTCGGCGTGACGCCAGAGGATGAGATTCATCGAGTTTGTCTCCGTGGTGCTCCCGGTTGCGGTGCTGCACAAAACGCCGCACGAGAGAGGCGCTTGATGGTTGTCGATGCGCTTGATGGTCAATGTCGCATGCGGGGTGCCCGGCCGCAAGAGCGGGCCAGCGTAAGAAAGAACCTGAACGGGCGCCCATTCCAGAAGCTGCCGGGATGCCGCGCCAGTGCATTCGCGCAGCCTGACGCGCCGGCATTGCAGCCTCTGCCGGCACAACTCTGGGAGCTCGCGCGCTTCAGGACGGTGACGTGATAATTCTCCGAACCTGCCAGCGCAGGGTTGACCGCGAAATCCAAACAACTATCTGATTTATATGAATAAAATATTGGGGGCGGGCCGCTAACACCTGTCGCACCTTGATTGCGCTACCGTTGTAATCCGTACTCACGGGGACGCCCAATACCGTTTGGCTCCCTAAATAAGGATGGAATATTTCCTCGGCTAGTGTGTTGTCAGGGTGGCTCCCAAGAATGGGGCCACGGCTGCATAGCCACCTTCAAGAGATGAGTCCGCGATTTCATAGGGAGCCATCGGCCTCGACTCCAACATAAGCGCACATACAGGAAACAGGACAATGAAACTGACCGGCAATACGGTATTCATCACAGGTGGGGGATCGGGCATCGGACGCGGTATTGCGCAGGCTCTTCACGATCTCGGCAACAAGGTAATCATCTCAGGCCGGCGAAAAAGCCTTCTGGACGAAATGACTACGGCCAATCCGGGAATGCAATCCCTGGAGCTCGATATCGAGAACGCATCCAGCATAGCGTCCGTTTCACAGACACTTATCGAGCGGTATCCAGACCTGAATGTCGTCTTCAACAACGCTGGCATCATGCAGTTTGATGATGCGGCAGGCACCATCGATGAAGACTTGCTAACTTCCACTATCGCCACGAATTTACTCGGTCCGATTCGGCTGACCTCGGCCCTGATCGAACACCTCAAAAAGCAGAAAGAAGCAGCGATTCTCTACAACACCTCGTGGTTGGCCTTCACTCCGTTCGCTCTTTCCGCAGTGTATTGCTCGACAAAGGCTGCGCTGCACTCCTATGCGTTGTCCCAGCGCTACAAGCTGCGCGGGACCTCCGTGCGAGTCATCGAGATCGTACCGCCCTGGACCCAGACCGACCTGTTGAACAGCACGAACGAACCGCGTGCGATTCCGCTACACGAATGCCTCGATGAAACCATGCGCCTGCTGGGCACCGATGTAGACGAAGTGGTGCTCGAGCGGGCAAGGCGACTGCGCAACAATGCAGGCCCGAACGAACATCCCTACGTCATTGAGTTCAACAACTGGCTGCTTGGCGTGGCGTAGATACTGTCAACTTGTTTGCCGTTCTCCAAGCCTGAAATGACCCGAAGAAATCAGGCAGGTCACGCGGACAGCGACTCGCCGGCTCTTGCAAATCCGGTAAGCAGACGGTAACAGCGCGTATGCCGGCGGGCAGAAAAAGAAAAAGGACTTACGGCGGTAGCTCGTAAGTCCTTGTTCCTACTGCGTTGTTCGTGGTCGGAGCGATAGGATTCGAACCTACGACCCTCTGATCCCAAATCAGATGCGCTACCAGGCTGCGCTACGCTCCGACGAAGCCAGAGATTCTATCTGCGTTTAATGTCGACCGTCAATCTCGATTTAAGCGCGCGGTAGGTCGCTCCGATTCTGCGTGCCGCTACAGCCGTCCCATCAACAAAAGCACGATGACCACAATCAGCACGACGCCGACGATACCGGTCGGTCGATAGCCCCAACCGCGGCTATATGGCCAACTGGGGACGGCGCCGATCAGCAGCAGAATCAGCACGATCAGCAGAATGGTTCCGAGGGTCATGTTATCTCTCCTTATATGGCCGGGCGGCAGGAACAACGCTTTAGATGGCTTGCAGACCGCGTTTCAGGCGCATCTGACGCGCCGGCGCATGACGATCGCGTCGACGCACAGGCGAGCGCGGCATTGGCAGGCGGTGCGGTCATTATCGAATGCCGCAACTGCCTGACGCTATGGGTAGCAAAGCATGTGCCCGTCGATGAGTGCGCGATCCGCACGTGAGAAGGCGGCCTGCTCCCGGCTTACGAACGCGCCGGGTTGTTGCGATGATCGGCGACTGCATTTGGGGCGGATTACCGTGTTGCTTTTGCAATTGCCCCAACGCGCTGTTACCGGGCGGCGCGTTGCGAGTACGCGCGGAACATGCAGCCTCATGCGGCCGCAGTTCCGTCAAGGCAATGAATTGTGAAGATGGGCGAAGCCGCCGCAGCTCAATGTTTGCGCCGCATCCAGTCGAGCATGTGATGCTCGGCGAGCCAGTGATGCATCATCCCTTCGCCGTTGTGTTCGCGTCGATAGCTTTTCGATTCGAAAACCGACAGCGCGACGAGCACCAGCAAACCCACGGCAAGGCCCACTAGTCCCGCGATTGATTCGGCATCCATGACGGCCTCCTTCGACGATTGCGGCCATGGGTACATGGTAGGTCACCTACGGCAAAGTGCCGGGTCGCGGCGTGCCGTCGCGCTATGCGCTTTGCAGGTAGACTCTAGCCCCACGGCGATGTCTGCCTCGAACTCCAGGAATCCATGAAGCGCACCATTCTGCTCGCATTGATGCTGTCGGCCCTGACCGGCTGTGCGGACGACTCGAATCCTCATCATCGTGCGCCGCCGCAAGATCCGAAGGACTATCACGGCGTGCCGACCGACGACCGGCCGCCGTCGATGCTCGACGCGCCGCAATAACAGGCATGTCGCCGCGTGCTGCGCGCGGCAGTGATGCAGGTCTGGGCCGGGTTCGATGCCGCTCGCGAGGCATGGCAGGAAGCGCGTGAGCATTACGCCGCGCGCCCGGCCATGAAGAGCAGCAGCGCGGCGGGCGCCCGCCGCGCGGTTTCGCTCAACCGCGCTCCTGCACGCAAACCCACGGCGACACGACAACCGCCCACAGATCTGGCTCGCGCGCGGCGAACTCCGCGGCGGTTTCGGCCTGTAGGCGTTCGACGAGACCGGCGGACAGCCAGTGCGTTACTTGCGTAGCATCGTCGCTCGCGATCGCTTCGGCGACACTCACAAGGTCGAGATCGCGAGCGACGCGCAACAACACACCGCGCGCGAAGAAACGTTCGAGTTCAGACCAGCCGATTTGCGCGGTTTCGCCGAGCAGTTTGGCGTAAAGCGGACTGTGAGAAGCGTCGGGAGAGGTCATTGGACTGAATACGCGGAGATTCGGACTAGCGGCCGATACTATAAACCATGACGGCGCGCTTCCTGTTGATGGCTGCTGATGAATTCCGAATGGGCGATCTGCCGTTCAATCAGACGGAAATGCCTTGCGACATTCGGTCTGCATAGTCATTTCATTGCTCTGCCGAAACAAAAGCAACGAAAGCGTGCGTTTGCGCACGAAGCATGAAAGCGTGGCACGAGCGACGGAACCCGCATAAAGATCGCAATCTATTTCGCCGATTTAAACGAACGGCGCATTCAGCGGTCGGTTGAAGATGCCCGCCCTGACTGCGTCTTCACGCAGTTAGCTTTGCGACCTGCAACCGAGGAGGTTTATCTGTGGCAACGATTTGGCTTCCAGATCGGGTGGCAGTGCCTTTACGTTGCTTCTGAACCGTGCGCCGACTCACATTATTTGCGCAATTAATCGATTGCACGCATATAGGAGCGTTGTTAGATTTCGTCTCGGCGCATGGTAAACCGGTCCTTTGCCGATATGCGCCGAACCCCCGTTTGCCCGGCCTCGTGCCGGGCACTTTTTTTGGTTGCGCGCGCATGCAAACAGGATGAAACAGCACTTGAAGCCGCAGCGTTTGACGATCGACGCGTCAACACGGCGATCGTCACTGCTTGCAGCGAACCACCATCGACCGATTCTTGACGTTCGCGCCAAAGATCCCGCCGATCGATCCACCCGACGTCGCGCCATTGTCGACGTCCTTCGAAATCACGTCATAGCCGTACGCGCCGCACGCTTCGCCCGCCCGCTGGTAGCACTCGCCCCAGTTCGAACTCGCGTCGCTGCCGCTGCAGTTGATCGCGAAGCCTGTGTCGCCGTTCGGCAGGTAAGTCATCGTCGTCGAACTGGCGCAGCCGGCAAGGGCCGCGAGAGTCGCGATCGTGAGGCTCGCTGCTATGGCACGCGCCGCCGCCAATGCGGTTTTCATTACACGTTCCTCGCTGGTTAGGGATACGTGGCGCGGCATATTGCCGTGCCCACTGTCAATGGAGCGCTGCGCGCGGCCTGGGGTTCCCGTCGAGCCGGATCGCCGCACAACGCGGCTTCAGCGCGGTGGCAGCGAGCGCGCCGGATCGATCGAGCGGCCGTCGTAGCGCAGCTCGAAATGCAGCATCACACGATCATTGTCGCTGTCGCCCATCTCGGCGATCTTTTGCCCTTGCTTGACCGCATCGCCTTCTTTCACGAGAAGCGCGCGGTTGTGCGCGTACGCGGTCAGATAATCGGCGTTGTGCTTGACGATCAACAGATTGCCATAGCCGCGCAGGCCGTTGCCGGCATACACGACGGTGCCTGCCGCAGCGGCGACGACGGGCGTGCCCGGGGTGTCGGCGATGTCGATGCCTTTCGAGTTTTTGCCGTCGAAGCCGCGAATCACGGTGCCGGCGGCTGGCCACACGAGCGAGATCGACGACGCCGGCGCTGCGGGAGGCGCATCGGCAGCCCCGCTACGCGGCTCGGTGCCGCCGGAGCGCGCACGGGCACCGGTAGCGGCCCCGGCCGTCACCGTGCCGGCCGGCGGCGCGACACGCAGCAACTGGCCGACCTCGATCGCGTCCGGGTTGGTCAGGTTGTTCCAGCGCACGATGTTCGGCACCGACTGCCGGTTGCTGCGCGCGATCTTCGACAGCGTATCGCCCCGTTCGACGCGGTAAAAACCCGGCCCCGCCGGCGCGGAGCCACATGCGGCCAGCACTGCGATCAGCGACACGCAGGCGAGCCGTCTCGTTCTTGTTGCCAACATTGGACCTCGCAAAGCGCCGCCGCGCACGGACTCCGGGGACGGCGCCCAGGACGCCGGCTCACGCGGCAGATGCAAAACGCCAGATTCTAACGGTTTTGCGTTGCAGCAAGAAAAATCGGCGCTATGGCCGCAACCTCAAGGCAACGAGCTTACGACAATGCGCAATGCCGCCGTCTCCGCTTCGCCCGGTTCGAGCCAGCGCAGCCCTTCCCCGTTATGGATCGCGTCGGGCAGGCCGAGCCACGGCTCGACGCAATAGAAGTCCGAATCCGGCTTGTCGGTCCATGTCGTGACGGTGTGCCACGGCACTGAGCCGGGGCGCTGCAGATCGATCGTGATGCTGCGGTTCAGCCCCAGCGCGACGATCCGCACCGGATGATCGGGAGCGCCTGCGAGGCAATGGAAGCGGTCGAGGATGCGTGCTTCGTCGAGCCGGTAGCTGGGCTCGCCCGGTTCGGCGGCGCTGATCGAGCCGTCGGGCTGCTGGTAGCGGCGCTCGGTGCACGGCAGTTCCAGCACGGTTTCGCCGCGTTGCTGGTGCGGCAGCGCGAAGTAGAAATGATGGCCGGCGTAGTAGGGCAGCGCGGTGCTGCCGGTGTTCGCGGTGGTGAGCTCGACCTCGAGCGTGTGCGCATCGACGAGCCGGTAAGCAGCTTCGAAACGAAAACCGAACGGATAGCCGGCGCGCGTTTCATCGCTGTCCGTCAACGTCATCCGGACGGCGGCGCGTTGCGGCTCGACAACTGCTTCGAACGGCAGGTCGCGCGCAAAACCGTGCATCGGCAACGCGCGCACGGTGCCTTGCGCATCGCGCCATTCGCCGAGGCGACCGTCGACGAAATGACGGCCGAGGAAGGGAAACAGCAGCGGATTGCCGCCGCGAATTTTGGCCGGCTGACTCCAGTCGGCGGGCTCGGGCCAAAAGATGATGGGCTCGCCGTCGATGTGCCACGACAGCAGCCGGCCGCCCGCTTGCGGCGCGAAGCGAAGCAGCGACGCACCTTGTGCGATCTCGAGAATGTCCTGTTGCTGGAATTGAGGCATGGTCGGTGAAGGATGAAAGCAGTGTGTCGATCGTAGAGCGGATGGCGGCGTACGGCGGCATTCGCGACGCCGATTTTGCGCCGCTTCGCGCTACGGGGAAACCCTCTATCGGGAAATTGCGGGTGTTATCGCACGGTCGATCGTGTCGATAATCTGTACAAGCGCCCGATCGCGTCATCCGGATCCCGGGCTGCAGACAGAATTTCCGGAGGCGCTATGGATCTTGCATTGGCAATGGGTGTGGCTCTGCTTGGGATGTTTACGGGCAGTACGATTTACTTCATTTACAAAGTCGCGCGCTAAAACCGGGCGACGAGATCCACGGTACCGGAAACGCGCATTGTGCGTTCGGTCGCACGTCCTCTTTCGCGCAGGCCCGCCTTTCACGGCGGGCCTTTTTGCTTTCGATGCCGTAATAATCGTCGCGGGGCGCGCGCATTGCATGTGGCAGTGCGGTAGAAAATAAATTAAAAACGCGCTTGGCGCTTGGCGCAGCGCTTTCACCCAGGCATAATCGACGCGCCTTCAGATTCGCCGGAGAGCCACGTCCGGCGCGCAATTTCTCTGTTCCACCCCTACCAGGAGGACTGTCGCGTGAGCCTGTCGTTTTTGATTTTTCTGAGCGTGCTGCAGGGCGTCACCGAACTCTTCCCGGTCAGCAGCCTCGGCCATACGTTGCTCGTGCCGGCGCTATTCGGCATGCACATCGACAAGCATGCGCCACAACTGCTGCCGTTCCTCGTCGCGCTGCACCTCGGCACCGCGCTCGCGCTGCTGTGGTACTTCCGCGCTCGCTGGGTGGCGTTGATCCGCGGCTTCTTCGCATCGCTCGCAGGGCACCGCAACGACGACGCCCACATGATGTGGGCGCTCATCATCGGGACGATTCCGGCCGGGCTCGTCGGCTTCGTGCTGGAAAAGCGCCTCGAGCATCTTTTCCACGACCTGCGGATCGTCGCGGCCGCGCTGATCCTGAACGGCATCCTGCTGTGGTTCGGCGACCGCTTGCAGCGTTCGCGTGTGCATCGTCCTCCGGAGAAGCTCACGTTCAGGCAGGCGTTCTTCGTCGGGCTCGCGCAGGTCGGCGCGCTGATTCCGGGCTTCTCGCGCAGCGGTCTGACAATGATCGCGGGCAACGCGGCGGGCTTGACCGCCGAAAAAGCCGCCGAATTCTCGTTTCTGCTCGGCACGCCGATCATTTTCGCCGCAGGTCTGCTCGAAGTGCCGAAGCTTTTCCATGCACAGGGGCAACTCGCCGATGCGGTGCTCGGCGGCGTGCTGACGGCGATCGCCGCGTACCTGAGCGTGCGTTTTCTGATGCGTTATTTCGAAGGGCGCGGGCGGCTCGCGTCCTTTGGCGTGTACTGCGTGATTGCCGGCGCCGTGTGCCTCGGCTGGTTCATCACGCATCCGCAGCCGCTCTAAAGCGTGCAACGGCGTGCCGCGCGGATGGCGCGGAGCGATCGGGTATAATCCGGGCCCGGCCGCGATGCCGGGCCCGTTTGTTTTGGGTCCGCTTGCCGGTTTTGTCGCGTGATCTGTTTCGCGAAGCGCGTCGCGCGAACTGTGCAAAGCGTTCGGCGCCGATCGTACAGGGCGGGCAGCGGCCATGCGCTCAGGTAAGATTCAAGCTTCGCCTCCCCATAGTTCAACGGATAGAACACGGGTCTTCTAAACCTGAAATCGAGGTTCGATTCCTCGTGGGGGGGCCACCGTTTTACAGAGACACTACGGCTGGTTCAATTCAGCCTTGACCCCCGTCGAAGCTGTCGACGCTTGCGCTAACGCCCTGATCAACTGTACGTTCGCGCTTTGTGGTTGTCTACGCAACGATATACGGGTGAACAGCAAATGACACTTCTGCAAAGTAGCGGTGATCCGCTTCCCTCCCGAGGTCAAGGGAGTGGTTGTCATGCAGACACATTCGTCCCGTTCGTCCATACGCGGTGCGGAAAAAAAGCAGCCGAAGCTGCCTTATAAAATTGCCCCCGTCGTGCGTTACTGCTTACCTCACATGTGTACGGCGACACGATGACCGACGGCTACCGCGTGGACGCGCCGCACTGAGCGGCCGGCCACCGCTTACCAGTCGAGCAATAAGCAGCACGCCGCAATCAGCAGCGCGAACGACACGAGCAGGCAGACGATGCCTGCCCGCGTCAACACGCCGGGCCACTGGCAGCGCGGCAGAATGGCGATGCTGACGATGCGCGGCATGGGCTTGGGTTCGTGGCGAATGACGAACGGGACGAGTGCGATGCAGATCAGCGTCAGCATAACGGCGAAGCATTGCAGCGCGAGCGGGAGGTCCATGGTGTCGGGCGGGTCATGTGATGCGCGGATGTGCGCGAGAATCAGCACTCATGTTATGGACGGCTCGCTGCTGCGGCCATGGGAAACGTCCTAAATCTCACGGAAATGCCTGGACTTCCCCAGGGGCGCTCGTATCATCGACGACAGGCGCTGCGCGGCGGTGGCCTTCGCCTTTACGGGATCCGGTTCGAAGCGGGCGTGCTATTCTTTTCTCGCTCAGATCGTGTGCCGCGTTGGCGGGCGCGCGAATGATCTTCACGGAGAAACAAGCAAAATGCCGAAGCTAAAACGGACCGTGTTTCAACTCACGCTAGGCGGGCTGCTGCTCGCCGGCGCCCTCGGCGCGCAGGCGTCGAATCTGGGCTTCCTGAATGACACGCCGCTCAGCTACATGAAGCCGCGCGACATCGATTCGATAAAGGCGGCGGCATTCGATGTGCTCGACAAGAAGCAGGACGGCGAGACCGCCAGTTGGGTCAATGAAGGAACAGGCAACAGCGTCAAGCTCGACGCGCAGCTCACGCCTGATGACACGACCAAAGACGGCGCGCGCACCTGCCGCGCGATCCGCGTGGTGCTCAACGCGAAGGGGCAGTCAATGAACCTGCATCCGCAGTTCTGCCGGCAGGGCGGCGGCAAGTGGCAATTGCAGAAGAAGCGTTGAGCCAACGCATCGTTTCTTGCGGCGTCGTACTGCTCGACCCCGATGGCCGGGTATTGCTCGCCCATGCGACCGAAACCGATCACTGGGACATTCCGAAGGGGCAGGGCGAAGAGGGCGAAGCGCCGTACTTCACGGCGCTGCGCGAAATGACGGAGGAGACCGGCATCGTGATCGAAGCCGGGCGGCTCACCGATCTCGGCCCCTTCGTGTACCGGCGCGACAAGGATCTGCATCTGTTCGCCGCGCGGGCTCGCGCGAGTGAACTCGATTTGACGTCCTGCACCTGCACGTCGCTGTTTCCGCGCCGCTCGGACGGGACGCTGATTCCCGAAATGGACGCGTACCGCTGGTGCCGGCCCGATGAAGTCGAGCGGTATGCGAGCCGCAGCCTCACGCGGCTCTTTCAGACGGCGTTATCGCTGGCCGAATTGCATCAGTCGCTGTAAGAGCGGTTGCCCGCCGCTCAGTCGAGCGCCCGGTCGTTCGGGTGCGCAAACAGCGTGCGCATCTCCTGCGACAGTGGATAGTTCAGGTTGATCCCGTATGGCGGGATCGGCTGCGTGAACCACACGTTATACAGCCGCTCGGCTTCGCCCGATGTCTGCATGCGTGCGATCACGCCGTTCACGAGATCGCGCAGCGGCGCGTCGCCCTTGCGGAACATGCATGCGTACGTTTCATAGCCGAGCGGCGTGCCGGTGACGACGAAGTCGTCGGGGCGCGGGTCCGTTGCGCGGAAGCCGTACAGAATCGGTTCGTCCATCACAAACGCCACAGCGCGCTCCGACTTGAACGCGGCGAATGCGTCGGAATGATCTTTTGCGCTCGCGATCCGCATGTTCAGCTGTTTTTCGCTGTTCAGCTGTCGCACGAGTCGTTCATCCGACGTGCCGGCCGTCGTCACGACCGGCTTGCCGGCGAGGTCGGCGAAGTCGGCGATGCCGGCGTTCTTGCGTGCGATCATCCGCACCGCATACTGAAAGAAGCTGTTTGAGAAGGCGGCGACGTTCTCGCGTTCATGCGTGTGCGTGGTCGAACCGCATTCGAGGTCGATCTGATTGTTGACCAGCATCAGAAAGCGGTTCGCCGACGTGATGGTCACCTCGCGCACTTTCAGGTTCGGCAATGCGAGCGTCTTTTTGATTTCGTCGACGATTGCGAGCGCGATGGTCTGCGAATAGCCGACCGTGCGTTCCCCAATGGCGTACGAAAAGGGAATCGACGCCTCGCGCACGCCGAGCACGATGACGCCTTCGTCGCGGATTTTCTTGAGCGTGCCGGAGAGTTCGTCAGCGCTTGCCGCGGGCGAGAGCAGTGCGACGGCCGGCAACAGGAGCGCCGCGAGCGCCATCGGCAGGTGTCGAAGTGCAAGCTTCATCGTTTCTCCCGGGCCGGCGAGTACGTGCCGACACCACCGCCACTTTCGATAGGGACCGTTGTTCTGGAACCGGCACGCCCGCCATGCACAGCGGGCGTGCCGCGCATTGGGGTGCCGTGCGACGCCGATCAAGCATTCAACAAGCTTACGCCGGCTTGCCCCAACTGTCGCGCAGACTAACGATGCGATTGAATACGGGTTTGCCCGGCTGCGAGTCGAAGCGGTCGGCGACGAAGTAGCCGTGCCGTTCGAACTGGTAACGCTGCTCGGATTCCGCGCCTCGCGCATCCGGCTCCACATAGGCTTGCACGATGCGTTTCGAATCTGGATTGAGCGCTTCGAGGAAGTCGCGTCCGCCCGCGTCGGGCTGCGCTTCCTTGAACAGGCGATCGTAAATGCGCACCTCGGCCGCGCATGCGCCGGCCGCGCTCAGCCAGTGAATCGTGCCCTTCACCTTGTAGCTGTTCGCGCCTTCGGTGCCCGAACGGCTGTCCGGGAAGTAGTTGCAATGGACCGCGACGATCTTGCCGGTTTCGTCCTTGTCGGCGCCCGTGCATTCGACCACATAGCCGTATTTCAGGCGCACCTTGTTGCCCGGGAACAGCCGGAAGTAGCCTTTCGGCGGTGTCTCGGCGAAATCCTCGCGCTCGATCCACAGTTCACGCGAAAACGGGAACGTACGCGTGCCGCGTTCCGGGTGATGCGGATGCACCGGCGCGCTGCAGGCTTCGGTCGTGCCTTCGGGGTAGTTGTCGATGATGAGCTTCAGCGGATCGAGCACGGCGGTGGCGCGCGGCGCCTTGTCGTCGAGATCGTCGCGCAGCGCGCCTTCGAACACGCTCATGTCGATCCATGAATCGACCTTCGTCACGCCGATGCGCTCGCACAGCAGCTGGATCGATTCCGGCGTGAAGCCGCGCCGCCGCAGGCCGACGATGGTCGGCATGCGCGGGTCGTCCCAGCCGTCGACGTGGCCTTCGGTGACCAGTTGCAGCAGCTTGCGCTTGCTGGTGATCGCGTATGTCAGGTTCAACCGCGAGAATTCGATCTGCTGCGGCAGCGGGCGCGTGAATACGCCGGCTTCGGCGAGCTCGTTCAGAATCCAGTCGTACAGCGGCCGATGGTCTTCGAACTCGAGCGTGCACAGCGAATGCGTGATGTTTTCGAGCGCGTCCGAAATGCAGTGCGTGTAGTCGTACATCGGGTACACGCACCATTGGTCACCGGTGCGGTAATGATGCGCGAAACGGATCCGGTAGAGCACCGGGTCGCGCATGTTGAAGTTCGGCGACGCCATGTCGATCTTCGCGCGCAGCACATGCTCGCCTTCTTTGAACTCGCCCGCCTTCATCCGGCGGAACAGGTCGAGATTCTCTTCGACGGAGCGCTCGCGATACGGCGACGGCTTGCCGACTTCAGTGGCCGAGCCGCGGTTTGCGCGCATCTCGTCGGCCGACTGGCTGTCCACATAGGCCTTGTCGCGCTGGATCAGCAGTTCGGCGAACGCGTAGAGCTTCTCGTAATAGTCGCTCGCGTAATAGAGATGGTCGGCGCCGTCCTTCTGCCAGTCGAAGCCGAGCCAGCGCACCGCGTCGATGATCGATTCGACGTACTCGACGCTTTCCTTTTCCGGATTCGTGTCGTCAAAGCGCAGATGGCACACGCCGCCGTAGCTGCGCGCAATGCCGAAATTCAGACAGATGCTCTTCGCGTGGCCGATGTGCAGGTAGCCGTTCGGCTCCGGCGGAAAGCGCGTTTCCACACGTTG
>DASXXR010000058.1:0-3250 GCA_036502945.1 Paraburkholderia sp. | reverse complement strand
GCAGCAACCGGTTCGTCCGCTTCTGTTCGATCAGAATCTGCCGGATGGTTTCGTCGTTCATGCCGCGCTGCGTGTCGTGGCGTTGCGCAAGCGCATGATGAATCAGGCGCGGCAGTTGCGGCAGCGTCTTGCTCCATTGCGGCGCTTCGATCTTGAGCCGCTCGTACCAGCCGCGCGCACCGATCTGCTCGTTCATCCAGCGTTCGAGATACGGCTTCGCCGTTTTCCATAGATCCAGTTCGGGATCGAGCGAGCGCCCCAGCCCTTCGACATTCAGCATCGTCTTTTGCAGCAGCACGAGTTGCGGCTGAATCTCGACGTTGAAGCGGCGCGACGTCGAAAAGAGCCGCATCAGCACCTGGCCAAGCGAGATATCTTTCAACGCGCGATCGAAATACGGCTCGCACACCGCGCGGATCGCGCTTTCGAGTTCCTCGACGCGCGTGTTCGGCGGCACCCAGCCGGACTCCAGATGCAGCGTCGCGACGCGATGGTAGTCGCGCTTGAAGAACGCGAGAAAATTCTGCGCGAGGTAGTTCTTGTCGAAGTCCGACAGTGCGCCGACGATCCCGAAGTCGAGCGCGACATAACGCCCGAAATGCGCAGGGTCGAGACTGACCTGAATGTTGCCGGGGTGCATGTCGGCATGGAAAAAGCCGTCGCGGAACACCTGCGTGAAGAAGATTTCGACGCCCTCGCGCGCAAGCTTCGGAATGTCGACGCCCGCGGCACGCAGCGTCTCCACCTGGCTGATCGGCACGCCGACCATCCGCTCCATCACGAGCACGGTCGGCGTGCAGAACTCCCAATACATCTCCGGCACGAGCAGCAGATCAAGCCCGGCGAAGTTGCGCCGCAGCTGGCTGCCGTTGGCCGCCTCGCGCATCAGATCGAGTTCGTCGTGCAGATACTTGTCGAATTCCCCGACCACTTCGCGCGGCTTCAGACGCTTGCCGTCGGCCCACAGCCGCTCGGCCCAGACGGCGATATCGCGCAGCAACGCGAGGTCGGAGTCGATGACGGGCAGCATGTTCGGCCGCAGCACCTTCACCGCGACTGACTTGCCCGCGTGCTGGCCGGTCCGGACGGTCGCGAAGTGCACCTGCGCGATCGACGCGCTCGCCACCGGCACCCGCTCGAAGTCGTCGAACAGCACGTTGACCGGCGCGCCGAGCGATTTCTCGACGATCGCAATCGCCACATCGGAATCGAACGGCGGCACCTGGTCCTGCAGCTTCGCGAGTTCGTTCGCGATGTCGGGGCGCAGCAAATCGCGCCGTGTCGACAGCACCTGGCCGAACTTCACGAAAATTGGCCCGAGACTTTCAAGCGCAAGACGCAGCCGCACGCCGGGCGGCTGCTCGAACTTGCGGCCGATCGTCGTGATACGCAGCAGCAACCGCACGCGGCGGTCGTTGATACGGCTCAGCATCATCTCGTCGAGGCCGAACCGGATGACAGTAAAGAAAATCTTGAGAAAGCGCAGAAAACGCATGGTTGAGCCCGATGACTAGCGCGTGCCGCGCGAAATGGCGGCGGCGCCCGATGCGGCGCCGCCGCGGGCTTCGACCTTCTGTTCGAGACGCTCGACGCGCTTTTCCACCCGCGCCAGCGCATCGCGCGCGTGCGCGAGTTCGGCGTTGAAGCCGTCTAGTGCAGCGCGCCGCACGAGTTGCGGATTTTCATCGAGCAGGTAATCAGCAACCGAATCCACAAGATTGCGCCCAGTGCGGCGCGCATGATCGCCCGCCGAGCGCGCCAGCGAAGCAATCCGCCACGCCGGCCCATCGCCGATCAGCCGCGCGAGGTCCTCTTCCGGTTCCCAGCGCAGATGCTCGGCGAGCTTCGCGATCAGCGTTGCGAACTCCGCATCGCCTTCGATCTTCACGTGCTTCATCACCGCTGCCTGACCGCCTTGCACGAACGCGGGCAAGGCATCGGCAGGCACCGACACCGTGACGTCGACCTGCTGCGTCTCGCTTTCGTCGACGGCTGCGACATAGCCGTCCGGCTGAACCAGCAGAATCAATTGAATGGGGGAACACGACAGCCGCGCGATCTTGCCGGCATAGGGGGTGAGGCGCTCACGTGCCCACGATTCGCGGGCAAGCAGATGGTTGACGGCAGCAGCAAAGGGCTTGGCGGCAAGGGTCATCGGTTGTGGAAAGAAAAAACCCGCGCGGGCGAGGTGCCTGCGCGGGTTCCTATTGTAACGTCCGTTCTCTTTCAGACCGGCTCTGCCGAACGGCCAATTCGTGGATGTTCTCAGTGGTGGGTAACCTGCTGGATGCCCGCAAGCAGCCAGCCCTCGCCTGCTTTCGCCGACTTCGACAAGTTCCAGATTTCCGTGAACGGCTCAGCGCCGCCACCAGCCGTTTCGCGGATCAGCCCGGAGAACCGCACGCTGGCAAGGTATTCGTCGCCGCGATCTTCAACGCCCAGCAGATCGGCGTTGAGCTGCACGACATCGGTCTGGTTCGACTGCGCGCCGCGCGAGTCGAGGTCGATCCGCACTTCCGCGAACATCTCAGGCGTGGTGAACTCGCGGATGTCGTTCATGTTGCCCGCGTCCCATGCCGCCTGCAGGCGCACGAAGTAGACCTTCGCATTACGCAGGAACGCGTCGGAATCGAAGTTGGCCGGCACCGACGGTGCGGCCGCGATTTGCGGCGTGTTCAGCGAACTGCCCTGCTGCTGGTCGAGGTACGAGCCCGACGGCGGCGCCGCGTAGCGCGGCTCCTGCGTATAGCCGGTGCCGCCCGCGTTCAGCGTCGGCGAGCCACCCGAGTAGGCCGGCGTCGAGTCGCGCTTGCGGCCCAGAAACTTGCGGATCAGCCAGATGGCCACCATCGCAATCAACGCGATGATGATGAAATTGGACATCGCACCAGCGAACGCTTCGCCGAGGCCGAAGTGCGACAGCAGTGCCGCAATGCCGAGACCGGCGGCCAGACCCGCGATCGGGCCGAGCCAGCGCGAGCGGCCAGGCTGCGCCGCCGGGGTAGGCGCCGGCGCCGGTTGCGCGCGCTGGGCCTGAGCGGCCTGGCCCGGTGCCGATTGCGCAGGCGGCGTGGACTGCCGCTGCGTCATCGACGATTCATTCGACTGACGGCCGAAGCTGCGCCCGCCACCCATGCGCCGTGCTTCGGCGTCGAGTGAAGCGAGGGTGCCGGCCGCAATCAAACCGACCATTGCGATCAGCCCGATTCTCCTCGCCCATGGCCCCGAGACCTTACGATGAGATAACGTG
>DASXXR010000057.1:0-7692 GCA_036502945.1 Paraburkholderia sp. | reverse complement strand
CGGCCGCCGTCGAGCAGATCGCGCGGGCCCGTCGGGCAATCCGCCGATATCACCGGCGTCCCCACCGCCATCGCTTCGCGAAGCACCATCGGCAAGCCTTCGTAGCGGCTGCTCAGAACCAGCATTTCCGCCTGGCGTATGTAAGGAAACGGATTCGCGCGGAAGCCCAGAAAATGCACGTGCGCGCCGATGCCCAATTCATCGGCGAGCTGCTCGAGCATCGCGCGATCCTTGCCCTCTCCGATCAACGCCAGATCCACGCCGGTCGCGTCGCGTTCACGCAGCAGCGCGAACGCGCGCAGTAACGTCGCGTGATCCTTCTGCCCTTCGTCGAGACGCGCGACCGATACGATGAACGGCGCCACCGGACGATCGTCGATCGACGCGCGCGCGTCGCGCCGGATCGCGTCGATGTCGATCACATTGGGCAGTTCGGCGATGTTCATCCGATGTTGCCCGAACAGTTGCTGCGCTTCGCGAAACATGTCGGGCGTCAGCACGGCGATTGCGGCGTAGCGGCGATACTGCTTCACGCGCCGCTCGATATAACGCGCACTCTTGCTGCCGAACCGCGTAGCGAGGCTGAAATGGCTGACGCCGAACCACGCCGCGTCGCCGTGGCCGGCAAGATGGCGCAGCGAGAAATCGAAGTCGCAGATCACGTCCTGGTCGCGCGCGAGCTGGCGAAAGCGCAGCGCGGCGAGCGGCCTGACAGCGCCGTACTTCAGCGCCTTGTGCAACAGCTTTTCGGCAACCCCGAACTTGCGCCGGCGCGCTTCGTTATGCAACGTATGCATCCATTTCGATGGCGCCAGCACGTGCACCGGCACGTCGGCCGGAATCGACTTTGCGCGCCAGAAAGCCAGTTCATCGGTTGGATACCCGACCGACACGCTCGGCGTAAAGAGCCGCCGGTCCAGCACGTTGAGCCACGACAGCAACGACGTCTCCGTGCCGCCCTTGCCGAAATCGTTGATGTGAAACAGGATGCGCAACGGCGGCCCGAGCCGCCCGGCATGCGCTGCCGCCCCGTGATCGGGGGGGGCGTCGGGTGTCCTGTCATTAGTCATGAATGGTCTTGTCTGTGGGGTCGTCGTGCGGTGAAACGCGCGACGCTTTGCATCACGCTGATTTCAGCTTCAATTGCGCAGCAGCGCACGCCGGTCGCGCAGCCGGTCGCCGCAGCCCAGCATCAGCCCGGCGAACGACCAGAACGCGAGCATCGTGGTCTGCCACATAAAGTCGTCGGTAAGATTCTTCGTAATCATACCAATGACCAGCGCGATTCCGGCCGCGCAGAGCCACGGGTCGACGCGACGCAGCCGCCAGAAGCGCTCGACCACGCACAGCAGCAACACGATCTGCAGCGTCAGACCGACCACGCCGGTTTGCAGCCACGTGTTGAGGAAAAGGTTATGCGCATGCGTCAACGCCTGCGACTCGAACTTCAGAAGCGCCGCCGGCATTTCACCATGGTATGCGAGACCCGGCAGCGGCTTGCCGAAGCCGATGCCGAGCCACGTGTGCCGCGCGCCCGCCGACCGGTAGAACGCCCACAACCGCGGACGCGTATCGCCCGACACGGTGTCGCCGATACCCTCCAGCGCATGCGGCAAGTAGATCTGATGAGCGCCGATATGAAAATCGCCCTGCGCCGGCACCGCTATCGCTTCGCCAAGCCGGATGCGCGAACTGATTTCAAGGCTGCCAAGCCCCGCGCCGGCAATGATCGCGACAGCCACGGCGGCCAGCACCAGATGCCTGCGGTATAGCGGATAGAGCGCGATCAGCAGCGTCACCGCGGCGGCGACCCAGAAGAACCGGTTGAGCGTCGCGAGGCCGATGAAGAGGCACAGCACGATGCCGGCGACGCCGGCCCAGCGCCAGCGTGTGCGCAGCAGCACGCCGCTGAATAGCGTCATGGCGAACAGCGCCAGCGTGCTCGTGTGCCCGACACGGTTATAGAAGTGCAAAAGAAACGTATCGGCGGTGGGCGGCTGCAAACGCCCCCAATAGATCACGCTCGTCAGCGCGAGCAGCGCGCATGCAATCCAGCTGACGAAGACAAAGCGCGCCGGCCGCTCCGTCTTCGTGCCGAGCAGCCAGAAGCCCCAGAATGCGACAAACGGATACAGCACCTCGTCGAGCCACGCGTGCAGACTCGTCGACGGCGCATAAGACCACGCAACCGACGCGAGGCTCCACGCCGCCCACGCAGCGATCGGCACGACCAGCGGCCAGTGCGGACGTCCGCCGCGGCGCGCCGACCAGGCCGCCGCCAGCGTGCCGATCGCGAGCAGCGCGAGCGCCTGGAACACGACGGCGGTCATGTGCCCGAACATCACCGCGAAAAGGAGAATCGGGCACGCGACCCAAAGTACGCGCTCGATGCGCGCTGCCATTTGGCTCATTGCACTTCCGTCAGAACGTGTTGCAACGCGTTGCACACGGCCGCGACCGAAATGCGGGCCATGCAGTCCGCGTGGTCGCCATTCCATGCAACGCAAGTTGTCGAATTACGGTCGCACCGGCGCACCCATGAAACCTCGCGCCGGAAAATAAATGGCTGATCTCGGCACGGCATATCGGCAATCGTCACCGCCGCGAACGGCACGTCGCGCCAATACTGGCCCGCGCCATGGATCGATGCGTTGCCCGGGCCGAACAAGGCGACCGTCGGCACGCCGATCAAACGCCCGAGATGGGCAACGCCGGTATCCGGACACACCACCGCTTTCGCGCCCGCAAAGAGATGCCACAGTTCACCGAGCCCCACACGGCCTGCAAGATTCGGATGGCGCGGGTCCGGATCGATCGTGCGCAGCAGATCGACTTCGCCCGGACCGCCGCTCCAGACCGGCGTGTAGCCAAGCGACGCGACGAACTGCGCAACCTCCAGCCAGCGCGCGTCGGGCCAGCGTTTGACCGCCGTGCTCGCACCCGGATGCAGCACCACGTACGGTTCGGCCAGCAGGTTCGCGTCGGGCAGCACCGCGTGCGGCGGCGCGGGCCAATCGGCGGGCTGGTAAGGACGCGGCGCCGCGCCCGGAATCAGCTCCGTCGTCAGATCGGCCCATGCGGCCGGCGTATCGGGATACGGAATGCTTTCATCGACCGGCCAGTTCTTCCACGCCGGCACGTCGCCCGCGTGCGCGACGATCCAGCGGCAGCCCGCGCTCAGCGCAAGCCAGCTATGACGGTTGTCGCCCACGACGATCCCGAGGTCGTACGGTCCGGAACGCAGCGCGGCCTTGACGGTGGATACGTCGCGCGGTTCGAACGGCAACGCCACGACGCCGAAAGGCCGCCCCGCGTACAGCGGCACGATCGCCTTCGGACAGGCGAGCACGATCTCCGCCTGCGGGTATTGCGCGCGCAGTTTCGCCAGTAGCGGCGTGAGCAGCAGCGTATCGCCCAGCAATAGATGATGCGCAATCAGAATACGTTGCGGATGCAACGGCTTACGATGCGCAGGCTTCATCAGGAGCTGCGGAATCGCGCGCGCGAAAATGTGAATACGTCCAGCTAGTCGACTCATCGGGTCATCGGCGGGTTCGCCCCGTCTGTCTTCTTGCTGTACCCCGTTGTCCGGCAAGAAGCCGCGTTGCCGGGCACAACTTCTCCAGCGGTTTCATCTGTAATGATCGCTTTGCGCGGACCGGGACCAGGACATATCCCAAAAAGCCGATACCAGGAAAGAACGGTATCGGCACTCGGCCTGAATGCGCTGGTAGTGAAAGCGAAGCGAAATTGGATTGACGTCCGACCAGAATTCGGGCCGAAACTCGAACGAACGATCATAACATGCAGCCCATGCCGCAAACGACTTCGGACCTGCGCGGGCCGCCCTGCCCCGGGGTGTCTTCGGTGACCCCGGAGGCTCCCTTCGGGCACGTCGCGGAGGCTTTCTTCAGGGACGTCGCGGGGACTTGCTTGAGCCGTTCAGCGAGGACTTCCTTCGTATACGCCCGCAGGCCGCTCCGTCAGGACGCCTCGCCGGCCCGCCTTGCGGCGCGGCCTTCAGCGGCGATCGTAAATCCGTAGTGCCGTGCCCAGCAGTTCGGCAACATGGCCGGCCACACTGGCGTCGTACAACACCGCATCGCGCGCCACATCGTATTGCGTCAGCGTCGGCGCAGCCTGCCGCTGCTGCAGCGCGCGCTCAACCGTTGCGCGCAGATCGGCCGCGTCGCCGGGCGCGAACACGTGCTTCGCATGCGGCGCAATCGCCGCGCAACAGCCGATCGTCGACGGAAAAATGACCGGCGTGCCGCACATGACCGACTCGACGCCCACCAGCCCGAACGGTTCGTACTTCGACGCAAGAATCGTAAAGTCCGCCGCGCGGTAACAGTCCTCGATATTCTTCGCGTAGCCGATGTAGCGCATTTGCGCCGACGCGCGTTCTGGCGGACGCCCGGCGACCGCGATCACGAGCGGCGCACCGATGCCGCGCAGCGCCGCCTCGATAAGCGGCAAGCCCTTGCGCTCGTGGCTGCTGGACGGAAAGAGCAGTACGGTTTCGCCGTCGGCGAAACCGTACTTGCGCCGCAGCGCCGCGCGCGTCGCCGCGTCGACGGGCGAGAAACGCGTGCCGTCGACGGGCGGATACAGCACTTCGATCTTCGCGTCGCCGATACCGTACAGTTCGTGCAGTTCGTCGCACATCAACTGCGAATGCGCGACGATGACGCTCGCCTGCTCGTACTGCCGGCGCTCGAGCGCAATCTGGCGAATGTCCGAGCGCTTGTGCTTGCGGCCCGTCGCGCGCAGAAAGCCCAGGTGCGTGCCGCCACATATCGCAATCTCAGACGAATCGACCCGGTTGCAACCGATCAGCACGTCCACTTGCGCCGCGCGGCGCGCGCGGCGCAGCCGCCGCGAAAACCAGCCATCGCGCAGCTTGCCCGGCAGGAACGACACGTTGATCCGGTGCTGCTCGACCATCGCGCTTTCGGGAATCGACTGGTCGAACCTTCGCGCGAAAAACGCCGGCTTGATCCCTGCCGCCACGAAACCGCGCACGAGATCCATCGCATAGCGCTCCAGTCCGCCGCTATGCTTCAACGCATTGCTCGAGATTCCGATTTTCATGATTCCTGGAAGTCGCGTCGGAGATCAGGCCGCATTCTGCTGGAACTGGATGTTATGCAGATGCGCGTACAACCCGTTATGCGCGAGCAGTTCGCGATGGCTGCCGGACTCGACGATGCGCCCCGCTTCCAGCACGAGAATCCGGTCGGCGCGCTCGATGGTCGACAGCCGGTGCGCGATCACAAGCGTCGTACGGCCCTTCATCAGCGTTTCGAGCGCTGCCTGCACGTGCCGCTCCGATTCGGAATCGAGCGCCGACGTGGCCTCGTCGAGAATCAGGATCGGCGCGTCCTTATAGATGGCCCGCGCGATCGCGAGACGCTGGCGCTGGCCGCCCGACAGCATCATCCCGTTGTCGCCGACAAGCGTGTCGATGCCGCCCGGCATCGCCTCGACCGTGTCCCACAGATGCGCCGCGCGCAGCGCCGCGATGACACGCTCGCGCTCCGGCGTGTGCCCGTACGCGACGTTGTGCGCGACCGTGTCGTTGAACAGCACGACGTCCTGACTCACCATCGCGATCTGGCTGCGCAGCGCGTGGATGCCGTACTCCGGCAGCGCAACGCCGTCGACCAGAATCGCGCCGCCCGTGGGATCGAAAAAGCGCGGCAGCAGGTTGACGAGCGTCGTCTTGCCGCTGCCCGACGGCCCGGCGAGCGCGACCATTTCACCGGGGGCGATCTTGAACGACACATGGTCGAGCGTCTGGCGCTGCGTCGGGCTGCTTGCGCCATACGAGAACGACACGTCGCGGAATTCGACTTCGCCCGACGCCTTCTCGAGCGGCAGACCGCCGCCTTCGGCCTCGGCCGGTTCATCGATCAGCCCGAAAATGAGTTCGGCAGCGGTCATCCCGCGCTGCAGCGGCTGGTTGACGTCCATCAAGTGCTTGAGCGGCGAAATGATCAGCAGCATCGACGTAACAAACGCGACAAAGCCGCCGACCGTCGTCTGGTCGGACGACGACTGCACCACCGCGATCGTGATCACGACCGCGAGCGCAATCGACGCGAGAAATTGCGTAAGCGGCTGCGCGAGCCCGCCGGAGACCGTCATCCGCATCGAGTAGCCGCGCAGACGTTTGCTCATCGATGTGAAACGGTCGATTTCGTATTGTTCGCCGTTGTGAACCTTGACGACCTTATAGCCGCCGACCGTCTCCTCGACGATGTACGACAGTTCGTTCGTCAACAACTGATGCTCGCGGTTCAGGCGCCGCAGCCGCCGGTTGATCTTGCCGACCACCCAGCCGATAGCCGGCAGCAGCACCGCGACGATCAACGTCAGGCGCCAGTTCAGATAGAACAGATAGCCGAGCAGGAACAGCACGGTCAACGAATCGCGCACCAGCGTGACCAGCACGCCCAGCAGCACGTTCAGGATCTGGTTCACTTCGAACACGATCGCGTTGATCACCGTGCTTGCGGTCTCGCGCTGAAAGAAAGCAACGCTTGTGTGAACCATCCGGTCGAACATCTTCAACCGCAGGTCGAGCAGGATGCGGTTCGATACATACGCGAGCAGATAGCCCGACGCATACTGCGAAAGCCCGCGCACCAGCGCGAGACTGATGACCGCGGTCGGCACGAACCACTTCGCGCGATCGCTGCCGTGCGCGCCGAACCCTTTGTCCAGCAGCGGTTTGAGCAGCGCGGGAATCGCGGCGTCGGTGGCCGCGCTGAAGGCCATTGCGACGATCGCCCCGGTGATGACCCATGCGAGCGGCTTCATATACGGCCAAAGCTTGCGCAGAACGATCAGCGAAGACGACGCCTCACCTGATCCGATGGGTTTGCTTAACGTAGGCTTTGCGCTCAAGACATCCTCAGAAAATGCGGATGAGTGGTGTGATCCATCCTCCATCCGTTTTGCCCGCCGGTTTGCCGATGCTTCAAACTGCACATCAACCAGGCTCAACCAGGCGGGAGAAAAACAGCATTCTAAACCGGCCTGCATGCGCGACCCGGTTCGTTCCGTCATTGCCCGGGCGCGCGCGCGGGCATTCGGGCCGCCGCTGGGTCGCCCCGCGCCGCGTGGCGCGCCGACACCCGCTGTGTATACTTGCGCGACACGCGCTGCCCAGTCCCCTATTCCGTTACCTCACGCTCACATGCGGCTCATCCGCGCCACCTACGCCACCCACGCATGAACGAACCCACCCTCGGCGTCGCCGTCATCACGAAGAACGCCGCCGCGCGGCTCGCCGAATGCCTGCAAGCGGTTGCATTTGCGGACGAAATCGTCGTCGTCGACGGCGGCAGCACGGATGCGACCGTCGACATCGCACGCGCACACGGCGCGCGCGTGCTGGTTCGCACCGACTGGCCCGGCTTCGGCCAGCAAAAGAACCGCGCGCTGGACGCCCTCGCGACCACATGGGTGCTGTCGATCGACGCCGACGAGATCGTGTCGCCGGAACTGGCCGTATCGATTGCGTCGGCGATCGCCGTGCCCACCGCCGACGTGTACGCAGTCGACCGGCTGTCCGCCTTTTGCGGCCATTGGGTTCGTCACAGCGGCTGGTATCCGGACTGGATTCCACGCCTTTTCAAACGCGGCGCGGCGCGCTTTTCGGACGATCTCGTGCATGAGCGGCTC
>DASXXR010000056.1:0-5827 GCA_036502945.1 Paraburkholderia sp. | reverse complement strand
TCACCCCGCCAACACGCGGCTGCGGCAGGAAGAAGTCGCCGCGCGGCTGAACGTGAGCACCACGCCGGTACGCGAAGCGTTTCGGGATCTGCGCGGCGAGGGGCTGGTGACGATCGATCCGAACAAGGGCGTCGTCACGCGTGGCCTGACCGCTACCGACGTCAACGAAATCTACGAACTACGCATGGTGCTCGAGCCGATGCTCGCGCTAAAGGCCTGCGCACACGCCACCGCAGCGCAACTCGACGAGGCT
Source organism: Paraburkholderia sp. (assembly GCA_036502945.1). Classification (GTDB taxonomy): domain Bacteria; phylum Pseudomonadota; class Gammaproteobacteria; order Burkholderiales; family Burkholderiaceae; genus Paraburkholderia. The sequence continues at coordinate 5,574 of DASXXR010000056.1, read as the reverse complement.
GAAACCTGCCATCAAACGATGAGCGCGACGTCGTCGCCGGAAACATGGTCGGTGCACAACGAGGCATTCCACGAACATCTCGTCGCCAGCCAGTCGACGACGCGCCTCTTTGCGATGGTCTGCGCGCTGTCGGGTGTGGCGAGGCCGTATGTTGCGCTCGCGATGCACGTTCAGCAGGACATCATGCACAGCAATAACGACGAGCACGCCGCCCTGCTCGCCGCGTACCGGGCCCGCGACCAGCAAGCGGTCCATGCGCAAACCCGCTCGCACCTTGAGAATACGCTGGACGCGGTGGTCCGCTGCGTCGATCAATGGCCGCAGGCGTTGGCTGCGGAGGCTTGACGGTCAACGGTGCCGAGCAGGAAGTTGCGCGGCGAGCACGGGCGCGCGGGAATCGCTGAAGCCTGTCTTTCAGAACGTTGCATATGCATCGGTCACGGCTCTCGCCGCCGCACCGATATCGACCTTGACTTGTTGACGCGCGAGCGCGGCCCCATAGGCAGCAACGTTCGCCAGCACCTTGTCGAAAGAAGCATGGCCGCCGGTATGGCCGAGCCGCACGAGACGTCCTTCGCTGTCGCCGAAACCCGGGACCAGCTCGACGCCCCACCGTGCGGCGTCAGCTATCAGCTCGCCAGCGTCGACACCCGACGGAATCGGCGCCGAGGTGACGAGCGCCGAAGCGGCTTCATCGGCGGCAATCCACGGCGCAACGCCGAGTGCCCGCAAACCGGCCCTGCTGGCGCGCGCCGCCAGTTGGTGGCGCGCGATCACGTTGTGAACGCCTTCCGCGTCGATGCGATCCAGCGCCGCTTCCAGCGCCCAGAATTCGAGCGCCGGGGGCATGCCCGGCAATGCCTGCCTACCCTTTTCGACCCAGTTGCGTTTGATGTCCGCCAACGACAGGCTCGACGGCGCGAAATCCGGCGTCGCCGCGATATGCGTCCATGCTTTACCGCTAATCGCAATTGCGGAAACACCGGCCGGACCGGCAAGCGCCTTTTGAGCGCCGATCACCGCAATGTCGATGGCAAGCGCATCGAAGTCGATACGATGCCCGCCGACCGACGCCACCGCATCGACGACAAACAGCGCGTCACACGCTTGCGCCAGCGCCGCGAGTTCGGCCAACGGATTGAGCACACCATTCGACGACTCCGCGTGCACGGCCGCGACGATATCGACGTGCGGCAATGCATCGATGCATGCAGATACCGCCGCGGCCTCGATCGGCTGCCCCGGCTCCGCGCTCACCTGATGGACGACCGCGCCGCCGCGGCGCAGCCACGCGCCGAACCACGCACCGTACGGGCTCGTCACGATATTGACCGCGCTCACGCCGGGCCGCGCAATGCTTGCAGCCACGGCTTCCAGCGCAAGGATCGCCTCGGCCTGGATGAACACGACGTCGGCGGTCGTCGCCAGCAGCCGTTTCAGGCGATCCGCGAGCGGCGCATAGCGATCGGCGGGATAACGCGGCGTGTCGAGCAGGCGATGGACATCGGGTCGGGACATCGTGTGACCTTTCATGAAGGAACCGGCATACGCGCCGAGCGCTGTGCGACGCGATAAAGCATCGCGCCAAACGCCAGCATCAGCACGGTAAAAACGAAAACGGCGGAAGCAGCCGCATAGACCGCGGGCGACGGCCCATACTGAAGGCTGCCGTAAAGATAAACTGGCAACGTGCCGGTTTGCGGTGTAGTCAGAAACGCGGACACCACAAGATTGTCGAACGAAAACGTGTACGCCATCACGCCGCCCGCTGCGACGGCCGGCGCCAGCTGCGGCAGCACAATGAAAAGCAGCGTGGTGATGCGCGTGCTGCCGAGGTCGGCGGCCGCTTCTTCGAGACTGTAGTCGAGCGTCAGCATCCGTGCGCGCACAACCAGTGCGACAACCGCGATCGCCATCGGCGTAATGCCGACGATCAACGTCGTCATACCGAGCGGGATCCGCGTGACCGCGTAGAACAGCAGCAGCGAGATGCCGATGACCGACTCGGGCACGATCAGCAGCAGATACGTGAGCCCGGTCAGCCAGCGCCGCACGTGTCTTGCCGGATGCCGCACGACCACGAAGCCGAGCGCCGAACCGATAACCACCGACAATACCGCGCACCACGCGGCCACCACCACGCTCGTCTCTACCGCACGGCGCAGCGACAGATCGCCCCACGCCGCCGCATACCAATGCGTGGTCCAGCCGGTCAGCGTCGCGGTCTGCTTGTTATCCACGCCGATATTGAACGAATAGATCACACCTGCGACGATCGGTGCAAACAGGAAGATCACCACCGCGAGATACCACAACGCGAGGCAAGCGCCGGTTGCGCGTTCGTTTGCCAAATCGGCGGCGACGTGGCGCGACGTCACCGGCCGATCTCCGCAAAGCCGGCGGTGACCCGCGCCAACGCCGCGACGATTCCCCCGACCGCTACCAGCACCGCCACCGCCATCGCCGAACCGAGCGCATAGTTTTGCGATTCCAGATACTGCGCCGCGATCGCCTGCCCCATCAGCACGCCGCGGCCGCCGCCGAGCAGCGTCGGAATCACCATCTCGCCAAGCATCGGCACGGCGATGAGCAGCAGCGCGGTCGCGATGCCGGGGCGACTCAACGGCAGCGTCACCGACACAAAAGTTCGCCAGCGCGTGGCGCCCAGATCCTGGCTTGCGTCGAGCAGCATTTGCGGAATGCGATCGAGCACGACGAAGAGCGGCACGATCGCAATCGGCAAGTACGCGTAGACCATGCCGATGAAAACCGCTGTGGGCGTGTCGAGCACATCGAGCGCGCCGGCATGCAGGCCGAGCGCATCGAGCATGCGTTCCGCAAAGCCGTGGCGTGCCAGCACCATCTGCAGCGACATCACGCGAATCAGGAAGCTCGAGAAGTATGGAACCAGAATCAGCGCAAGCGCGAGGAGCCGCCGGCGCCGCGTATGACGCGCGATGAAATAGGCGGCCGGATACGCGACGAGCAGACACAGCAACGACGACGACGCCGCGAACCCCAGCGTTCTGACGAAGGTCGCGCCGTAAAAGCCCGTGAACGCGGTTGCATAGTTGTCAAGCGTGAAACCCAACGCGACCCCGCCGAACGTCGCACGCCCGAACGAGAACACGACCGTAAAGCCGAGCGGCACGACGAAGAACAGCGCGAGCCATAGCGCAGGCACCGCGGCGAGCATATGGTCGGCGCGCTCGTGCATCGGGACGCGATGCTGGACAGCGTTGCCGTCCTGTTGTGCTTGCGAAGAATCCGTTCGGATGCCCGACACGCACTAACCCGCGGCTGCCCGAATTTCCGTCTGCATCTGCAGATAGACGCCGATCGTTTCCGGATTCACGATGAACGAGGTCAGCTTGCTGAAGTCGAGGTTCTTGCCGCCGAAGATCAGATCGGCGTCGCGGACATCGGGGCCGATGCTGTTGCGCAGGTTCGCGAGCGCCGCCGGAAAGCCGAGATAGCGCGTCTCGGCAACCTGAACCTCGGGGCGAAGCTGGTAAGCGAGGAAGTCGTACGCTTCGTCGACGTTCGGCGCATGCTTTGTAATGGCGTAGTTGTCCACCCAAAGTTCGCTGAGCGGTCCGGGCACGACCCATTTCAACCGCGGATTGAGTGCGATCGCCGCACGCGCGGCAGCCTGATGGGTTTGCGCGAGCACGATTGCGCCATTCCCGACTTCATTTGGATCGAGCGTCGAAAAGGTCTTTACGTGCTTCGCAAAGCGCTTTAGCGTTTCCGCGGCCGAACGGATTTCGTCTCCGCTAACAGTGTTCCAGTCTTTGCCGCGCAGCCACAGTTCCGGACCGATCGTTTCCCAGCCCGACACCGACAAACGGATCTTGCCGGACACGCCCGGCTTTTCGCCCGCCTTGAAGAAGTCTTCCCACGTGACGATCTCGCCGGTTGCCTGCGGGTCGTAGAGCACCCCTAGCAGGCCCCAGTCTTTGGGCACGGTGTATTTGTTGGCCGGATCGTAGACCCGATTCAATAACTTCTGGTCGAGTGACGCAAGCGGCAGTCTGCTGTGATCGAGTTCCTGCAGCAGGCCGCGCACGGCGAACTGCCGGATCCAGCTGGATGATGGGATGACGATGTCGAAACCCGTGCCCGCCGGGCTGTTCAGCTTCGCGAACAGCGTTTCGTTCGAATTGAACGTCGAGATTGCCGGCGTAAAGCCGCTTCGTCGTGCATAGGCGCGCAAATCCGCGCTGGAGAAGTAGTCAGGCCAACTGTAGATATTCAGTTGTTTATTGCTCGCGGCTCTTGCGACGCCAAACGGCGCTAACGCGGCCATCGCGGAGAATGCCGGCGCTGCCGCGAGCAAACGCATGGCGGAACGTCGCCGCAACGATACGCCGATACAGCGTGAATGAGCTTGCACTTTTGTAATTCCCGCTAGGGTCGTAACGGTTTGTCGAACGGGATTGTCGAATCGGCACTATGCGTAGAGGCGCTTCGCCCGGCAATCCGTGCGCCCATCATGCATCATAACGCTCGGCTCCGCTGGCAAGCGGGCTGGTCGTGAAGGTCTCCGGCACGCGCCTGGGTCGAACCCGCCGCTCGACTATGCGAACGCGGGAGCGGCGAACCATCCGGTTGGTTTCGCCGGCGGCCGGCCGGTAAAGGCCTTTACTTCGCGAGGACCGACGGTGATCACGATCCTGCGGTCTTCCGCATTGAGCAGACGCCACACCATCTGATCGCGCAACCACGCGCGCTGCAACCACGAACGCTTGCGGCGCCCGATCACGACTGCACAGGCGTTAAGGGAAGCCGCCTTCTCAATGATGCAACAGCTCGGCTCACCCATTTCGATATGCCCTTCTATCGTTCGCCCTTCTTCGCGCGCCTGCCGGATTGCGCTACCGACGAACGCTTCGGCTGCATCGTCGAGGTTCGCCGTACTGGATATGTTCGAAAAAACACTCTCTGCACAGGCGATAACCGAATTGATGTCGGACACCACCAGCACGTGGAGATCTGCATTGAAAGCGCGCCCAAGCACGCATGCGTGAGTCAAAGCTGCCTGCGATTCCGGCGATGCGTCGTAATACACCAGAATTCGCTGAATTGCTTGATGTGTCATGTTTTCTCGCCGGTTGTTTTATCCTTTCCACAACGTTCACGGCCTTTACATATTCCATCGTTTGCACGCGATGATCGGCGGATTGGCTTAGGCGTTCGTATTAACCGCGGAACCTATGCGGGTCGGGTTCGGTCAGTACAACGCGATGACGACTGCGATATCCCCGACATCGTCATGGAATAAACCCGCTGTGTCGGCTGTTCGTTTGAGAAATGCCCACACCGATTCTCTGGAAAAGGAATGTCGAGAATGCTTGCAGAAAGCACCGAACAGATCGCGAACGGACTCATCGCTTCGGCCGAAGCGCTTGGCCCTCTGATCGCATCGCATAAGGATGCGTTGGCTCGCGGCCCTGATCTTCCACCCGAAATTGCGCGCGCGCTGGACGATGCCGGCTTGACGAGGCTCTGGCTTCCGCGAACGCTTGGCGGCGCGGAACTGCCGCCCGTCGACTATTTTCGTGTCATTGAAGC
>DASXXR010000055.1:0-8349 GCA_036502945.1 Paraburkholderia sp. | reverse complement strand
ACGCTCGACAACGTGCGCGTGCCGGCGGGTAACCTGCTGCTCGGCGAAGGCCGCGGTTTCGAGATTGCGCAGGGCCGCCTCGGCCCGGGCCGCATTCACCACTGCATGCGGCTGATCGGCCTCGCCGAACGGGCACTCGAGCTAATGGCGAAGCGCGTGCTGCAACGCGTCGCATTCGGCAAGCCGATCGCCTCGCAGACGGTCACGCAGGAACGCATCGCCGAGGCGCGCTGCATGATCGAGCAGGCGCGCCTCCTGACGCTGAAGACCGCGTACATGATGGACACCGTCGGCAACAAAGGCGCGCGCGGCGAGATCGCGATGATCAAGGTCGTCGCGCCGAACATGGCATGCCAGGTGATCGACTGGGCGATGCAGGCGCACGGCGCGGCCGGCATGAGCGAAGATTTTCCGCTCGCCTATGCGTACACATGCGCGCGGACATTGCGTTTTGCCGACGGGCCCGACGAAGTGCATCGCAACGCAATCGCGAAACTGGAACTGGCGAAGTATGGCAACGCGGCGGCTCCCACAGCACGCGCCGATATACCCGCGGCTCGTCAGTAGCGCCGTCAGCGCAATCAGTGACACGCTTTGCGCAGACGTTCGCCGATGTCGGGAGCGCCGCGTCGGGCGTTACTGGGTCTCTGCCGGGTGACGCAAACCGAAGATCACCTTCGAGCGCACCGTAATCACCGTTTCGCCGTGCTGGTTGATGCCCGCCCATTGCGTCGACACGATGCCGCGATCCGGTTTGCTCGCCGATACGCGCTTGTCGAGCACGATGTTCTTCATGCGGATCGTATCGCCGACCCTTACCGGCTTCAGCCAGCGGATATCGTCGATACCGGGCGAGCCCATCGACGTCGAGTCGCCCAATGTCTTGCGCACCAGCATGCCCATCAGTACCGAACACGTATGCCAGCCGCTCGCGATCAGCGTGCCGAACGGCGATGCGGCGGCCGCTTCGTCGTCGATGTGAAACGGTTGCGCATCGAACTGCTCGGCGAACGCGATGATCTCTTCGCGTGTGAACGTGTGTTCACCGATATCGTAGGTTTTTCCGACTTCGAAGTCTTCGTAGCTCAAGCCCATATTTCCTCCTTCCCGTGGAGCGGCCGGCGCTTACGCGGCGGCGGTGGCAAAGCCCGGCAGCGCAGCGAACCGCGCAAGATGATGATCGACATCGCCCAAAGTCGTTTCGATGATCGCAAGACGCTTGAACAGATGCGCCGCGGCGACTTCGTCGGTCACGCCCATGCCGCCGTGCAACTGCACCGCTTGCTGGCCGACGAAGCGCGCCGCCTGGCCGATCCGCACCTTCGCCGCCGATACCGCGCGGCGGCGTTCGTCGGCGTCGGCGCTTGCATAGCGGACGGCGGCCAGATACGTCAGCGAGCGAGCCTGTTCCGCATGGATCATGCATATCGACCATCCGATGCTGCAACACCTGAAAGCGCGCGATCGGCACGCCGAATTGCTGGCGCGTCTTCACGTATTCGGTGGTGGCGTGGTTCAACGCATCGAGCGCGCCGACCGCTTCCGCGCATAACAGCACGGTGCCGTAATCGGCGATGCGCTCGAGCGTCGCCGCGCCCGCATCGACACCGCCGAGCCGGCGCGCGGGCGTTTGCCCGAAGGTCAAGGTGGCGGCCCGCTGGCCGTCGATGGTCCGGTAGTCCGTCACCTGTGCGCCCGCCGCGTCGCGCGCGACGACGAACAAAGCGATCTCACCGGCGAGGCGCGCAGGCACGATCCAGTGGTCGGCCTGCGCGCCGTGCTGCACGACCGATTTGATGCCGTTCAGCTGATACCGCTCGCCCTGCTGCGTCGCCGTCGTTTCGACTGAGAACAGATCGTAGCGCGCGTGCGGTTCGTGAAACGCTACCGCAAGCCTGATCTCGCCCTGCGCCGCGCGTTCGAGCAGCACCGCGTCGTCGCCTCGCGCGTTGCCGGCAAGCCGCAACGCTTCGATGCCGACCGCTGTCGCCCAATACGGCTCGACGACCAGCGCCCGCCCCAGTTCCTGCATCACCACCAGCATATCGACCGCGCCGCCATCGAAGCCACCCTGCGCTTGCGGCACCGGCAATGCGGTCAGCCCGAGCTCCGCAAACGCGGCCCAGCTCGCGGCCGACACGCCCGCATCCGAATGGACGATCGCCCGGCGCGCTTCAAACGTGTACTGCTTGTTCAGATAGCGGCGCAGCGCGTCGGCGAGTTGCTGCTGTTCGTCGGTGAAAGCGAAGTTCATGCGCCGCTCCTCAAAGGCCGAGCATCATCTGCGCGATGATGTTCTTCTGAATTTCGTTCGAGCCGCCGTAAATCGACGTCTTGCGGAAATTGAAGTAGTACGCGGCAAGCGGCGCGGCATCGTCATCGCCGGCTACGCTGTGCGCGCGCTCGCCTTCAAGGAACGCCTCGTCGAACGGTGCGGCAAGCGGGCCGATAGCTTCGAACATCAGTTCGGTCAGACCTTGCTGGATCTCGGAGCCTTTGATCTTCAGCATCGACGCTTCGGGGCCGGGTCCGCGCCCTTGCGCCTCGTTCGCGACGACGCGCAGCACCGTGACGTCGAGCGCCATCAATTCGATTTCAATGCTCGCCACTTTGGCCGCGAACATGGGGTCTTGCAGCAGCGGCTTGCCGTTTTTCTTCTGTTCGAACGCGACGTGTTTGAGAAACGCGAGTTCGCGCTTCGACGCGCCGACTCGCGCGATGCCGGTGCGCTCATGGCCGAGCAGATACTTCGCATAGGTCCAGCCGCGGTTTTCGTCGCCGACCCGATTCTCGAGCGGTACTTTCACGTCTTCGAAGAACACTTCGTTTACCTCGTGGTCTTCGTCGAGCATGATGATCGGGCGCACCGCGATGCCGGGCGTCTTCATGTCGATCAGCAGAAACGAAATACCTTCCTGCTTTTTCGCGCCGCTGTCGGTGCGCACGAGGCAGAACATCATGTCGGCGTACTGGCCGAGCGTCGTCCATGTCTTCTGGCCGTTGACGATGTAGTGATCGCCCACCCGCTCCGCTCGCGTGCGCAGCGACGCGAGATCCGATCCCGCGCCCGGCTCGGAGTAACCCTGACACCACCAGTCGGTGCCATCGAGAATGCGCGGCAGGTAATGGCGCTTCTGCGCTTCGCTGCCGTATTTCATCAGCACCGGCGCCACCATCGATACGCCGAACGGCAACACCAGCGGCGCGCCGATCCGCGCGCACTCTTCATCCCAGATATGACGCTGCGTCGCGCTCCAGCCAGGACCGCCGTATTCGGCTGGCCACGCGGGCGCGGACCAGCCGCGTTTGCCCAGCAGCGCGTGCCAGCTCGCGAAGTCGTCGCGTTTCAGACGTTTGTGATTGAGAACCTTGTCGCGCAGCGCGTGCGGCAGATTGGCTTCGAGCCACACGCGGATGTCGGCGCGAAATGCGTTGTCGGCGGGCGAGTAATTCAGGTCCATGCGCAGTCCCTCTCCTGGCCGCGACCGCCGCGCCGCCAGCAGAACCCACGCGTGAATGCGCTATTGCAACGGTTCTTTCAGAGCAGCGGGGACCGGCAACGGCATGACATCGATGCCTTCTTCCACCAGCGCTTTCGCATCTTCCGGCGTCGTGACGCCGCGAATATTGCGTGCGGGCGCTTCGTTGTAGTGAATGCGCCGCGCTTCCTCCGCGAAGCGATCGCCCACGTTCTCAGTCTTTTCGAGTACCTCGCGCAACGCGCGCATCGCGCGGGCCTGCAGTCGATCCGCACCCGCAGCCGGCTGCGGCGCGCCGCTCGCGCCCGACAGATTCAGCCGCGGCGCCGACGGCAAACGGCTCACTTCGGTCGCGCCGCAAATCGGACATTCGACGAGCTTGCGAGACAACTGCGATTCGAACTCGTCGGCGGAGGCGAACCAGCCTTCAAACCGATGGCCGTGCGAACACTGTAAATCGAGGACCTTCATGTGGAATCAGGGCTTGCGTACGAGTTTAGCGCAAAATCAGCATTTTATGAACGATCGTTCGTTAATGCTGGGGCGGCGATGGTGGCTGCAGGGGCGGCTGTCTTCGTTTTCCGGGCCGCCGTCTATGTTCGCCGAGTGCGCGGAATTCTATCGCGTTGCGCAATGGTACGCCGAAGCATCCGCCGACACTTGTCGGCGAAACACTAAAAACATTCAGCGACCGTGACCACCGCTACTGCTGTCGTTACCGTTGTTGTCGCGTTCGCATACCCTGTGTACCCGCGATCCGATCGCCGCGCCGTTCAGAGACCCGGCGCCGCGGGCGCCTGCCATGCGCCGGACAGCACCTTCTCCAGCCAGAACGTGCCGATGATCGTTTTAACGTCGCTGATCGCACCGGTGCGCACCCACTCGGAGACTTCGGCGACGCTTGCCGTGAACAGTTCGATGAATTCGCCGTCGTCGAGCTTCCGCTCGCCCTGCGTCAGGCCTCGCGCGAGAAAAATATCGATGAACTCAGTCGAATAGGAAATGATCGGGTGGATCCGCGCGAGAAACGTGTACTCACGGGCCGTGTAGCCGGTCTCCTCGAGTAGCTCGCGCTTCGCGCAGGCGAGTTCGTCTTCGTTCGGATCGAGCTTGCCGGCCGGATACTCGGTCATCACCTTGCCGAGCGCGTAGCGATACTGGCGCTCCAGCAGCACGCGGCCGTCGTCGAGCAGCGGGATGACCATCACGGCGCCGGGATGCACCACATATTCACGCGTCGCCTCTTTACCGTCCGGCAAGCGGACGGTATCGAGGTTGACTGTCATGAACGGCCCTTTGTAGACGTTCGTGCTGTCGAGACGCGTCTCGGTGAGTGCTGCGTCATGATCGGGAAATTCAGCCATAAACGACCTCTGGACAACATGGTGCGCAGCGGCCGAAACCGTCAGCGCCGTTTGACGAGATATTGAAACGCGAACCCAGGAAACGAGAATACGACGAACAGGCTGAAAGTCACTGCGTAAAATTGCCAGCCTTGTTCGAAGCGGTTACCGGCGCGCGCCTCAAGCATGAAGCCGAACGCGCCGACTATCAAATACAGTACGATCATTTCGCCGATACGGATCCATGCACTTTTCTTCGCGGCCCGCCACGGCACGACCGCAAAGATGCGCTGATTCAGAAACGGCAGGTTGGCGCCCGCGAGCGCCAGCAACACGATGAACCACCCCGCTGCCGACATCAGAGCGGCAACGTATGTGAGATCGCCTGCAGGCAGAGCGTCATCAGCGGGCCGGGCACGATACCGAGCGCCACTACCGCGATGCCGTTCAGCGCAAGCAGGTAACGCTTGCCCGAGTCGGCGACGATCACCGCCGTATCCAGCGGCTCGTCGAAATACATCAGCTTGACGATGCGCAGATAGTAGAACGCGCCGAACAGCGACGTGATCACGGCCAGCACCGCGAGCCACGTAAGGCCGGCGTTCATCGTCGCTTCGAGCACGGCCAGCTTCGCGTAGAAGCCTACCGTCGGCGGAATGCCGGCGAGCGAGAACATCATCACCATCATCACGAACGCGTAAACCGGGCTGCGTTGATTCAGACCCTTGAAGTCGTCAAGCGTTTCGGCTTCGAAATCGCGGCGTGCGAGCAGCATCACCACGCCGAACGAACCGAGCGTCGTGATCAGGTAGACGATACTGTAGAACATCGCCGAACCGTAGGCGCTCGCGGCCGAGCCCGTCTTGCCATCCACCACGCCGGCCAGCAGGCCGAGCAGCACGAAGCCCATGTTCGAGATCGCCGAGTAAGCGAGCATCCGCTTCACGTTGCGCTGAACGATACCGGTAATGTTGCCGACAATCAGTGAAAGCGCCGCGAGAATCACCAGCATTTCCTGCCAGTCGACCGCGAGCGGCAGCAGACCCATCACGAGAAAGCGCAAGCCCCATGCGAACGCCGCGACCTTCGGGCCGCCACCGACGATCAGCGTCATCGCGGTCGGCGCGCCCTGGTACACGTCGGGCACCCACATATGGAACGGCACCGCGCCCATCTTGAACGCCACGCCGGCCACGATGAAGATCACGCCGAACAGCAGCACGACATCGTTGATCCGGCCCGACGCCACCGCCTTCAGCACTTCGTTCAGTTCGAGCGATCCGGTCGCGCCATACAGCATCGAGATGCCGTACAGCAGGAAACCGGAAGCGAGCGCGCCGAGCACGTAGTACTTCATTGCCGCTTCGTTCGATTGCGCCGCGTCGCGCCGCAGCGCGATCACCGCATACAGCGACAGCGACATCAGTTCGAGACCGAGATACAGCGTCAGGAAATTGTTGCCCGAGATCATGACGAGCTGGCCGAGCAGCGAGAACATCCCGAGCAGGTAGAAGTCGCCGCGGAACAGATTGCGGTCTTCAAGATACTTGCGCGAATAGATGATCGACACCGCGTAGCCGAGCGACACCACGGCCTTCATCACGCTCGCGAACGAGTCGACCACGTACATCCGCGAGAAGAAGTAGTGCTGCACCGGATCGAACGAGAGAGCCGCGAACCAGATACCGGCAATCACCGTCGAGAACAGCGCGATAACATAGGTGGTGCGCCGGCTCTCGGAGCCGCCGAACGTGTCGTTGAGCCACGCGACGACGACCGCGGCCATCACCAGCGCGTCAGGCAGCAGAGCACTCATAGGGGCGTTTTGCATGATTTTCGAATCTCTCGCTCTGCTTTACGGTGACAACGGCAGCTTCGACTGCGAAACGTGGGAGAGGAGGTTTTCCACGGATACGTGCATCACTTCGGAAAAAGGCTTCGGGTACAGGCCCATGAACAACGTCAACACAGCCAGCACCGCCAGCATGAAAAATTCGCGGCCGTTCACGTCGGTCAGTTTCTTCACGTGATCGTTGACCACCGCGCCGAAGTACACGCGCTTGTACATCCACAGCGTGTACGCGGCGCCGAGAATCAGCGTGAAAGCCGCACCGAACGCAATCCAGAAGTTGAACTGGACCGCGGCCAGAATGATCATGAATTCACCGACGAAACCGGACGTGCCCGGCAGCCCGCAGTTCGCCATCGCGAACAGCATCACGAACGCCGCGAACTTCGGCATCGTGTTGACGACGCCGCCGTAGTCGGCGATCTGCCGCGAGTGCATGCGGTCGTACAGCACGCCGATGCAAAGGAACATCGCGCCCGACACGAAGCCGTGCGAGATCATCTGCACGATCGCGCCTTCCACGCCCATCTGGCTGAAGATGAAGAAGCCGAGCGTGACGAAGCCCATGTGCGCGATCGATGAATACGCAACCAGCTTCTTCATGTCAGCCTGCACCATCGCGACGAGGCCGATGTAGATCACCGCGATCAGCGACAGCGTAATGACGACCGGCGCGAGCAGGTGGCTCGCGTCCGGCGCGATCGGCAGCGAGAAGCGCAGGAAACCGTACGCGCCGAGCTTCAGCATGATCGCGGCCAGCACGATCGAGCCGCCCGTCGGCGCTTCGACGTGCGCATCGGGCAGCCAGGTGTGTACAGGCCACATCGGCACCTTCACCGCGAACGCAAGGAAGAAGGCGATGAAGAGCAGCACCTGCGGCGTCATCGACAGCTTCGCCGCATGCCATGCCGCCAGATCGAACGTGCCGGTCTGCGTGTACAGATAGATGAGGCCGACCAGCATCAGCAGCGAGCCCATCAGCGTGTACAGGAAGAACTTGAACGCCGCGTACACGCGGTTCGCCCCGCCCCACACGCCGATGATGATGTACATCGGAATCAGCGTCGCTTCGAAGAACACGTAGAACAGCATGCCGTCGGCGGAGGAAAACACGCCGACCATGATCCCCGACAGGATCAGGAACGCCGCAAGATACTGCGCAACGTTCTTGGTAATCACTTCCCAGGCCGCGATCACGACGATCACCGTGATCAGCGCGGTCAGCACGACAAACCACATCGAGATGCCGTCGATGCCCAGGTGGTACGTGATGTTGAAGCGCTCGATCCAGTTCGACTGCTCGACAAACTGCAATTGCGCCGTGTTCGGATCGAACTCCGTGATCAGCGGAATCGTCACGATGAAGCTGAGCACCGAGCCGATCAGCGCCAGCCAGCGCGCGGGCACCGGATTGCGGTCGGAACCGACGGCAAGGATCAGGACGCCGAAAACAATCGGCATCCAGATCGCGATACTTAGAATCGGGTATGTGTGCATAGTGTCTCAGTGTCTCCTCGCGTTATTTGCCGCCGAGCGTGACGAACAACGTCAGGAGCCCCAACATCCCGATGATCATGGCGAACGCGTAGTGATAGATATAACCGGATTGCAGGAAGCGGATCACGCTTGCGAACCAGCCGATGAAGCGCGCGCTGCCGTTGACGATGCCGTCGATCAC
>DASXXR010000054.1:0-7867 GCA_036502945.1 Paraburkholderia sp. | reverse complement strand
TTCGATCAGCTTGTGCGCGTCGTTGCGATGGCGCGGCACGATCTGCTCGATCTTGCCCTGCGCGTTGCAGACGATGTACGTCTCGGTGGTATCGAAGTCGATCGCGCCGCGCTTTTGCCGCGCGGCGAACAGCGACTTGTAGACGCCGTACAGATTCTGCAGGTGCGGCAGCAAGGCGGCGCGGCGTGCCGCTTCCGGACCCTTCGTGTTGGTCAGCACGGCGGCCACTTCAGTGTAAGTGAGCCGCGCCGCGGAATGCATCACGCCCGGATAGAACTGGTACCCCTTGATCTCGCCACGCTCGGTGATCACCATGTCGCAGACCAGCACGCAGCGGTCCACTTGCGGATTCAACGAGCACAGCCCGTTCGACAGCTTCTCCGGCAGCATCGGAATCACGCGGCGCGGGAAATAGACCGACGTGCTGCGCTCGATCGCATCGACGTCGAGCCCACTGCCCGGCGCCACGTAATGCGACACGTCCGCAATCGCGACGATCAGGCGAAACCCTTCGCCGCGACCCACCTTCACCGGTTCGCAGTAAACCGCATCGTCGAAGTCGCGCGCATCTTCGCCGTCGATCGTCACGAGCGGCACGTCACGCAGATCGATCCGATGGCGGAGGTCGACGGGGCGCACTTCGTCGGGCAGCTTCGCGGCATCGTCGAGCGCAGCCTGGCTGAATTCGTGCGGCACGCCATACTTGCGCACCGCGATCTCGATCTCCATGCCCGGATCGTCGATATCGCCCAGCACTTCGACAACCCGCCCGAGCGGCTGCGAATGCCGGCTGGGAAAATCGGTCAGCTCGACGACGACCACCTGCCCGACCTTGGCCTTCTTCGTGTTCTGCGTGATCAGGAGGTCGTGGCCGATGCGCTTGTCTTCCGGCGCGACGATCAGCGCGCCGTTCTCGTTGAGCAGCCGCCCGATCACGCGCTTGTTCGCGCGGTCCGTCACCTCGACGATGTGCCCTTCGGGACGCCCGCGCCGGTCATAGCCGACGATCCGCGCAAGCACGCGGTCGTTGTGCATGACCTTTTGCATTTCGCCGGTCGGCAGGAACAGGTCGTCCTGGCCGTCGTCGCGGATGAGAAAACCGTAGCCGTCGCGATGGCCCTGCACGCGGCCCGCAACGAAATTCGACGGATGGGTCAGCTGATAATGGCCGCGCGGATCGAGCCGTATCTGACCGTCGCGCTCCATGGCGCCAAGGCGTTTGAAGAATCCTTCGCGTTCCTGGCGCTTGATCGATAGCGCTTCGGCGATGTCGTTCGCAGCGAGCGGCGTTTCACTCGTGCGCAGCACGCCGAGGATTTCTTCGCGGCTCGGAATCGGGTACGGATATTTGCTCAAGGGCTTATCGATGATTGTTCTCGTTGCGTGGACGTCGGCGAATGAGGCGCGGCTCTTTGACTGCACGGGCGACGATGTCGAACCCCGTTCGTCCGGCTTCGTTCGAAAGAGGTGCGGCGGGCTTGAGCACCGGGTCAACGTACTACAGCGGGTCATTCTAACACTCGTCTGATGACGCGAACCCCGTTGTCAGACATGCGCTGACGCCTGCAGGGGCAGGTTCCGCACGCTATTCGCAGGTTTTTCGAAACGCTTGACAGTGTTTGCCGCAACGTTATAATTGCGGTCTTTGCTGCTTCACATGCGCTTTTACATGTGCTGCATGTGCAGGCACACCCGGCCCAGGTGGCGAAATTGGTAGACGCACTAGGTTCAGGTCCTAGCGGTGGCGACACCGTGGAGGTTCGAGTCCTCTCTTGGGCACCAGATGAAACAGAAAAGCCGCCTTCGGGCGGCTTTTCTGTTTGGGCGCGCAACGATCGGTGCGAAGCAGGCGAATCAGCCTGCATGTTGTTCGAACGAATGCGCGTGATGCGCTACAAACTTCCAATTGACACATTGCATCATCCCGCTACAATGGCGATCTGACTTGAGACGTGCCCAGGTGGCGGAATTGGTAGACGCACTAGGTTCAGGTCCTAGCGGTGGCAACATCGTGGAGGTTCGAGTCCTCTCCTGGGCACCACGTTTCGATAGAGTTTCAGCAGTCCCGCTTCAACATTCAACTAGCACCCCGCAAAGCGAATCGCCTGCGGGGTGTTTTGTTTTCAGCGTCGCCCTTTCGCGCCCATCCTTGCGGCACAGCCCGCAATCCGCGTCTTCACGCGACTCCCTGATAAAAATACCGCGCCGCAATATATTACAAATACAATACTATTCTAAAATAATACATTTATTACATTACCCAGTCGCGCATTAAACCTTCCAGGGATACCACTGATAAAGCGCCTTATTGCATGCGCCCGCTGAATGGTCGGCGTACACTCGCTCGACCTTCACTCCACGGGGTGGAGAAGGCCGCGCCATAACCCTCAGACACGCTATGGCACTATCAGACAGAGGAGAAACGAGATGACCTGGACTCGCGAACAACGCAACGTCACGATCGCTGCCTATCTAGGCTGGACACTCGACGCATTCGATTTCTTTTTAATGGTGTTCGTCCTCAAAGATATCGCCGCCGAATTCAATACGAAAATCCCTGCAGTCGCCTTTGGCATTACGCTGACACTCGCGATGCGTCCGGTCGGCGCGCTGATTTTCGGCAGGCTCGCGGATAAATTCGGCCGCCGTCCGACGCTGATGATCAACATCGCCTGCTATTCGCTGCTCGAGTTGCTGTCCGGGTTCTCGCCGAACCTGGCCACGTTGCTTGTGTTGCGCGCGCTCTTCGGTATCGCGATGGGCGGCGAATGGGGTGTCGGCTCCGCGCTGACCATGGAGACCGTGCCGACCAAAGCACGCGGCTTCGTGTCCGGCCTGCTGCAGGCGGGCTATCCGAGCGGCTATCTGCTCGCGTCGATCGTGTTCGGCGTGCTGTATCAGTACATCGGCTGGCGCGGCATGTTCTTCATCGGCGTCGTGCCGGCGCTGCTCGTGCTGTATGTGCGCGCGAACGTGCGCGAATCGCCGGCGTGGGTCGCGATGGAAAAGAAAGCGCGCCCCGGCCTGCTCGAAACGCTCAAGCGCAACTGGATGCTGTCGGTCTACGCGATCATCCTGATGACCGCGTTCAACTTCTTCTCGCACGGCACACAAGACCTTTACCCAACCTTCCTGCGCGAGCAGCATCATTTCGATCCGCACACGGTGTCGCTGATCGCGATCGTGCTGAACATCGGCGCGATCGTCGGCGGTCTCGCGTTCGGCTCGATCTCGGAGAGGATCGGCCGTCGCCGCGCCATCTGCATCGCAGCGCTGATCGCATTGCCGGTGCTGCCGCTGTGGGCGTTTTCGACCACCGCCGTCGCGCTCGCGGCCGGTGCGTTCCTGATGCAGATCGCCGTGCAAGGCGCCTGGGGTGTGATTCCCGTGCACCTGAACGAGATCTCGCCCGACGAGATACGCGCGACGTTCCCAGGGCTCGTCTATCAGCTCGGCAACCTGCTCGCGTCGGTCAACGCGACGATGCAGGCATCGTTCGCCGTCGCCAACAACAACAATTACGGACTCGCGATGGCGGTGGTCGCGGGCACCGTGTCGGTCGTGATCGCGGTGCTGATCCTGTTCAGCCGCGAGCGGCGCGGCATCGATATGACGCAGTCCGCACAGCAAGTGGCGGAAGCGGCGGCCGCGCGCTAGCCGCGCTACATCACACCACTGCGTCACACCACTGCGCAGCACCAGGCCGTTCCGATCGAAACCGGAACGGCCTTTTCATTCCTGCCGATGCGCGCCCGAGCCCATCGCCGCGTGCGCCCTTTCACCCAATAAACTTGCCCGCCAGGTCGCGCGCCGTGCACACTGGCGCCATCCGGATCAAACGCCAACGGCCCCACGAACCATGAAAGATTCGTACCTGAACTTCGTCAACGCGCCGTTTGGCGCATGGCTTGCGCGTCCGGGCTCGGCTGGCGGGACGGGCCAGGTCGTGCAGGTGTGCGTGTCCATGTGCGCTCCGAGCCTGATCGGAGCATGACGATGAACCAGCCGTTCGGCATCGATCCCGAGCAGCTTGCGACGCGCAAGCAAACCATCGTGCTAGAGCAATTGCCCGCGCCGGCAACACTCTATGCGCGCGCGTTGTCGGGGGTCTTCAAAGGCTGGCCGCGCGCGCCGCTCAAGATGTCGCTGCCGGCGCTGCCCGGGTTGCGGCTCGTACGTCCGGCGGCGTCGCTCGACGCGGCCGCGCTCGAGCGCTATGCGCGCGTGTGCGGCTTCATTCCCGAGCACGGCGTACCGCTCACGTTCCCTCACCTGCTCGTGTTTCCGTTGCATATGCTATTGCTAACCGATGCGGCGTTTCCATGGCCCGCGCTCGGCATCGTGCATCTCGCGAACACCGTACGCCTGCTCCGGCCGCTTGCGCGTGGCGACGTACTGCGCGTCGAAGCGGAGTTCGGCGCGCTGCTGCGACACGCCAAAGGCCAGGCATTCGTCGTCCATTCGCGCGCGTATCGCCGCGGAGAAGCAGTGTGGGACAGCGATAGCGTCTACCTGAAACGCGCTGTGCCCGGCTACGGCGAACCGCTTTACCCTCTAGACATCGCAAGCGAAGCGCTCGTGCGCGGATCGCGCTGGCCGCTGCCGGCGCAATTGGGCCGCGACTACGCGCAGGTATCCGGCGACTACAACCCGATCCATCTGAGCGCGTTATCCGCGAAGGCATTTGGCTTTCCGCGCGCCATCGCGCACGGCATGTGGACGCTCGCTCACGCCGCTGCGGCGCTGCAGCCAGGCAGGCCGCTCGCCGCCGCGATGTTTTCCGCTGAATTCAGGCGGCCGATGTTATTGCCAAGCGTTGCGTCGCTGTGGACCGCGGCGTCCTCGCCTACGGCGCGCGAACTCGAAGTCCGCGACGCGGCCGACACCCATTCGCATTTGCGTGGCCGCTTCGAATGGACCGTGCAATAGATCCTCGAACGATGAAGCGTTGAAGCCGTGTGCCGCACGGTTCAATTAGGAACCATACTGACGTATAGCTAAAACAAACCAGCACATCAGGAGACGACCATGGTTCAATCCACGCCAACGAAAACGCTGACCGTAACGCTGACGCCCTCCACCGACGCCCGCGTATCGCCTGCCGCGCCGCCTCAGGCGCCTGCGCCGGACACGGACGGTATCTGGTACGCATCGTATCCGCCCGACATCCCGCATGAGATCGATGTCACGCAGTTCGCATCGCTTGTTCAGTTTTTCGACGAATGCACGCAGAAGTTCCACGACCGCGTCGCGTACGTCAGCGTCGGCTCGGACCTCACGTACGGCGAACTGGCGCGCAAGGCGAGCGCGTTCGCGTGCTGGCTGCAAAGCATCGGCGTAAAGCCGGGCGAGCGCGTCGCGATCATGTTGCCGAATACCTTTCAATATCCGGTCGCGTTGTTCGGGACATTGAAAGCCGGCGCGGTGGTCGTCAACGTGAATCCGCTCTACACCGTGCGCGAGCTTACCCATCAGCTGAAGGACAGCGGCGCGCAGACGATCGTCGTATTCGAAACCTTCGCGAAGATCGTCGAGGACGCGCTGCCCGGCACGCGCGTGCAAAACGTCGTCGTGACCGCGCTCGGCGATCTGCTCGCCGACGGGCTGAACCTGAAAGGCCAGCTGATCAACCTGATGCTGAAGCACGTGAAAAAGCTGGTGCCCGCCTATCACCTGCCGCAGGCGGTGAAGATGCTCGACGCACTTGCCGTCGGCTACCGCCGCACGCTCGCGCCGGTGCAGGTCAATCACGCCGACATCGCGTTCCTGCAGTACACGGGCGGCACGACGGGCGTCGCGAAAGGCGCTATGCTCACGCACCGGAACATCATCGCGAATCTGCTGCAGGCGAAGGCATGGTCCGAGAGCCAGTTGGCCGGCGAAATCGAAACGGTGCTTACACCGTTGCCGCTCTATCACATCTATTCGCTGACCTTGAACGCAATGATCTTCATGGTGCTGGGCGGGCGCAACCTTCTGATCGCGAATCCGCGCGACATGAAACGCGTGATGAAGATCCTGCGGCACGAGACATTCACCGGCATCACCGCGGTCAATACGCTGTACAACGCGTTTCTCGACAACGAGGAATTCCGCAAACGCGACTTCTCGAAGCTGAAGCTCGCCATGGCGGGCGGCATGGCGATGCAGAAGGCCGTCGCGGAACGCTTCAAGGCGGTGACCGGCAAGCCGATCATCGAAGGTTACGGGCTGACCGAATGTTCGCCGATCGTGTCGATGAACCCTGTCGACCTGAAAAACATGCGCAACTTCGACGGCTCGATCGGTCTGCCGGCGCCGTCGACCCAGGTGCGGTTCAGAAAAGACGACGGCAGCTGGGCCGGCATCGGCGAGCCGGGCGAATTGTGCGTGAAAGGTCCGCAGGTCATGAAGGGCTACTGGAACCGTCCCGACGAAACCGCGAAGGTGCTCGACGACGAAGGCTGGCTCGCGACCGGCGACATCGGGGTGATGGATGCGCACGGCTATATCCGCCTGATCGACCGCAAGAAGGACATGATTATCGTGTCCGGCTTCAACGTCTATCCGAACGAGATCGAAGATGTGATCGCGATGCATCCCGACGTCCGCGAGGTCGCGGCGATCGGTATCCCCGATGCGGTGCAGGGCGAGCGCGTCAAGGTCTTTATCGTGCGGCGCAACCGGTCGCTGACCGAAGGACAGGTCATTGAGCACTGCCGCAAGAACCTGACGGGCTACAAGGTACCGAAGCTGGTCGAGTTTCGCGACGAGCTGCCGCAGACCAACGTCGGCAAGATTCTGCGCCGCGCACTGCGCGAACAGGAACTCGCCAAACAAAAACCTGCCTGATGCAGGGTACATTTAGTGCGAACCGCCATCGCCGATTTTCGAAGGGAGCAATAGATGCTGCACGCGTTATCGACGAAGTCACGCCACAGCCCGCCGTTCGCGCGTGTGCAGCGCCCGCTTCGTCTGCTGGCGAGTGTATGGCTGATCGGCACGGCAGCAGCGACCGCGTTCGCGCAGGAAGACGAGCCGGCCGCAACCGCGGCGCTCGCCACCACGGCGGTCACGCCGGTTGCCGCAAGCGGTGCGCCGCCGCTGGTCGCGCCCGCGCAGGTCGGCAAGCTCAAGCCGGATGAACAGGTGCGCTGGCTGCGGCGCGCGGCGCAAAGCGGCGCGCTGGAAAAGCTCGACGACGCAACCCTCGGCACACTCTTCGAAGCCATGGATCCGCTTACCGTGCCGCGCTATGTGAAGGACGGGCCGACCGGCTATCCGTCGTACGAGTTCACGATGATCCGGCAGGAGCGCATTCGCGGCGTCTGGCCGGACAAGCCCGATCACATGCTGGTGAAGGTCACGCGCGACCCGCGGCGGATCTACGCGAAATGGCTGCCGGACGGCGCGCATTCGGGCCAGGAGGTCATCTACGACGAAACGAAGCGCAGCGACGAAATGTACGGGCACCTCGGCGGCTTGCTAAGCATCATTCCGGTGTGGGCATCGCTGAACGGAACGATCGCGCGCGCGCAATCGAACCATCAGGTGAGCGACCTCGGCATCGAATACATCGCGAGGCAGTTTCTGTCCGAAGGCGAGAAGTATGCTCAAGCTGGCGTGACGCGGCCGAGCCGGATCGAAGTGAAAACGCTCGATGGCGTGCGAGTGGTCGCGTTCACGTATGAGACGAGCAGCGGTATGCCCGAGTTCTATGCGAAGAAAGAAACGCTCGGCCTCGATCTTCGGCATCCGTACTTCCGCACCGTCGAGTCTTACGACAACGATGGGCGAATCTTCGAGCGGATCGTGTTCCAGACCATCACGCCGAAAACCTTCGACGATCAAACGTTCAATCCGAAGAATCCGGCTTATAAGTTTTGAA
>DASXXR010000053.1:0-11908 GCA_036502945.1 Paraburkholderia sp. | reverse complement strand
ACCGTCCTCGACCTGACCCTCCAGCGCGATATCGCCGCCGGACAGCCGCGTCTCCATTTCCGCCACTTCCTCGCGCTTCACGTTCAGCTCTTTCGCAAGCCCTTCGATCTCGTCCGGCGTGAACGCTTGCAGACCTTGCTTATGGCTGCGCAGGTTGAAGAACAGCTTGCGTTGCGCCTTGGTGGTCGCGACTTTCACCATGCGCCAGTTGCGCAGGATGTATTCGTGGATCTCAGCCTTGATCCAGTGCATTGCGTACGACACGAGGCGCACGTTCTGCTGCGGATCGAAACGCTTGACCGCCTTCATCAGGCCGATGTTACCTTCCTGGATCAGATCGGCGTGCGGCAGGCCGTAGCCCAGGTAATTGCGGGCAATCGACACCACCAGCCGCAGGTGCGACAAAACCAGCCGGCGCGCGGACTCCAGATTGTTCTGCTCGCGGAACTCGGTGGCGAACCGGCGCTCTTCCTCCGCGGTCAGCATCGGAATCCGGTTCACCGCCTGAATGTAGGCGTCGATGTTGCCCAGTTGGCCAGGCAGCAACGAAGCGTGCGCGAGCGTCAGTGAACCTGCCGAAGCGGCCTTAGCCGACAACGGGCTCAGAGTATTCGGAAGGGTCATGGCATTGCTCACGTAGCAAACTCCTTTGGGTCAGACAAAAGCGCCGTCAACCGACGCCACGTTGGATGTTAGCACTCTGATTTATCGAGTGCTAACACTTAGAGGCTGTGGGGGCATCTAGGTTCCCCTTCTTACTATTGAAATCAATGTTTCGATAGCACTATACCTCTTTCTGCGAAATTCGGCCCGGCAGCGTAGGATTTATCCGATACGCATGGGTAAAGTTTGAGGGCCTGACTTTTTCGAAATCCGAAGTACGTATTTGCCGCATTTGGAGTTTTTTCGAGGGTCGGATGTTAGCTCCCATCTCTAAAATGCGGGTTCCACTCCTGGCGCGACGTTCAACTAGCCACTCGGGGCGTACGATGAATAAGAACAATGAGTTTCGGCGTGATCTGGCACTAAAGACTGTTTGCGCAGTATTGTTTCTCGGCATGTCCGGCGTGGCGGCGGCCGATCAGTTCGGCATTCAGATAGCAGGCGGCGTCGCCGATCACCACGTTCGCAAACTCGATCTCGGCTTCGTCTGGGACCCCAACATCACGTGGTGGCACATCGGAGACTGGCATTTTGCGCTGGTCGGCGAGGCGCACGCTGCGTGGTGGCACACCGACGAAGGCAACATTCACGACGACATCGGCGAATTCGGTGTAACGCCGATTGTCCGTTTCATCAAGGGATCGGGCGTGATCCGGCCGTTTGTCGAAGCGGGCGTCGGCTTGCGCTACTTGACCCATCCATCCATTTCCAGCAGCTACACGCTGAGTTCGGCGTTTCAGTTCGCCGATATGGTCGGTGTCGGCGCGCAGTTCGGCAACCGGCAGCAGTATCAGGTCGGCTATCGCTTCCAGCACGTGTCGAACGCCAGTATCAAAGAGCCGAATCCTGGTATAAATTTCCAGCAAATATACGTGCAGTACAACTTCTGACGACCGCGGCCACTTTCGGCTCTGACGGTGTAAAGGGGCGAATGCGATGGCCGCAAAAGTGATCGAGGCGATTCGCGGGTTGGAGCGCGACCGCTTTCGTGCAATGGTCGACGGCAACGGGCCGCAGCTCGACGTGCTGCTTTCGGACAACGTGATTTACGTCCACACGAACGGCAAACGCGAGACGAAGCAGCAGTTCATCGACGCGATCACTGCTGGGCGCCGCCGTTATCGCCAGATCGAGATTCAGTCGCAGGATGTGCTGCCGGTCGGACGCGAAACGTGCGTTGTTACGGGCCGCGCGCTGATCGAGATGGAAGCGAACAACGGCGCGCTGCTCTTTCCGATTGCTTACACGGCGATTCAGGCGCAGGAAGCCGGGCAATGGCGTTTGATTGCGTGGCAGGCGACACGTTGTGCACTCGAATGAAAGCGGTAGCCTTCTTCGCCGACGGATTCGCTTCGTGAGCGGACCTTGTTGGTTGTGCATGCGGGCAGTCTGATCGAGACCGCCGCCCGGATTCAACCTGTGGCGCCTGCCTGCCGTTCCGCGTTCATCTTTCCTATGCGGCGTATCAGGCCGCGACCTTGCGCTCGAGCGCCGGCCATACCGCGCGATTGACTCCGCTGACTACCGCGTCGATGACCGCCGTCGCCTCATCGTTGCCGACGCCCACGCCGTGCCGCGGCGCCTCTTCCCCAACACGGCAGCCGACGAAAACCGCGATGCGCCCGTCCGCGGCGCGTACGGTTTCGCACGACGTGATTTCGACGCGCTGCGCAGCGGCCGCGGCAATCTCATTGGCGAGCGCCGTCGCATACGCCTCGTGTCCGCCCGCGGCACCCGGCTTCGCCGCAGCCTTGACGCGGATGTCGCGGCTTTCCCAGCGCACCGTCGCGGCGTCGACACGCCGGGCCGGGCCGGGTGCTTCGAAGTACTCGCGGGCGAACAGCGCACAAATGGTTTCAGCGGTCACTTCTTCGCCCGACTGATCGGCGACCGCCTGCACCGCATGGCTGAATTCGATCTGCACGCGGCGCGGCGGCGCGAAGCCCATTCCACGCTCGAGCAGATACGTCGAACCGCCTTTGCCTGACTGGCTGTTGACGCGGATTACAGCGTCGTAATTGCGGCCCACGTCGGCCGGGTCGATTGGCAGATACGGCACTTCCCAGACCGCGTCGGGCGCCTGTTGAGCGAGGCCCTTGCGAATCGCGTCCTGATGTGAGCCGGAGAACGCGGTGTACACCAGATCGCCCGCATACGGATGGCGCGGATGCACCGCGATCTGGTTGCAGCGTTCGACGACGCGGCGGATCGCATCGATATCGGAGAAATCGAGGCCCGGATCGATGCCTTGCGTATAGAGGTTCAGTGCAAGCGTCACGAGATCGACGTTGCCGGTGCGCTCGCCATTGCCGAACAGACAGCCTTCGATGCGGTCCGCACCTGCCATCAGCGCCAGTTCGGCGGCGGCGACCGCGGTGCCGCGATCGTTGTGCGGATGCACCGACAGCACGATGCTGTCGCGATAGCCGAGGTTGCGGTCCATCCATTCGATCTGGTCGGCGTAGACGTTCGGCGTGGCGGCTTCGACGGTGGCCGGCAAGTTGACGATCATCTTGTGATCGCGCGTCGGGCGCCACGTCTGCGCGACCGCGTCGCACACTTCGCGGGCGAACGGCAACTCGGTCATGCTGAAGGTTTCCGGCGAATACTGATAGATCCAGTGCGTGTTCGGCCGCGCATCGGCGTACTGACGGATGAGCCGCGTGCCCTCGACTGCGAGCGCTTTCGCCTGCTCTTTCGTCTGGCTGAACACGATCTTGCGAAACGACGGGCTGATCGCGTTGTACAGATGCACGATCGCGCGCGGCACGTCTTGCAGCGCCTCGAACGTGCGCGCTATCAGCTCCTCGCGCGATTGCACGAGCACTTCGATCGTCACGTCGTCGGGAATGCGCTTTTCGTCGATCAGCTTGCGAACGAAATCGAAGTCGGTCTTCGAGGCCGACGGAAATCCGACTTCGATTTCCTTGAAGCCGATCGCGACCAGCATGTCGAAGAATTCGATCTTTTGCGCAATGCTCATCGGCTCGATCAGCGACTGGTTGCCGTCGCGCAGGTCGGTGCTCATCCAGACGGGAGCGTGTTCGATCGTGCGGTTCGGCCATTTTCGGCCGGTCAGGCGCACGGCGGGGAAGGGGCGGTATTTCTCAGCAGGGGTGCGCAACATGGTGAACCTCGTTCGTTTAGTCGTATGCGAAGGGGTGTGGCGTCGGGCGGCTGGCGGGATGCCACGGATGCACGGTCCGCGAGCCGGAGGCTAGCGGGAGCAGCAGCGGGTACAACGAACGGGCGCGCACAAAGAACGTCATGGCGATGATGACGCCGGCAACGATCGGCAATGGTGCGCGTGCAACGTGCATTTGACCCTCGCGATTCGTCCGAACGGTAAACGGACGAATACAGACGACTAACAGGTTGTGAAAGGAACTACGGTTGAGGGTGAAACGGACTACGGGGAACTGCTGGGAGGACCGCGGATGCCTTCGGGCGGAGTACCTAAGGCAAGTGCGGCGCTACGCCTGGCTTACGCTAGACGTAGCGATAGGGGCCGCGCTAGGCGACCGATGGTAATTCGGAGGGTGTTCGGAAAGTGACGCATTTCTGCAATGTATGTCAGCACGCGTGCGCGTGTCAACCGCCGGGAGGCCGTGCCGGACAGCGTTGGTGCTTCTTTGGCAACTTCATCAGGCTGCCTTCGTAGCGATCTCGACGATCACTTCCACCTGCCGCGCGATTGCAGTAGGCACCGGCGCCGCGCCACGCATGACGTCGGCGATCCATGCCGCCGTGGTCGCGGCGTCGCGGCCTTCGGGCAGTTCCACGACCGGCGCCTCAGAAGACGATCGTTCCGCCGGCACACGCGTTTCGCACACACCATCGTGCAGCCAGTCGATCTGCACCTGGCGACGCGTATCGGCTACCGCTTCGCCTTCGGTGCCGCGCGCAAGCAGTGCGCCGCCGGCCGCCGCGTCAGGATGCGTGACGAACAGCTGCGTCAGGCTGTCGCGGTAAGGCGGGTGCGTGTAGTTCACGAGCCGCAGTGCCGGCGGTGCAAACGGCTGAAGAATCTTGACGAGCGTATGGGTCGAATTACGCACACCCATCCTGCGGCGCAACGCAAGCAGCCGTGCGAGTTTCGGCGCCAGCGTTTCGATCGGCGCAAACGCGACGCGGTGCATCACGAGACCGGCATCGATATCGCCGTGCGTCTCTGCGGCGGCAACCTGCAGGTGCTCGAAAATTTCGGCGCTGGTCACGCGGCCCGGGTCTGTGGTGACACCGTGCACGAGCACGGGAACTCCCTCGCGCGCGAGCAGCAGCGCAAGCAACGGCACGAGGTTCGGCTGCTTGCGCGCCCCGTTGTAACTCGGAATCGACACGGCCTGGAACCCGTCGTGCCGCACGTGAATCGGCTCGAACGACGCGTGCGCGGCGGCCAGCATCGCTGCGAGTTCGTCGGCGGTTTCGCCTTTCAGCCGGTAGGCCAGCAGCACCGCGCCCAATTCCAGATCGGACACGCGGCCGTCGAGCATCGCGCTGTAGAGCCCATGCGTGTCTTCGGACGTCAGCGCGCGCGCGCCGTTCGGGCCTCGGCCGATTTCCTTGATGAAGCGGGCGCACGGGAACGGAGAAGCGGCGGTGTCGACGGGAGTGGTCATCGGGCAGAGTGCAGACAAAACGGCGAGGAAGTACGCGAATGGGGTTGGCACGCAAAGTCGGCGCGATACGTCACAGCGTGCTGCAACGACCCGCAATGACGATGAACTGGCGCACCGCAAGGGTTCGAGTATCGCATGATGCGCCGCGCTGAACGAAGCAGCCGGCGCCATCGCGGCGTCCGCCGTTGCCCCGCGCCGCCTGCCTGTGTCAATCACCGCACGGCATATCAGCGCGTTACACTCGCGTTTCTATCGCCGCGTTGGCGGCTTTCCTTTCATTGAATACGGAGAACGGAATGGGTTACGTGTTTGCGCCGGCGCCGGTCGTGGGTGTGCCGGTTGTCGGGTCCAGCGATCAGTTCGCGGTGCGTCGTATCTACTGTGTCGGCCGCAATTATGAGGCGCATGCGCGCGAAATGGGCCACGATCCGGATCGCGAACCGCCGTTCTTCTTCTGCAAGCCGGCCGATGCCGTGCTGTACGTCGCGCCCGGCGCGACCGGCGAGATGCCGTATCCGCCGCAAACCAAGAACATGCATTTCGAAATGGAAATGGTCGCGGCGATCGGCAAGGCCGGCAAGAATATCGCCGTCGAAAGCGCGCTCGACCACGTGTTCGGCTACGCGCTCGGCCTCGACATGACGCGCCGCGATCTGCAAGCGGAAGCGAAAAAGTTGGGTCGTCCGTGGGATACCGCGAAGGGCTTCGACCATTCGGCCCCGCTCGGTCCGATTCATCCGGTGTCGAAAGTCGGCCACGTCGGCAAGGGCGCGATCTGGCTTACGGTCAACGGCGAGGAAAAACAGCGCTCGGACGTGTCGCAACTGATCTGGTCGGTCGCTGAGACGATCGCATATTTGTCGACGCTGTTCGAACTGCAGCCCGGCGATCTGATTTTCACCGGCACGCCGGAGGGCGTCGGCGCGGTGGCGAAGGGCGATCTGATGAAAGGCGGGGTGGAGGGACTCGACGAGTTCAGCGTGCGCGTCGTCTGACAGTGCGTGGGGGGAGGAGACATGAAAAATGAAGCTCTATAGCTACTTTCGCAGTTCGGCGGCGTACCGCGTGCGCATCGCGCTGAACCTGAAGAACCTGCCGTACGACTGCGTTCCGGTTCACCTGCTGCGCAGCGGCGGTGAACAGTTCAAGCCGGAATATCGCAGGTTGAATCATGACGCGGTGGTGCCGACGCTCATCGACGGCGGCGGCGTGCTGCAACAATCGCTTGCGATCATCGAGTATCTCGAAGAGACGCACCCGGAGCCGCCGTTGCTGCCGGCAGCGCCGCTCGATCGCGCGTACGTTCGCGCGATCGCGCTGCAAGTGGCTTGCGAAATTCATCCGCCGAACAATCTACGCGTGCTGAAATATCTGAAGCACACCGTCGGCGTCAGCGACGACGTGAAAAACGCGTGGTATCAGCATTGGATCAGTCAGGGCTTTGCAACGCTTGAAGAACGTCTGGTTGCCGACGGGCACGTCGGCGCGTTGTGCTTTGGCGATATGCCGACGGTTGCAGACATCTACCTCGTACCGCAGGTATTCAACGCACAGCGCTTCGACGTAAACATGAGCGGGTTTCCGACGATCCAGCGCATCTACGAGCATGCGATGCAACTGCACGCGTTCGCGGACGCGGCGCCGGGCGCGCAGCCCGACGCGGAATGACACGCTTGATTAACCGCCCAGAAGTGCGTCGGAAAACTCTTCCGCGCTGAACGGCTGCAAGTCTTCGACCTTTTCACCCACGCCGATGAAGTAAACCGGCACCGGCCTTTGCCGTGCGATCGCGGCCAGAATGCCGCCCTTCGCGGTTCCGTCGAGCTTCGTGACGATCAGGCCGGTCAGTCCCAGCGCGTCGTCGAACGCTTTGACCTGGGCAAGCGCGTTCTGACCGTTGTTGGCATCGATCACGAGCAGCACTTCATGCGGCGCGCCTTCGAGCGCCTTGCCGATCACGCGTTTCACCTTGCGCAGTTCTTCCATCAGATGCAACTGCGTCGGTAGCCGTCCGGCCGTATCGGCCATCAACACATCGATCTTGCGAGCACGCGCCGCGCCGACCGCGTCGAAGATCACCGCCGCCGGATCGCCGCTTTCCTGCGATACGACGGTGACGTTATTGCGTTCGCCCCAAATGGCGAGCTGCTCGCGCGCGGCGGCGCGAAACGTGTCGCCCGCAGCGAGCAGCACGGTTTGATCGAAGCGTTGCAGATGCTTGGCGAGCTTGCCGATGCTGGTTGTTTTGCCGGCGCCGTTCACGCCCGCAATCATCATCACAAGCGGCTGGTCACGACCGAGCATCAACGATTTTTCGAGCGGCTTCAACAGGCCGATCAGCAGTTCACGCAGCGCCGCCTTGACCTGTTGCGGTTCGGTCAACCGGTCGGCGCGCACTTTCTCGCGCAATGTTTCAAGCAGGAATTCTGTCGCGTCGACGCCCGCATCGGACATCAGCAACGCGGTTTCGAGTTCTTCGTACAGGTCTTCGTCGATCTTCGTGCCGACGAAAATGCCTGTGATGCTCGAACTGGTTTTCGAAAGACCGCTCTTCAGGCGCGTTAGCCACGAGCGCTTTGCCGAGGGTTCAGCGGTAGGCGGCGGCACGATTTCGACCGTTTCGAGCGTTTCGGATTCGAATCCGGTCTCGGGCTCGACCAGCTCGGGCTGGGGTTCCGGCGAAATTTGCGATTGCGGCTGTGGTTGCGCACGCGGTGGAGTGCTTTGCGCGGTGGGTGCTGCGGATGCCGGCACGGTAGCCGGGCGCGCCGTCTGGTCCGGCACAACGGGGTTCACCGGCACGGCCGGCGCTGCCGCTACGGGCTCCGCCGCCGCCGGCGGTGCGCTGACCGGTGACGCTTGCGCCAGCGCATCACGCCCCACGGCGTCGGACGCGGATTGCGACTCCGCCGGCGCACTATCAGACGCCTTTGAACCCTTGAATCGTTTGAGAAAGCTGAACATGTTCTGGCGTGGTGAGGATGCGCACCCAGGTTCGCCAGCGGTGTCACAACGGTGACCGCGGCAGCGGGGCGCATGGCAATGCAGGATGTAACGCGGGATGCAACGCGCGGAAGCTGCACATTTTATCAGGCGCGTCCGATCGCGTCGTGTTTGCGGCGCCGCAAGACGTTACGAGCGCGTGTGGTAACGTTGGCGCTCCGGCCCGTAAGGCATCGCGGGCCTTTCGCTCATCCGCTTGAATCCGCTTGAATCGGTCCGAATCCGCATGTCCCGTTTGTCATCACACTCACGAAACGCTTCGTCCGGCCGCGGTCAGGCCCACACCATCCGCATCATCGGCGGCGACTGGAAGCGCACGCCGCTACCGGTGCTCGATCTCGACGGTCTGCGGCCGACGCCCGATCGCGTCCGTGAAACGCTGTTCAACTGGCTGGGCCAGCGTCTTGACGGCCAGCGTTGCCTGGATCTGTTCGCCGGCAGCGGCGCGCTTGGATTCGAAGCCGCTTCGCGTGGCGCGGCGCGCGTGCTGATGGTCGAGCGCAATGCGCGTGCGGCTGGCCAATTGCGCGCGAATCAGGCGAAGCTCGCGGCGAAGGCGATCGAAATTGCCGAAGCGGATGCGCTGCGCCTGGCCGCCAGCCTGGCAGCGGGCTCATTCGATGTCGTTTTCCTCGACCCGCCGTTCGGCGAGGACCTGCTCGGCCGCGCGCTGGAACTCGCCGCTCCGCTCGTCAGCGCGGACGGATTCCTGTACGCGGAGGCCGGCAGCGCGCTGGAGCTCGGGCAAATCGCCGCACTCGCCGGCTGGACAATCGTTCGGCAGGGCAAGGCAGGCGCGGTCCACTTTCATTTGCTGCAGCGCGAAAATGAGGAATAATGCGCGTTCTATTACAAGCGGCGGACGCCAAACCGTCACGCACGCGGCAGTCGGCAATCGCGTCCTGCGGGCGTGGGTCGGCGTACCTTTAGTCTGAAAAGAGGAGGAATCCATGGTAGTCGCCGTGTACCCGGGTACGTTCGATCCACTCACGCGCGGTCACGAAGACCTCGTGCGGCGCGCGTCGAGCATTTTCGACACGCTGGTGGTGGGTGTCGCCGACAGCCGCAACAAGAAGCCGTTCTTTACGCTCGACGAGCGCCTCGATATCGCCCATGAGGTGCTTGGCCACTACCCGAATGTCCAGGTGATGAGCTTCAAGGGATTGCTGAAGGATTTTGTCCGCATCAACAATGCGCGCGTGATCGTGCGAGGCCTGCGCGCGGTGTCGGACTTCGAGTACGAGTTCCAGATGGCCGGCATGAACCGCTACCTGCTGCCTGACGTCGAGACGATGTTCATGACACCGTCCGATCAATATCAGTTCATTTCGGGCACGATCGTGCGCGAAATCGCGCAACTGGGCGGCGATGTCAGCAAGTTCGTCTTTCCGTCAGTCGAAAAGCGTTTGCAGGACAAGGTCGCCACGCTGGACCAAGGGACGCCGGCAAACGGACCGTAACGCGCGTAAACTAGATTCTTTACGCAAACAGTGACAGCCCGCCTTTGCGTTGTAACTACGGGCAGGAAGTGAGAGAAGCATGGCCCTGACGATTACCGACGAGTGCATCAACTGCGACGTTTGCGAGCCCGAGTGCCCGAACGACGCGATTTCGATGGGCCCGGAAATCTATGTGATCGACCCGAAGAAATGCACCGAATGTGTTGGCCATTTCGATGAGCCGCAGTGTCAGCAGGTGTGTCCGGTCGAATGCATTCCGCGCGACCCGCAGCATGTGGAGACGCCCGGGCAGTTGATGGTGAAGTATCACGCGCTGCAGGCGGCGAAGGGCGCCTGAGCGGATTTCGGACCGCATGGGTTCACATGCGGTTTTTCGTTAGTACAGGCCGGCGCCTAGCCCACGTGGCGCTCGAGCAGATCCCGTAAAGCATTGAGCAGCGCATCGCATTCCGCATCGGTGCCGATGGAGATGCGCAGGTGCTGATCGATGCGTGGCGCGTTGAAGTGCCGCACGAAAATTTCCCGTTCTTTGAGCTGCGCCGCGAGTGTCGCGGCATCGTAGCCTTCATGGCGCGTGAGCACGAAGTTCGCCGACGACGGCACTACGCCGAAGCCGAGCGCGGTCAGTTCGGCCGCCAAGCGTTCGCGGCTCGCGATCACCTTTGCGCAACTGTCGCGAAACCACGCATCGTCTTCGTAAGCAGCGGTGGCGGCGGCTTGCGCGAGGCGGTCGAGCGGGTATGAATTGAAGCTGTCCTTCACGCGCGTCAACCCGTCGATCAACGCGGGATCGCCGAACGCGAACCCGACGCGCATGCCCGCCAGCGAACGCGATTTCGATACCGTGTGCACCACCAGAAGATTCGGATACCTGCCGATCAGCGACACCGCAGATTTCGCGCCGAAGTCCACATAGGCTTCATCGACCACCACCACCGAGTCCGTATTGGTCTTAACGAGACGCTCGATTTCCGCAAGCGGCAGCGCATGGCCCGTCGGCGCATTCGGATTGGGAAACACCACGCCGCCGTTGGGTGCGAGGTAGTCGTCGATACGTATCGCGAAGGTGTCGTCGAGCGGTATCGTGCGGTAATCGACATCGTAAAGCCGTGCGTACGTCGGGTAGAAGCTATACGTGATGTCGGGAAAAAGCACCGGCCGATCGTGCTTCAGCAGTGCCTGGAACACCATCGCGAGCACTTCGTCGGAGCCGTTGCCGGCGAACACCTGGTTCACCGCAAGACCGTGATGGGCAGCGACGGTTTCGCGCAGCCTGCGCGCAGTCGGATCCGGATAGCGGCGCAGCGACTCCGCCGCATCGCCGAGCTCATGGCGGATCGCTGCGAGCACGGCCGGCGACGGCGGATACGGATTTTCGTTGGTGTTCAGCTTCACCGGGTGCGCGAGGGCGGGCTGCTCGCCCGGTACATACGGCGTCAGACGGTGAACGATGTCGCTCCAGTAACGGCTCAAGCCGGCCTCCTGATTCGTGGTTCAAGCAAGGCGACGCTATCGCCCTAGGGGTTGCGATGCAGCTGCATCATCGCACGCTCGAGTTCGCCGCCGACGATATGCGGCATCACGGCGCGCGCCCGTTCGATCGCTGCGTCGATCACGTCCTGCTCTTCCTTGCGCGGAGGCTTCAATACGAAGTTCGCGACATCGGGCCTCGCGCCGGCGCGCGCGCTTTCGGGAATCAGATCGCGCGGGTGGCCGATGCCGATGCGCAGGCGCCAGTACTGCGGCGTCGTCAGATGAGCGGAGATGTCTTTCAGCCCGTTGTGGCCGCCGCTGCCGCCGCCGAGCTTCAGCTTGACCGTGCCGGGCGGCAGATCGAGTTCGTCGTGCGCGACGAGAATCTCGTCCGGCAGGATCTTGAAGAAGTGCGCGAGCGCGACGACCGACTGGCCCGAACGGTTCATATAGGTCTGCGGTTCCAGCAGTTGCACTTCTTCGCCGTAGAGGCGCGCTTTCGCATGGAAACCGTGAAAGCGCCGCTCGTCGCGCAGCGTCGCACCCGCCTCGCGCGCGAGTTGATCGACCAGCCAGAAGCCGGCGTTGTGACGCGTCGCGGAATATTCTGCGCCCGGATTACCGAGCCCGACGATCAGCTTGATCATGTTGGGTAAGGACCGGCGGCGAGCCGCACGATCGCGCAAATTA
>DASXXR010000052.1:0-13793 GCA_036502945.1 Paraburkholderia sp. | reverse complement strand
GGCAAGACGGTCGGCGTCGAGCAGGGCACGATCCAGGAAACGTACGCGAAGACCTACTGGGAGCCGAAGGGCGCGAAGGTCGTGCCGTACCAGAACCAGGACCAGGTCTATGCCGACCTGATCTCGGGCCGTCTCGACGCGGCGCTGCAAGACGCTGTGCAAGCTGAGATCGGTTTCCTGAAGACGCCGCGCGGTGCGGGCTTCCAGTTCGTCGGCAAGGATCTGGAAGACAAGAAGATTCTCGGCGAAGGCGCAGGCATCGGCATGCGCAAGGACGACACCGATCTGAAGACGAAGGTCGACAAGGCCATCGCCGACATCATCAAGGACGGCACCTACAAGAAGCTCGAGAAGAAGTACTTCGACTTCAACGTGTACGGCAGCTGATATCTGACGGCGCGGTTCGCCGCGCCGGTGGAGGTGGGACAGACGGGCTCCGCTACGCGGAGCCCGTTTCGTTTTGGCGGCCAGATCGGCTAAGATCGAGCGATTCGTTAAGCGCGCCTGAGCGCGCCTGATAAGTGCGCTAGATGAGCGGCCCACGCGCGCGAGCCGCGCGCCACCCGATCACATCGTTGTGCGCGCCACCGTTTTTACCCTGCAATCAACCACATAGCGCGGCCCGGCTGGTTGCGCCGCGCCCCAGAAACCATGCAAACCCAGACTCATCCGCTGATTTCCCCGACGCTTGGCACCGCACGCAGCCTGACGAGCTTCCACTACGGCCCTGGCGGCGGCCAGAAGGTCTACATCCAGTCATCGCTGCACGCCGACGAACTGCCCGGCATGCTCGTCTCGTGGGCGCTGCGCCGCAAGCTCGAAGCGCTCGAAGCCGCAGGCAAACTGCGCGGCGAAATCGTCGTCGTGCCGGTCGCGAACCCGATCGGTCTGAACCAGCACCTGCTCGGGCTGCTGGCGGGCCGCTTCGAATCGAACACCGCGCAAAACTTCAACCGCAACTTCCATAACCTCGCCGCGCTCGTCGAGCCGGTGATTGAAGAGCGGCTATCCGGCGACATCGACCGCAACCGCAGCGCAATTCGCGCCGCGATGCGTGAAGCGCTGAACGCGCAAACCCCGCGTACCGAACTCGAGTCGCAACGTCTCGCGCTGCAACTGCTGTCGTGCGACGCCGACATCGTGCTCGATCTGCATTGCGACTGGGAAGCCGCGCTGCACCTGTACACGAACCCGGACCTGTGGACCGACGTCGAACCGCTGTCGCGCTATCTGGACGCCAAGGCATCGCTGCTCGCGCTCGATTCGGTCGGCAACCCGTTCGACGAGATTCACAGCTTCTGCTGGTCCGATCTGCGCACCCGCTTCGGCGACCGCTTCCCGATTCCGAACGGCTCGATTTCCGTGACCATCGAACTGCGCGGCCAGCGCAATGTGTCGTACGAGTTCGCCGAGAAAGACGCGCAAGGCATCATCGAGTATCTGACGCATCGCGGCGTGATCAAAGGGACGGCCGCGCCGATGCCGGTGCTGGAGTTTGCGGCGACCCCGCTCGCTGGCACTGAGCCGATCGTCGCGCCGGTAAGTGGCGTGGTGGTGTTCCGCGCGGAAGTGGGAACGTGGGTCGATGCGGGCAAGGAGATTGCCGATATCGTCGATCCGCTGACCGATCGCGTCATCACGCTAAGGTCCAGCGTGGCGGGCGTGCTCTATGCACGGCACGTGTCGCGCTTTGCGACGGCGGGTATGGAGGTCGCCCGCATCGCTGGCGCCAAGGCGTTCCGTAGCGGCTCGCTGCTGTCCGCGTAGGGTCGCGTAGACGAACCGGCTTGACGCGCCCGATAGCTGCCCGCGCGTCGCCAACCGCAAATCGCCCGCCTGCCGCGGGCGGTTTTGCAAGGTTGCGTCACTTGTGATTAAAAGTCGAATCCTTCAATTAACATACAAATAAAATACGAAGGACCCGCACAAGCAGGCAAAAATTGCCGGTAACATCTCAAAAATGTAGCTTTTGCACTACACACTCACTAAATAACCCAATTGTCATATTCGGTTCTTCGCTTTCCCGTTAAATTTGCCGCCAACGCGCGAACCTGCCAAAGAGCAAGGCGTGTTGCTCGCATCAATTCTTAACGGAGAATTCTTTGAACAAGACAGTACTTACCACGGCGCTCCTCGCATCGTCGTTCGCAGGCGCCGCTCATGCACAAAGCAGCGTTACCCTGTACGGCCTTATCGACGCGGGTATCAGCTACGCAAACCACAGCGGCACCGCCACTACTGCCGGACAAAAGCTGTTCAAGTATGACGACAGCGTTGCGCAATCGAGCCGTTGGGGCCTGCGCGGCACGGAAGATCTCGGCGGTGGCCTGAAGGCGGTCTTCACCCTCGAAAACGGTTTTAGCAGCGCCAACGGTACGGCAGCTCAAGGCGGCGCGCTGTTCGGTCGTCAAGCCTGGGTTGGCCTGTCGAAGGACAACGTCGGTGCAGTGACGTTCGGCCGTCAATACTCGGCATCGGTGGATTACCTGGGCGGCCTGTTCTCGAACGGTGCCAACACGGTTGCAGGCAACTACGCGTACCACATCAACGACCTCGACCAGTTGACGTCGAGCCGGATCAACAACTCGGTCAAGTTCGCCAGCGCGAATTTCTACGGCCTGACGTTCGGCGCGTTGTACGGCTTCTCGAACCAGGCTGGCGCGTTTGGCGGTGCACCGACGGTAACCGGCGGTGCAACGGGTTCGTCGCGTACATACAGCTTCGGCGCGAGCTACGCGAACGGCCCGATCGGCCTCGGCGCAGCTTACACGGACATCCGTTTCCCGGGCCTGTCGACGCCGGGATTCCCGGTGGCACTCGCGAACTTCAACACGTCATCGCAATTAACTTCGGCACCCACCACGATCCGTGACCTGCGCACGTTCGGCGTAGGCGGCCGCTACACGGTCGGACCGGCAACGCTGTGGGCGTTGTACACGAATACGCACCTCGAGCCGATCTCGGCGGCTTCGTCGACGTTCACCGCGTACGATGCAGGCGCCAAGTACGCGTTCACGCAAGCGTTGTCGCTGGCAGCCGGCTACTCGTACATGCATCTGTCGGGCGCGGGCAACGGCCACTGGAACCAGATCAACACGGCACTCGACTACGCACTCAGCAAGCGTACCGACGTGTACGCGCTCGCCATCTACCAAGAAGCCAGCGGCAAGATCGGTTCGGGTGCCAACCTGCAAGCGCAGATCGGCGACTCGACTTCGTTCTTCAACACCTCGGGAACGACGTCGCAGAACCAGTTGGCGTTCCGTATCGCTATGCGCCACAAGTTCTAATCGGCTTGTTGTCTTGGCCACGCGCCTCGCGGCGCATGGCCGGCCGGTTTGGAAAACGCCCTTCGGGGCGTTTTTTTATTTCCTGCCGGCGTTGCAAACCGGTTGCGCGACAAAGCGGCTAACTGAACCGCTAACTGCCGCGCCGCCGCACGCGCTTAAGCCGCGAGCTTCATGCTGACGAGCCGGTTCAAGCTGACGCCCTGTTCCGCGGCCTGCATCGCGAGTGCACGATGCTGCTCGGGCGGAATGCGTACCCTGAACTCGCCGCTGTAGCGCTTTTCAGCCAACGGCTCGGGGATGGTTTCGTCATTCTTCGCCATATCGGCAATGGTTTCGGCAACAAGCGCACGAATTCCCTTCAGGGCTGCGTCCGGGGTGCGGGCGAGCCACGATAGCGAAGGAAACTCGGCGCACAGGCCGACATGCTCGCCGTCTTCCGGCGACCACGTGACCCGGTACGTGTAGTGATCAACAGGCATGTTGACTCTCCTTGAGCCTTTCGATGGCCTGCAATACCTGGCGAACCTGGTATGCCTTGGCCTTTCCTTTTTCATTCTGAATGTTGACGCGAGGGTCGCCGGGCCACGGCATCTTGAACACCGCGTGACTCGTGCCGGACTGCCTTGGTTTGCCGAAGTGCGCCTCGCACACCTTGAATAGCGCGATGAACCTGACGTTGGCAGGTTCACGGCGCATTTGTTCAAGGGTTTTCTCTATCATGAGTTGAATGGTGCCACTATTGGTACCACTTTTCAAGAAAATTCATTGGCTCGGGTCAGGTGACGCTTCTTTCCCGACATTCCTGCGTCATCCCGCCCTTCCGGCCCAACCGCCGCATCTGGTACCCTGCGCCCTTTGCCAACGCACATTCCCATCGATGGAAACCCCTTTCAGTGAACGCGGCGTCTCCGTGACGCGCAACGCGCTGTCCGCCGCCGGGCAAATCTTCCCGTTACGTGAAATCGACGGCGTGCGCGTCATCACCGTGCGCAAGAACAAGGTGCTGCCGATCGTCATTTCACTGGCCGGCGCGGTTGGGGCGATCGTCGGCGGGCTGCTCGCGTCGCCCGTCGGGACTGTTTGCGGTGCGATGCTGGTCGTGGTCGGCTGGCTCACCTGGATCACGCAGGACATCACCCATCGGCTGCTGGTCGAAACCGGCGGCAACGAGCGTGAAGCGCTGTTGAGCACCGATCTCGCGTTCGTCGAGCGCGTCGCGCAAACGGTACGCGACGCGCTCGCTTCGGCGCCGAAAGCCTGACTGCATAAGGGCGCCGCCGGTTTGGCAGGTTTTCGTCGTTAACAAAAAATTAACCGGTAGGGCTCGCGCTTTTGCACTCGTTTAAGATTTGCGCAGCTAGAGTGAACAGGTCTCAACAGCCGTGCCGGCAATCATCGCGTCGGCACACCGAAGATGCACCACCCTGTCGCCACTCTTGAACGTCCCGCGCCGCACGCACTCCGCATGGCGGGCGCCACCCAACCCCCCGTCTCCTTCGTCACGATCGACGTCACTGTACCCGGGACGTCGTCGACCGCCGGTCGGCAAGCACTGCATGCGGCACTCGGCGGCAATCTACGCCTCTACGTGATGACCATCGACAAGCGCCACGAGCGCATCAGTTTCCGCGTCGAAGTCATGTCCCGCACGGTCGACCAGGTGATCGCCGCGCTCACCGGCACGCTCGATCAGGCAACCGTCGGCCGCGTAAGGTCCACGATGGTCCAAAGGTCACAAGCCTAGCCGGCATTTAGTCTTTACACATCTTTACAGGTACCCCGTGGCGGGTGCGTAGAGTTTGCGGTTTTGTCATCCCGCGCTCCAATGGGCAGACGGTCGCAGACGAATCGCGCGC
This sequence comes from Paraburkholderia sp., assembly GCA_036502945.1. Taxonomy (GTDB): domain Bacteria; phylum Pseudomonadota; class Gammaproteobacteria; order Burkholderiales; family Burkholderiaceae; genus Paraburkholderia. The sequence continues at coordinate 8,647 of DASXXR010000052.1, read as the reverse complement.
CGCCCGCCGATGCGCCTTTGGCGCTGTCATCGGAATGCGCGTTACCGCAAGGTGTGTTCATGTCTTCGTTATTCTTTTTGCGCCGCCGCGCGGTGTGTGTCGCGAGCGCGCTGCTCGCCGTCGTGCTGACGCTCGCCGGTTGTTCGACGCCGATCACCACGCCCACACCGCCCGCGCCTGCCGCAAGCCTGATCAATGGCGGCCGTGACGGCATTCTGATTCCGTTGCACGTAGAACGCAGCGACCTCGGACATTCGCGGCTCGGTCTGCCCGCGCAGATCGACGGCAAGGCGGTCTACGTGATGTTCGATACGGGGACGCGCGGCCTGCGCGTGTTGTCGTCCGTGTTGCCGCGCTCCGGCTACGCGAACGCAGGCGAACGGACCTCGCTGACCTTTCCGACCGGCGCGCAAGCGTCGGGGCCGGTCGTGACGCTGCCGTTCGGCATCGTGGGAACGAAGCCGGTCGAGCTGGCCGCGCAAACGGTCGACGACGTCCGCTGTCTGCCGGGCGAAAAACGCTGCGTGGCGATGGACGGCTACACCGGCGAATTCGGCTGGGCGTTTTCCGGCATTCTCGGCGCCGGCGCGGATCCGGTGAACGACGCGTGCTGCACGCAGCCGTTGCGCGCGTTACCGTCGAACATCGGCCAGCGCTACATCGTCCATCCGAACCTGGCGAGACCTTATCTGGTGCTGAGTCCGTCGAGCGCGGTTGCCAACGGCTTCACGATGCTGCCGCTCGCGGCGGCACAAAACGGCGCGATGCAATGGCCGGTGGGTTGTGTCCAGGTCGGCAACAAGATGCGCTTCTGCGCACCGGTTGTATTCGCAACGGGCGGCATGGGCATGATTCGGATCGAAACCGACAAGGCACCTGATTGGCTCGACGATAACGACGAGAACAAAGTGCTGACTCAAGGCAATTACGATGTGACCGTCGGCGTCGGTCCATGGGCGCATCGCTTTGACGGCGCGCAGGTCGCGATCGCGAAGGCCCGGCCCGGCGCGAACCGGATCGTGATCGGGCTGATGGCATTGCAGAATATCGACATGCTGTTCGACTTCACACACGGTCAACTGGGTATCCGCGCGGCGCGCAACGTCGAAACGCTCGGCGGCTGAGCCCGGCCGCTGCGGCCGCTCATGCTTTCACACGCACAGGCGCGCGGGCGCGCAGCGTGACACCTGCCGCGCTACGCGCCCGCGGCGCATCGTCATCCGATATCGAGCGGCTGGACCTGCCAGATCTCGCGCGCGTATTCGGCGATCGTCCGGTCCGACGAGAACATCCCCATGCCGGCCACGTTTTCGATCGCACTCGCCGTCCAGCCACGTCGATCGACAAAGCGCCGGTCGACTTCATCCTGCGCCTTCGCGAACGCCGCGAAATCGGCGAGCACCATGTAGTGGTCGCCCCAGTCGACCAGCGTATGGAAGATATCGGAGAAACGCAGCGGATCGTCCGGAGAAAAGAAGCCCGTGCGAATCTGATCGAGCGCCATGCGCAGTTCGGGATCCTGCTCGTACAACTGCCGCGGTCGATAACCCGTTGCGCGCAGTTCGTCCACTTCGTCGGCGGTATGACCGAAGATGAAGATATTCTCGCGCCCCACCGCTTCGCAGATCTCGATGTTCGCGCCGTCGAGTGTGCCGATCGTCAACGCGCCGTTCAACGCAAGCTTCATATTGCCGGTGCCTGACGCTTCGGTGCCGGCCATCGAAATCTGCTCGGACAGATCGGCCGCCGGAATGATCAGTTCCGCGACGCTCACGCCGTAGTTCGGCACGAACACCACCTTGAGCTTTTCGCCGATGAGCGGATCGTTGTTCACCTTGACGCCCACGTCGCCGATCAGCTTGATGATCGTCTTCGCCATCCGGTAGGCGGACGCCGCCTTGCCCGCGAACATCACGACGCGCGGCACCCAGTCGCGTTGCGGGTCCGCGAGAATCCGGTTGTAGCGCACGATCACATGCAGCACGTTCAGCAACTGCCGCTTGTACTCGTGAATACGCTTGACCTGCAGATCGAACAGCGCATCCGGGTTGAACGCCATCTTCGTGTGGTGCGCCAGATGCTGCACGAGCCGTAGCTTGTTCTGTCGCTTCGCTTCACCGAATGCATCGATGAACGCCGCGTCATGCCTGAGGTCGCGCAGCTTCTCCAGTTCGAACAGGTCCCGGCGCCAATGCTTGCCGATCTGAGCGTCGATCAGCGACGACATCGACGGGCTCGCCTGCGCAAGCCAGCGCCGCGGCGTAACGCCGTTCGTCACGTTGGTAAAGCGCTCGGGGTACATGCGCGCGAAGTCGGCGAAGATATCGCGCGTCATCAGTTGCGAATGCAACTTCGAGACGCCGTTCACCTTCTTGCTTGCGACGATCGCAAGATGCGCCATCCGCACGCGCCGCTGCCCGTATTCGTCGACGAGCGAGATACGGCGAATCATGTCGACGTCGTGACCGGAATGCGCGCTGACGTGCTTCAGAAACTCCGCATTGATTTCGAAGATGATCTCGACATGACGCGGCAACAGGCGCGCCATCGTCTCCACGTCCCATGTTTCGAGCGCTTCGGGCATCAGCGTGTGGTTCGTGTACGAGAACATCTGCTGCACGTCTTTCCACGCCTTATGCCACGGCACGCGATGCACGTCGACCAGCAGGCGCATCAGTTCGGGAATCGCCAGCACCGGATGCGTATCGTTCAGGTGCACCGCGACCTTTTCCGCAAAGCGGCCGAAGGTGCTATGCGTGCGCTGATAGCGGCGAATCAGATCCTGCATGGTCGCCGACACGAAAAAATATTCCTGACGCAAACGCAGCTCGCGCCCGGCCGACGTCGAATCGTCGGGGTACAGCAGACGCGACACGTTTTCCGACATGTTCTTCGCATCGACCGCGCGCCGGTAATCGCCCTGATTGAACGCGGAAAGATCGAGCTCTTCCGTTGCGCGCGCGGACCAGAGCCGCAGCGTGTTGGTTGCGCTCGTCGCATAGCCGGGGATGACCGTGTCATACGCCATCGCGTTCACGTGCTGCGTTTCGATCCATTCGATACGGTCGTTACGCTGTACGGTACGGCCGCCGAAATGCACGATGTACTGAACCTCGGGACGCGGAAACTCCCACGGGTTGCCGGCGCGCAGCCAGTAATCCGGCGCTTCGACCTGTTCGCCATCGACGATCTGCTGGCGAAACATCCCGTACTCGTAACGGATGCCATAGCCGAAACCGGGAATGCCGAGCGTCGCCATCGAATCGAGAAAGCACGCGGCCAGCCGCCCGAGGCCGCCGTTGCCGAGCGCGGCATCGGGCTCGAGATCGGTCAGCGCCTCCATATCGACGCCGAGACCCGCGAGCGCTTCCTTCATCTGATCGTAGATGCCGAGCGCAAGCAGCGCGTTCGTGAACGTGCGGCCGATCAGAAACTCCATCGAAAGATAGTAGACGCGCTTCACGTCCTGCTCGTATTGCAGGCGCGTGGTTTTCATCCAGCGTGTAACGAGGCGGTCGCGCACGGCGAGCGCGGCGGCATGCAGCCAGTCTTGTGGCCGTGCCGTGACGGCGTCCTTGCCGACGCCGTACATCATGCGATTCGAGATCGAGCGCCGCAGCGCGTCGACGGTGCTGTTTAACTGCTCGAATTCCAGATCCACCGCTGTCATCGAAGCCTCCGGTAAAACGACGCGGCGCGCGCATGATCGCAAGCTGTGCGGACGCAGTCGGCGCGGGCCGGTCTGGTGGATAAATATGAAGAGTAGGACATTTTGCAAAGTCCAGTGAGCGGCGAGCGCACTGTGACGCAATGAACATGCCGCGCGGCTCGGGCGCTACACGTCGACCATGCGCCCACGCGCCGCACGAAAGCGGTGCGGCGAGCAGTGCGGCTTGCACTAGTATGGAATTAAAAGAAGGCAAAGGGACGACAACACTGCTTCATTACCGTACTCCAACGGAGGTCGACATGAACGCGCAATCGATGCTCGGCATTATTCACGCGCAGGAGCTGCTGATGGTGTCGCTGATCCGCTCGATGCCGCCTGACAGCCGCCGCCAGGTGGCCGACGAATTCCAGCAGCAGGTCGAACTCGCGGAAGCGCCGCATCTCAGTTCCGCACACGATCGCGAAACAGGCGAAGCTTTCAAGGCTCATATCCGCAAACTGTCGATCTTATTGGCCTCGCTCAGTTGATTGAAGGCGGGACAACGAGTTTGAACGGGACATTCGCGGATGGTTTCACCGTGCTCCATCAAGCATGATCGTGCCGCTGCGGCGCTGGTAGACGTTGTGTGGCTGCGCGGAGGCCGGCGTCGCGCAGGCTGGGCGTGTATCGGAGACGCGTGACGGGGCAGACCGTTAGTTGCGTTCGAAGGCCTCGGAGTCGTGCCGGATGTCACTCAGTCGGCAAGCCGCTTCGCCTTCATGATGCTTTCATCGCATCGCGGGCGGCGCACCCGCACCACATGCCGCCGAGCGAAATTTCATCGCGTCTGTAACAATTGCCAAATTCGCGCCGACCAGCATTTCGCATCTGGCGCATCGCCCATTCATTCCGAGCCAGTTTTGTCAGAGAACACGCCTGTCCCCGCTGCCGCGCACGACGCCGATGAACAGATGTCCACCGGCCGCCGTTTCGCGCTAGCGGCAATCATGCTGTCGGTCGCGCTTGCATCGATCGACACCGCCATTGCCAATACCGCATTGCCCGCCATCGCCGCCGATCTGCACGCGGCGCCCGCAGCGTCCGTATGGATCATCAACGCGTATCAGCTCGCGATGGTTGCGACGCTGCTGCCGCTCGCCGCGCTAGGCGATATCGTCGGCCACCGCCGAATCTATATCAGCGGCATCGCGATCTTCACGGTGGCGTCGCTCGGCTGCGCGCTGTCGCCGAGCCTGTTGCTGCTCGCCACGGCCCGCGCGATACAGGGCCTCGGTGCGGCCGCGATCATGAGCGTCAATTCAGCATTGATCCAGCATCTGTATCCGCGGCATCGGCTGGGACGCGGCCTCGGGCTGAATGCGCTCGTGGTCGGCGCATCGTTCGCGGCCGGCCCGACAGTCGCTTCGCTGATCCTGTCGGTCGGAACCTGGCCGTGGCTTTTTGCGGTCAACGTGCCGCTCGGCGTGCTGGCGTTTTCGTTCGCGCTGCCTGGACTGCCGCATATCGCGGGCGGCAAGCATCAGTTCGACCGGGTCGCCGCCGTCTTCAACGTGATCATGTTCGCCGCGCTGATCTTCGCGCTCGGCGAAGCGGCGCAGCGTGCGCCCGCGTATATCGTGCTGCCCGCCGCGGCGCTCGCGCTTGCATTCGGCATACTGCTGGTCCGGCGCGAAGCGGGACATCCCGCGCCGATGCTGCCGGTCGACCTGTTCAAGCTGCCGGTCTTCACACTTTCGGCGGTGACCGCGGTGTGCTCGTTCGCCGCGCAAGGGCTGGCCTTCGTGTCATTGCCGTTCTACTTCGAAACCGTCCTGCACCGCAGCCAGGTCGAGACGGGTTTTCTGATGACGCCGTGGTCGGTCGTCGTCGCGCTGGCGGCACCGTTTGCCGGACGATTGTCCGATCGCTATCCACCGGGCCTGCTCGGCGCGATCGGTCTGGCGGTGCTGTGTGTGGGCATGGTGTCGCTGGCGCTGCTGCCGCCGCATCCGAACGTGCTCGACGTCACATTGAGAATGGCGCTATGCGGCGCGGGCTTCGGCTTCTTCCAGTCGCCGAACCTGCGGGCGATCATGGCAAGCGCGCCGCCTGAGCGCAGCGGCGGCGCGAGCGGCATCATCGCGACCGCACGCCTGCTCGGCCAGACTACCGGCGCCGCGCTCGTCGCGCTGAGCTTCGGCATTGCGGGGCGGCATGGGCCGACGCTCGCGTTGGCCACCGGCGCGGCGTTCGCCGGGGTGGCGAGCATTGTGAGTGGAATGCGGCTCTTCGCGCCTTCGCACCGCGCGCGCCTGCCAGGCGGCGCCTCGCAGGCGGCGAAACCGGACAAACCGGCCGAAGCCGGCGGTCAGCGCGCGAAGTAGCCTTTTACCGCTGCAAGAAAAGTGTCGATATCGGCACGGGACACGTCCATGTGCGTAACGAAACGCGACGCGTACAGCATTTGCGTCAAGATTCCGCGCTCTTTCAGCCACGTTTCGAGCGGCGCGCAATGTTCGTGCGGAATCTGCGCGAACACCATATTGGTGGCTTGAGACTGCACCTTGACCGGATCGATCTGCGCGAGGCCGGCGGCGAGATGCGCCGCGTTGTCATGGTCCTGCGCGAGGCGTTCGACGTTGTGCTCGAGCGCATAAAGACATGCCGCCGCCAGCACGCCGGCCTGCCGCATACCGCCGCCGAGCACCTTGCGCCAGCGATGCGCGCTGTCGAGCAACGCCTTGCTGCCGACCAGCACCGAACCCACCGGCGCACCAAGCCCTTTCGAAAAGCAGATCGATACCGAATCGAACGGCGCACACAGCACGGCAACGGGCTGCCGCGACGCGACGGCCGCATTGCAGACACGGGCGCCGTCGAGATGCGTGGCGAGCCCGCGCTCACGGGCAAACTGCGTGGCCTCCGCGACATAAGCCGCCAGCAGCACCTTGCCGCCGATGGTGTTTTCCAAGGCGAAGAGACGCGTGCGGGCGAAGTGATCGTCGACCGGCTTGATCGCGGCAGCAATCTTGTCGAGCGGCAACGAGCCGTCGAGCGCGTTTTCGATCGGCTGCGGCTGAATGCTGCCGAGCACCGCGGCGCCGCCGCCTTCGTACTTATACGTGTGCGCGGCCTGGCCGACGATGTACTCGTCGCCGCGCCCGCAATGCGCCATCAGCGCCGCGAGGTTGCTTTGCGTCCCGCTCGGAAAGAACAGGCCCGCTTCCTTGCCGGCCCGCTCGGCCACGGTGGCCTGCAGACGCAGCACGGTCGGGTCGTCGCCCCAGACGTCGTCGCCGACTTCGGCGGACGCCATCGCGGCGAGCATCGGCTGGCTCGGACGGGTAACGGTGTCGCTACGCAAATCGATCATGTGCATTTCCTGTAAGGATGGCGGCATACGGGACGCGCATCGCGTCACGAACATGGCTCAACCTGCAAGTGTAACAACACTCGAAGACGCGAACCGAACGCGCGCCACCCCGCAATCGACGTTGCATCGACCGCCTACTTCGGCAACCACGCGAGCGGATCGACCGGGTGACCGTCCTTGCGCACCTCGAACTGGATCGACGCGACGCCGCTACTGTCCGAGCCGACTTCACCGATCGGCTGCCCCTGCGTGACCGCCTCGCCTTCCTGCACGAGCAGTTTGCTGTTCTGGCCATAGGCGGTGATCAGCGACTCGTCGTGCTTGATGATGATCAACGGTCCATACGCTTCGATGCCGCTACCCGCATAGACGACGCGTCCTGCCGCGGCGGCTCGGACCGCCTCGCCGGCCCGGCCGCCGATGACAATGCCCTTCGACTTGCCCGGCACGAATGGCTTCAGCACCGGACCGCGCAACGGCCACGCGAGCACGCCGGACACGGTAGCCGCTACGGGCGCTGCGGGCGCGCCGGGCATCGCACCCGGCACGGAGGCGCCGGCGCCCGGCGCGACGGCGGGCGGCGCAACGCGCAGCACCTGGCCTGCCGTCACCGGTGTGCCGGTGATCAAGCCGTTCCAGTTCGCCAGATCCTGCGGACGCTGCCCGAATGCGCCCGCGATGCTTTGCAGCGTATCGCCCGGATTCACGCGGTAAAAACCGGCCGGTACCCCGTTCGATGCGGCCCCGCCCATCGGCGTACGCGCCGCAAGGCTACTGGGAAGCGGCGGCGAACTGTCCCATGGCGTGATCGTGCATGCGCTGAGCATCGCCGCCATTGAAAGGGCAATCAAGGCCTGCATGCGTGCGGTATGCCACTTTCCTGTCATCTTGTGACCCTCGATGCGGGAGACGCGCAGCGCCCGCGCGGCAGGCCGGTGCTGAGCTTGCCCTACGGGCCGTGACGGTAAGACGAGAACGGCGGTGATCATTATGCCGTTGCTTCGCCGTCGACGTCATGCGCGCCGGCGCACGAACTTCGCCAAGTTAAGACCCGCATATCGTTCGCGTACATTTGCGTGGATTCGCGGGATCTTGCCGACGTTCTGCATCGTTCGCATTGCAGATCGATCCGGACGCTGGCTTCGGCTTCGCCGACAAGAATGCGCATGTCGCCGACCCGATGCGCGGCATCTCCGGTACCGAACGACGCATGGAACACCTCGCCCGTTTCGAGGATCGTCGAACGCTCGACTCCGCCCTCGCCTTCGCCTTCGCAGCAGCGCATTCATGTGCGCGCCGAGTATGGCGAATTATAGGCGCTGGCATCTTGCCGCCCCCCGCATCGCGATTCGTGCGACCATTGAATCCACACGCCGCTCGCCTATACTGGATCTAGCTGCCGCAACGCACAGCAGGCGAGCAAGCCGCCGCGATGTCCTGTCCATGAGGAGTTCCAGCATGAACAAAGCCACGTTTCTCGCCCTGCAGATCAATGTCGACGACGTTGTTTCGTCTTCCGGGTTAGTCGAACTGTTGAACACCCATCTCGTCTTCGCGGCCGATGTCGCGGAAGCGGCCGACGCGCTGGTCCAGCTGGCGAGCATCGCCCGCCTGTCGAGCGGCGT
>DASXXR010000051.1:0-4337 GCA_036502945.1 Paraburkholderia sp. | reverse complement strand
TGCCACGCGCCTGCGGTCAGAATATCGGCCCCGTTTCCGCCGGAATCGTCGCCGTGCAGCGAAAGCGACCTGAAGTAGCGGAACAGGCATTCCTTGGTCGCGACCGCGACAATGCCGATCATCAGCGTATAGATCTGTATGGACGTGGCGGACTGCACCTCGCCGGAGGACGGCGCGAAGCTCCGCCAAAGCTGCTCGGTGCCTGCCACGATCAGGAGCACGCTGGTGAACGTCTGGGTGGTCAGAATCCGGCCAGGCGCCTTGTGGGGCTGGCGCTGCGCGCGAATGCTGCGCAGGTGCAATGACGCAAGGAGAATTGCATCAGCTGCCAGGTCGACGAGGGTGTGAATGCCGTCCGCGAACAACGCGTGTGAGTTGGCCATCCATGCGACGCCGATCTGAAGCGCCATCAGGCTGATGTTCACGACGGCGCCGACACATGTCGCACGAAAGGGGCTTGGCTGTGTCTGCAAAGGGGGCTTTGGATGTAGTAACCGTGGGGGGAACTGCATTTCGCTGACACGGTACAGAGCACGAATTGCACGACTATGACAACGCTTTTGCGCGCCGGCTGCTGCCGGGCGAGGGCTTCCTTCGCTTGTCAGGCGTGTCGTTGTCGGGCCCTGGCTATTGTTTGAGTTTTCATGAAAGTGCCATCGGCACGCGGTAGCCAGCCAGCGCCCAGGTTTGCGCCAGAGAAACGAAACGCGCGTTTCTCCCCTCCCGGGTAACGTCGATACAGGTATCGACACTACCAGCCAACTCTCTGTTTTTAATTGGTTTTCCTGCGATTCCGCCAGCAATGGAGCGGATCAGCGTGGCATAATTGGCCAGACACGCATGGCCCCGTTGTCACTACTACCCCCGCATACCATGGCACAGACTCTCTACGACAAATTGTGGAACACCCACGTGGTCCACACGGAAGAAGACGGTACGACGCTTCTCTATATCGACCGTCACCTGCTGCATGAAGTCACGAGCCCGCAGGCGTTCGAAGGCCTGAAGATCGCGAAGCGTCCGGTGTGGCGCATCAGCGCAAATCTGGCCGTGTCCGATCACAACGTGCCCACTACCGATCGCCGTCACGGCATTGCCGATCCGGTGTCGAAGCTGCAGGTCGATACGCTCGATTCGAATTGCGACGCCTTCGGCATCACGCAGTTCAAGATGAACGATCTGCGTCAGGGCATCGTGCACATCATCGGGCCGGAGCAGGGTGCGACCTTGCCGGGCATGACGATTGTCTGCGGCGATTCGCATACGTCCACGCACGGCGCATTCGGTGCGCTCGCGCACGGCATCGGCACGTCGGAAGTGGAGCACGTGCTCGCCACGCAAACCCTGCTGCAAAAAAAGAGCAAGAACTTGCTCATCAAGGTCGAAGGCGCGCTGCCGCGCGGCTGCACCGCGAAAGACGTCGTGCTCGCGATCATCGGCAAAATCGGCACGGCCGGCGGCACCGGCTATGCGATCGAATTCGGCGGTTCGACCATTCGCGCGCTGTCGATGGAAGGCCGCATGACTGTCTGCAACATGGCCATCGAAGCGGGCGCGCGCGCCGGCATGGTCGCCGTCGACGATACGACGGTCGACTACCTGAAGGGCCGGCCGTTTTCGCCGGAAGGCGTCGAGTGGGACCAGGCGGTCACGTACTGGAAGCAGTTCAAGTCCGATCCGGATGCGCAGTTCGACCGCGTCGTCGAACTGAACGCCGCCGACATCGTGCCGCAGGTCACGTGGGGCACGTCGCCGGAAATGGTGACGTCGATTGACGGCCGCGTGCCGGATCCGGAACGCGAGAAAGATCCGGTCAAGCGCGGCGCGATCGAGCGCGCGCTGCACTACATGGCGCTCGAACCGAACCTGCCGATCGAATCGATCAAGCCGGACAAGATCTTTATCGGCTCGTGTACGAACGCGCGCATTGAAGATCTGCGCGCGGCCGCATGGGTCGTGAAGAAGCTGGGCCGCCGTGTCGCGCCGAACATCCGTCTTGCAATGGTGGTGCCGGGCTCCGGTCTCGTGAAGGCGCAAGCCGAACGTGAAGGTCTCGACAAGGTCTTCACCGATGCCGGCTTCGAATGGCGTGAACCAGGTTGCTCGATGTGCCTCGCGATGAACGCGGACCGGCTCGAGCCGGGCGAACGTTGCGCGTCGACGTCGAACCGCAACTTCGAAGGCCGTCAGGGTGCGGGCGGGCGCACGCACCTCGTCAGTCCCGCCATGGCGGCGGCCGCCGCTATCGAAGGGCACTTCGTCGATATTCGCAAGCTGGGATGAACCGGATGATGAAAAACAACGATCGCATCACGTTATTGCGCCGCTTTGCGCTGGCATCGTTTGCCGGGTTGCTGCTCGGCCTTGCCGGCTGCAACACGGTGCATGGCTTCGGTGAGGACCTGCAACACCTTGGCGGGTCGATCAGCAACAAGGCGGAGAAGTAAGCGAATTCCGATTTGCCGGGGCGCCGGCTCTCGCGCGAATGCAAGCGCGAAAGCCGCGTCGCGGCCTTGAACAGGTGCAAGCGTCATGGATAAATTCATCGTACACACCGGCGTCGTGGCGCCGCTCGATCGCGAGAACGTCGATACGGACGCGATCATTCCGAAGCAGTTTCTGAAGTCGATCAAGCGCTCGGGTTTCGGTCCGAACGCATTTGACGAGTGGCGTTACCTCGACCACGGCGAGCCGGGTCAGGACAATTCGAAGCGGCCGCTCAATCCGGATTTCGTGCTGAATCAACCGCGCTACCAGGGCGCATCGGTTCTGCTTGCGCGCAAGAACTTCGGTTGCGGCAGCTCGCGTGAACACGCGCCGTGGGCGCTGCAGCAATACGGCTTTCGCGTACTGATCGCATCGAGCTTCGCGGACATCTTCTACAACAACTGCTTCAAGAACGGCCTGCTGCCGATCGTGCTGACCGAGCAGCAAGTGGACCATCTGTTCAACGAAACCCAGGCGTTCAACGGTTTCCAGTTGACCGTCGATCTCGACGCGCAAGTCGTGCGCAAGACCGACGGCAGCGCCGAATACGCGTTCGAAGTGGACGCCTTTCGCAAGCACTGCCTGCTGAACGGCTTCGACGATATCGCGCTTACGTTGCTGCAAGCGGAAAAAATCCGCCAATACGAGGCTGAGCGGCTTGCGAAGCAGCCGTGGCTGGGTCATCGCATCGTCGGCTGACGGCGCGCGTCTGACTCCCAGCGTTCGACGGAAAACAACAAGGAACTCGCATGAAAATCGCAGTATTGCCGGGCGACGGCATCGGCCCGGAAATCGTCACCGAAGCGGTGAAGGTGCTTGACACGCTCGGCGAAAAATTCGAGCTCGAACAAGCGCCGGTCGGCGGCGCCGGCTACGAAGCATCGGGTCATCCGTTGCCCGAAGCGACGCTCAAGCTCGCGAAAGAAGCCGATGCGATCCTGTTCGGCGCGGTCGGCGACTGGAAGTACGACAAGCTCGAGCGCGCGTTGCGCCCGGAGCAGGCAATTCTCGGCTTGCGCAAGCATTTGCAGCTGTTTGCGAACTTCCGTCCGGCGATCTGCTATGCGCAACTCACGGGCGCTTCGTCGCTGAAGCCGGAAATCGTGTCGGGTCTCGACATCCTGATCGTGCGCGAACTGAACGGCGACATTTATTTCGGCACGCCGCGCGGCGTGCGCGAGGCGCCGGACGGCCCGTTCGCCGGCGCGAAGGAAGGCTTCGACACGATGCGCTACTCGGAACCGGAAGTGCGCCGGATTGCGCACGTCGCGTTTCAGGCGGCGCAAAAGCGCGGCAAGAAGCTGACCTCGGTCGACAAGGCCAACGTGCTCGAAACGTCGCAGTTGTGGAAGGACGTGATGATCGATGTCGCGAAGGAATACACGGACGTCGAGCTGTCGCACATGTATGTCGACAACGCGGCGATGCAGCTCGTGAAGGCGCCGAAGTCGTTCGATGTGATCGTCACTGGCAACATGTTTGGCGATATTCTCTCCGACGAGGCCGCGATGTTGACCGGCTCGATCGGCATGTTGCCGTCGGCATCGCTCGACAAGAGCAATAAGGGCTTGTACGAGCCTTCGCATGGCTCGGCGCCGGATATCGCGGGCAAGGGCGTGGCCAATCCGCTCGCCACGATCATGTCGGTCGCGATGATGCTGCGCTATTCGCTGAACAAGGCGGACCAGGCCGAGCGCATTGAAAGTGCCGTGCAGAAGGTGCTCGAGCAGGGCTACCGCACCGGCGACATCCTGACGCCGGGGTGCAGGCAGGTCGGCACGGCGGCGATGGGCGACGCGGTTGTCGCGGCGCTGTAAGCCGAGCCGGCTTCGAAGTTATCGGCTGATCTG
>DASXXR010000050.1:0-4011 GCA_036502945.1 Paraburkholderia sp. | reverse complement strand
CTTGCCGCTTGCATCGAGCACGTCTTGCGGCGTCATGGCCGGCATGCAGTCGGCGGCGCTTCCAATCGGCGCGACCGGCGGCGGCGTGCCCGGGCCGATCGCATGAATGCCTTTCGTTGCGCCCGCAAGCGCTTTGTCGACGAGCGTATCGAGCGGCGTCGCGCGGTAGCACACGGCGCGCACCAGCATCGGCAGATTGACGCCGGTGACCACCCGCACATTGGGTATCGTCGCGAGCCGGCCCGCGATATTGGACGGCGTCGCACCGAACATGTCGGTCATCACGAGCGCGCCGTTCTCTTCCTTGAGCCGCTCGATTTCGCTATGCGCGAGCGCGACAATCTCAACCGGATCGCAGTCGGGCGTGACGTCGATGACGCCGATGCGCGCGGGCAACCCGCCGTAGATATGCGAGACACAGTCGCGTAGCGCGGTAGCGAATGGAGCGTGCGCAATGATCAGAATGCCTGCCATGTCAGCCTTGCTGCAAAAAACGGCCCGGGAATCACGGCCCGGCCCTCATGCCGGTTACGGCCCCGGTGCGGTCCAACATCGGACCGGACACCGGCTCTTCGCCGCCCGTCCACCAAAGGGGCCGGAACGGTTGCCAAAAAAGGCGGGCGAAGCGCGAGCGGGCATTGTAACAGTGTCATTTTCGCGCCTTTGGCCGATTCGCGCTGGCGTGCCTGTCGTGCTTGTGTGCCGCACGCAGCGCGGGGGCGCATGGCACGACGTGATGATGTTGCCTACCCTATCCGACTGCGCGCTCCAGCGCGTCGACGAACATCCCGGCGACGTCGAAGCCGGTCTGATCCATGATCTCTCGAAAGCACGTCGGGCTCGTCACGTTCACTTCGGTGAGCCAGTCGCCGATTGCATCGAGACCGACCAGCAACAAACCCCGCGCAGCGAGCACCGGCGCGAGCGTGTCGGCAATCTCGCGGTCGCGCGGTGTCAGCGGCCGCGCAACGCCGAGGCCGCCCGCTGCGAGATTGCCGCGCACTTCATTGCCCTGCGGAATGCGGGCGAGCGAATACGGCACCGGCTCGCCGCCGATCAGCAGGATGCGCTTGTCGCCGTCCTTGATCTCGCGGATGAACTTTTGTGCCATCACGGTGCGCGCGCCGTCGTGACTCAGCATTTCGACGATCGAGCCCAGATTCATCCCGTCGGCCTTCACGCGAAAGACGCCCATGCCGCCCATGCCGTCGAGCGGTTTCAGGATCACGTCGCCGTGCTCGGCGTGAAACGCGCGCAGCCGCGCGGCGTCGCGCGTGACGAGCGTCGGCGCGACAAATTGACCGAACTCGCCGATCGCGAGCTTTTCCGAGTGATCGCGAATCGCCTGCGGCTTGTTGAAGATGCGTGCGCCGGCGCGTTCCGCGACCTCGAGCAGCCACGTCGACGTCACGTATTCCATATCGAACGGCGGGTCCTTGCGCATCAGCACCGCGCCGAAACTCGTCAGCGCGCGCGGCGCCGCGGCTTCGGCCGCAAACCAGGGCTCGCGGTGGCTGTCCGCCTCGTCGCCGACGATCGCAAAACGCTGCGCGTCCGCCTCGACGATGCCGCCCGTCCACGCCAGATGCCGCGGCTCGCACACGTACAGCGTGTGCCCCCGCCGCGCGGCCTCCGCCATCATCGCGTAGGTCGTGTCCTTGTAGATCTTGAAGCGGCCAAGCGGGTCGGCGATAAAAAGAATGTCCATGGAGTACCTGATGCGCCCGCACGGGCTCGCGTTGATCGTGGCACGGAAGGCTGATTTGTTCGGCGGAACTTCAGACCTGAATCGCTTCCGGATCGGTCCGCTCAAGTTCCAGCGACGCAGCGAGAAGGCCCAGCCGCGCCACGACACCATACATGTAAAAGCGGTTCGGCGGCGCCGCGCCGGGCTTCGCGTGCGCATCGGGCAGCGCGGTATGCTCGAAGCCGAGCGGCACGAAGTGCATGCCGGGCGCGTTGAGGTTCTGGTCGCGCTCGCGGCTGCCGTGCGCGCGATAGAAACCGCCGACGACATACCGGTCGATCATGTACACGACGGGTTCTGCGACTTCGTCGCCGATCCGCTCGAACGTGTAGACGCCTTCCTGGACGATCATGTCACGCACTTCGAGGCCTTCCTTCGTCGCGGCCATCTTCGAGCGCTCGCGCTTCGAGAGCGCCGCGACTTCCGACGCGTCGTGCACCGTCATGACGCCCATCCCGTACGTACCCGCGTCGGACTTGATCACGACATAGGGTTTTTCGGAGATGCCGTACTCGCGGTACTTCTTCGCGATCTTCTTGAGCACGCTGTCGATCGCGTCGGTCAGCGCGGTTTCGCCGGTGCGCGCTTCGAGATCGACCCCTTCGACGTGCGCAAAATACGGGTTGATCATCCAGGGGTCGATTTCAACCATCTTCGCGAACTTCTTCGCGACATCGTCATAGCACGAGAAGTGCGTCGATTTGCGGCGCACAGCCCAGCCGGCGTGCAGCGGCGGCAGCAGATACTGCTCGTGCAGCCCTTCGAGCACCGGCGGAATGCCGCCCGACAGATCGTTGTTGAGCAGAATCGAGCAAGGATCGAAATTCTTCAGTCCGAGCCGCCGCGTCGAGCGCTCGAGCGGTTCAAGGACGATTTTCTGCCCGTTCGACAGCGAAATGGTGACCGGACCGTTGATGGTGTCGTCGAGCGTGCCGAAGCGGACATTGAGACCTGCCTGCCGCATGATCTGTGCAAGGCGGGCGACGTTCTCCAGATAAAAGGCATTGCGCGTGTGGCGCTCCGGGATCACGAGCAGGTTCTTCGCATCCGGGCAGATTTTCTCGATCGCCGCCATGGCGGCCTGCACGGCAAGCGGCAGCACTTCGACCGGCAGATTGTTGAATGCGCCCGGAAACAGGTTCGTATCGACCGGCGCCAGCTTGAACCCAGCGTTGCGCAGATCAACCGAACAATAGAACGGCGGCGTGTGTTCCTGCCATTCGAGGCGGAACCAGCGTTCAATAGCGGGCGTCGCGTCGAGGATCTTCCGTTCGAGGTCAAGCAGCGGACCGTTTAACGCCGTAACAAGGTGCGGAACCATTGATCACTCGCAGACTGGAGAAAAAAGATTGTAGAGCAAATGCTCAGTCCATTTGGGGACGCTTTCTCCATTCGCAAGCGGAGGGTGAATGCATTCCAGCTGGCTCACGGGTAGCAAGCAGAATCTACTGTTTCCGAGATAAAGCGCCAAGAAAAAAGCCCGCCGTGAGGCGGGCCAAATCGCTGCGCTTAACCAACTGGTTCCAGCGGAAGCCTTTCTAGATCCTTTACTCGACGTGTTCGCCGTGCAGGATCACATCGAGACCTTCACGCTCTTCTTCTTCCGTCACGCGCAGGCCCATGACCATGTCGATGATCTTCAGCAGGATGAAGCTCACGACGCCGCTGTAGACAACCGTCGTCAGCACGCCCTTCGCCTGCGTCAGAACGCTTGCGTCCAGGCCGCTGATGTCCTTGACCGCGAAGACTCCGGTCAGCAGTGCGCCGACGATACCGCCGATGCAGTGCACGCCGAACGCGTCGAGCGAATCGTCGTAGCCGAGCTTGTGCTTGAGCCACGTGGCCGACCAGAAGCAGATCACGCCGGCCAGCAAGCCGATCGCGAGCGCGCCGCCTACGCCGACAAAGCCCGAAGCCGGCGTAATGGCCACCAGACCCGCCACCGCGCCCGATACGATACCGAGCACCGAAGGCTTACCCTTCGCGATCCATTCGGCGAACATCCAGCCCAGTGCGGCCATTGCGGTTGCGATTTGCGTCGTCAGCATCGCGAAGCCGGCACGGCCGTCAGCCGCCACTGCCGAACCCGCGTTGAAGCCGAACCAGCCCACCCACAGCATCGCTGCGCCGATCAGCGTCAGCACGAGGTTGTGCGGCGCCATCACGTCCTTGCCGTAGCCGGTGCGCTTGCCGAGCACGAGCGCGCAGACGAGCGCGGCGATACCGGCGTTGATGTGCACCACCGTGCCGCCCGCGAAGTCGAG
>DASXXR010000049.1:0-2462 GCA_036502945.1 Paraburkholderia sp. | reverse complement strand
GTGCCTGGCGCGCGGGTCCCTGCTGCAAAAGGCTAGCCGTAACGACGCCCACAACGGCAGCCATCACGGCCACCCGCAACGGAATCCGCGACAGCCGGCTGCGAGGCCAGCCGTCGCTACGAGCCGCTATGATGAACGCATGAAGCGGCCGGACATCGCTTGCCGAAGCCGCAACAATCTGACGAAGAGGAATCGAAAAGTGGAAATGGGTTTTTGCGGGCCCGGTCTGATGGGTTGACGCAGAGCGGCCTACCACCGATCGGCGCAATGCGGACCTTTCAGAAAGACGTCGACACGATCGCCGCGGCCGCGTACGAAACGGCTACGCCGATGCCGGTGTCCGGCGCGGTGCAGCAGGTATTGCGCCTCGCCGCCGCGCTGGGTCTCGCGGACGCCGATTTCGCAGCATTCCGACGTGCTGCAGCCGCACCGGAACCGCTGAAACGGGCGAAGCGCGGCACGGCTGCGAGGCGCGGTGCGTAGGCGCGGCTGCCAGGATAACCTGCTAAAATCTCTGGTTTTTCAGCGATCTACATTCAAAGGTACGCGCCGTGCTGTCTACTGCCAATATCACGATGCAATTCGGGCCGAAGCCCCTTTTCGAAAACATCTCGGTCAAGTTCGGGGAAGGGAACCGCTACGGCCTGATTGGTGCGAACGGGTGCGGCAAGTCGACGTTCATGAAGATTCTGGGTAGCGATCTGGAGTCGACCTCGGGCAACGTGATGCTCGAGCCGAACATTCGTCTGGGCAAACTTCGCCAGGACCAGTTCGCGTTTGAAGACGTGCGGGTGCTCGACGTCGTGATGATGGGCCACACGGAAATGTGGTCCGCGATGACCGAGCGCGACGCGATCTACGCGAACCCCGAAGCCACCGACGACGACTACATGCACGCCGCCGAGCTCGAAGCAAAATTCTCCGAGTACGACGGCTACACGGCCGAAGCGCGCGCGGGCGAACTGCTGCTCGGCATCGGCATTGCGATCGACCTGCACAACGGCCCGATGAGCAATGTCGCGCCGGGCTGGAAGCTGCGCGTGCTGCTTGCGCAGGCGCTGTTCTCGAAGCCGGATGTGCTGCTGCTCGACGAGCCGACCAACAACCTGGACATCAACTCGATCCGCTGGCTGGAAGACGTGCTTAACCAGTACAACTCGACGATGATCATCATCTCGCACGATCGGCACTTCCTGAACCAGGTCTGCACGCACATGGCCGACATGGACTTCGGCACACTGAAGGTCTATCCGGGCAACTACGACGACTACATGCTGGCCAGCACGCAGGCGCGCGAGCGCCAGCAGTCGGCCAACGCGAAGGCGAAGGAGCGTGTCGCCGATCTGCAGGATTTCGTGCGGCGCTTCTCGGCGAACAAGTCGAAGGCGCGCCAGGCCACGAGCCGCCTGAAGATGATCGACAAGATCAAGATCGAGGAATTCAAGCCGTCGTCGCGGCAGAACCCGTTTATCCGCTTCGAGTACGAGAAGAAGCTGCATACCATCGCGGTGGTCGCGAACGAAATCACGAAAAAATACGACCGCACGATCTTCACGAACTTCAACGTCAGCGTGCAACCGGGCGAGCGTATCGCGATCATCGGCGAGAACGGCGCGGGTAAGACGACGCTGCTGCGTTCGCTGATGGGCCGCGTGCCACTCGAGCATGGCACGGTGAAGTGGGCGGAAAACGCGAGTATCGGCTACATGCCGCAAGACACGTACGAAGAGTTTCCCGACGACGTCACGCTGATGGAATGGATCGATGTGTACCGCAAGGAAGGCGACGATGAACAGATGGTGCGCGGCACGCTCGGCCGGCTGCTGTTCAATGCGGACGACATCCGCAAGTCGGTGAAGGTGCTGTCGGGCGGCGAGAAGGGCCGCATGATCTGGGGCAAGCTGATGCTCGGCCGCCACAACGTGATGCTGATGGACGAGCCGACCAACCACATGGACATGGAGTCGATCGAATCGCTGCAGATTGCGCTGGACAAGTACGAGGGCACGCTGATCTTCGTGTCGCACGACCGCGAGTTCGTAAGCGGGTTGGCGAACCGGATCATCGAGGTGCGCACGGACGGCACGCTGAACGATTTCGGCGGCAATTATGAAGACTTCTTGCTGAGCCAGGGCGTGCAGTAAGTTAGCGCCGCTCGCGTCGCGAGACGTTTGCAACACCGCAAGCCCGCTCGAACGAAGCGGGCTTTTTATTTGGCGCGCCACATTGCCGTTCGGGCGCGCGATTTCATCCATGCGGACATCAAGAATATCTGGATGAGAACCGAAGTTTTGACGCTTGTGCCGTGCGCTGCGCATCAAGCGAAACGCCGGGGCCATGAACCGACCCCGCACGTTCAGTTCTGGCGAATCCAGGTTTGCGAACGCCCGAGCAGCGACACGCCGATATAGCCGCGCACGATCAGCTTCTGGCCGCCGTCTTCGGTGTGCATCCTGCACTTG
>DASXXR010000048.1:0-5355 GCA_036502945.1 Paraburkholderia sp. | reverse complement strand
GGCGATCCGTCAGGCGGACATCTGTCTGCCGAGCTGGGATGACGTCACCGAACTGACCGGTTTGACCGGTCGCGATGAAATCGTCGATTTCCTGCTGGCGCTTGGGCCGAGCGTCGTCGCGCTGAAGCAGGGCAGCGAAGGTGCTTATGTCGCGACGCACGACGAGCGGCGCGTCGTGCCCGCGCTCGCCGTGAACGCGGTGGATGCGACCGGCGCGGGCGACTGCTTCGGCGGCGCGTTCATCGCGCGCCTGGTGGCCGGTGACGATCCGTTTGCCGCCGCGCGCTATGCGAATGTCGCCGCGGCGTTGTCGACGCAAGGCTTTGGCGCCGTCGCACCAATTCCGGACCGCGCGACGGTCGAGCGTCTACGTTGATCACTGTCAAGCGCGGTACGCACTACATCGGATCGGCGGCCGGTACGCGCTCGTGACGATATCTGACGGCGGCGCTCAACGCTTCGCGGCGATTGTCGAGCGCATATGACAAAGCGAGGCCGGGCGGGCGCCGCGCATCGCGTCACGCAACGCCCGGCATAACGAGGAACGAACAGATGCAGCACATAAAGTCGAACAATGGTGCCGCGCGCTGGCGCGGCGCAGCATGGATGATCGCAGCGGCGCTGACCATTGCGGGCGCATTGGTCCCGTTGAACGCCAGCGCGGCAAGCGACGCGGTGAAAGAACTGGCCGCCCCGCCGCCCATACAACTGCCGCTGAAGCCAAGCGCCGAATTCGCGAAGTTTCCGCGCTATGCCGGCATGCTGGGCGCGCGGCAAATCGTGTTGCGCGTCGGCCCGAAAACCGACGATCCGTCGGGTGTGCACGGCGAGTATCAGTTTACCGACACGGGTGAAGTCATCCTGATTGCCGGTGATCGCGACGGCGACACGCTAGAGGTCGAGGAGTCGAACGACGGCACACATATCACCGGCAACTGGGTGGGCAAATTCGCCACCGACGGGACGCTTGCCGGCGAGCGGATGAACGTCGACGATTCGAATCCGCAACCCTTCGATCTGCGTCCGCTTGCAGCGGGCGAGGCGATACCTGCCGCGACGGCAGGCAGCAAGCGAGCGGAGCCGCAAACGCAGGCACCAGCGGCCGCGCCTGCAGCGGGCGGCGGCCGCCCGGTGAGCGGCGTGAGCAATCTGAACACCGGCGAATGAGCAACAGCACGCGGTAGCGAGGCAATGAGCGCGGCGACACGCGCGGCGAAAAGGCGTGGAAAATAGCGGCGAGAGCGACAACTAGCGGCATCGAAGGCGAGCAATCCGGGCCCCAAAAAAGCAGCGCAGCGAGAAGCCCGCTTCATACCGTCCGTCTTTCATTTTCTCTGATATCACTACGAAAACAACATGACCAAGACCTCACCGAAACGTGCTTTGCAAACGCGCATCGTCCATCCGAACGACGAGCTCACGCCCGGCTTCGAATCGTTCTCGGTACCGGTCGCGCGTGCGTCGACGGTGGTCTTTCCGGATCTCGCGACGATGCGCGCGCTCGAATGGCACAACGACGCGCAGTGGCGCTACGGCCTGCACGCCACGCCCACCTCGCTCGTGCTCGCACAGCGGCTCGCGGCGCTCGAAGGCGGCAACCATGCGCTGCTGCAGCCGTCGGGGCTCTCGTCGATTTCGAACGTCTACTTCGGGCTCTTGAAGGCCGGTGACGACGTGCTGATTCCGGACAACGTCTACTCGCCGAACCGGGATCATGGCGACTGGCTCGCGCGGGACTTCGGCATCAGCGTGCGCTACTACGATCCGATGATCGGCGCGCGCATCGCCGATCTGATCCTGCCGGACACGCGGCTGATCTGGCTCGAAGCGCCGGGCTCGGTAACGATGGAAGTGCAGGACATTCCGGCGATCACCGCCGTGGCGCGTGCGCGCGGTGTCGTTACGGCGATCGACAACACATGGTCGGCTGGGCTTGCGTTCCGTCCGTTCGAGCACGGCGTCGACATTTCGGTGCAGGCGTTGACCAAATATCAATCGGGCGGCGCCGATGTCCTGATGGGCGCGACGATTACCGTCGACCGCGAACTGCACCTGAAGCTGAAATCGGTGCGGATGCGGCTCGGCCTCGGCGTGTCAGCGGACGATTGCTCGCTGATCCTGCGCAGTCTGCCGACGATGCAGGTGCGTTTCGCGCAGCACGATCGCACGGCGCTTTCGCTGGCGCACTGGCTGAAGACGCGGCCGGAGATCGCGGCGGTGCTGCATCCCGCGCTGCCGGACTGTCCCGGTCACGCGTTTTACGAGCGCGATTTTACCGGCGCAGGCGGGCTGTTCTCGGTGGTGTTCGACGCGCGTTACAGCGCGGCGCAGATCGATACGTTTTGCGAATCGCTGGAACTGTTCGCGATCGGCTGGAGTTGGGGCGGCTCGCAAAGCCTCGTGATGCCGTACGATGTCGCGTCGATGCGCACCGCAGGCGATTGGCCGCATCGCGGCACGCTGGTGCGGTTCTACATGGGGCTGGAAGAAGAGGCGGATTTGCGCGCGGATATCGAGCGCAGCCTCGCGGCGCTAGGAAGTTGAACGCCGCTTGATCGAACCGCCGCGCGGCGCTGTGCAGTGCCGCGCAGCGTCGGCCGTGCGATCAGAAGAGCCGCAACAAACCGTCAAGACCGACGTAGTTGAACGCGACGCTGGCGGCTGCGCGCACCACCGGCTTTGCACGAAACGCCACCGACAGTCCCGCCGCCGCCATCATCGTCAGATCATTCGAACCGTCGCCTATTGCGATCGCGCGGCTCGGATCGATGCCGAGTTTCGCGCACGCGTCGCGCAGCGTGCGCGCTTTCACCTCCGCGTCGACAATCTCACCGGCCACACGTCCCGTCAGTTTGCCGTCGGCGATTTCAAGCGTGTTCGCGCGCGCGAAATCGAGACCGAGGCGCGCCTGCAATTTCTCGGTGAAGAACGTGAAGCCGCCCGACACCAGCAGCGTTTTCAGACCAGCGGCCCGGGCGCCGGCCAGCATCTGCTCCGCGCCGTCCGACAGCCGCAGCCGCTCCTCGTAGACGCGCTCGAGCGCACTCGCATCGAGCCCCTTGAGCAGCGCGACGCGGCGCGTGAGGCTCTCGTTGAAATCCTTGATCTCACCGCGCATCGATGCTTCGGTGATCGCGGCCACCTCCGCTTTTAGCCCGCAAAAATCCGCGATTTCGTCGATGCATTCGATTGTGATCAGCGTCGAGTCCATGTCCATGGCGATGAGGCCATAGTCGGTGAACCGCCGGCCTGGGTCGATAAACGCGTAATCCAGCTGGTGGGTTCCGCAGTACACGTCGAGGTCGCCGCGCTGAGCGGGATTCGCGTTTTCGATGCGCAGCGCGTGCGCGTCGATGACAGCGGCGCGCGAGCCGCGCGCGAGCGCGACGAGCGGCTTGTGATGATCGGCGGACAGCGGCGCGGGGCTTTGGATAACGAGGTTCATGTCGACGCGGAAAGGACGCAAAAAGGGCGCAAAAGAACGCAAGGAAAACACAACCATGCGCAGCAGCGGCGCACCGGCGGCGCGGAAAATCCGGCTATTGTAGCGGGTCGCCGCGCCCGGCTATCCGCATGGCGGTTCGGGGGACGCGGTCCTTCACACGGTCGATGTCGATTCAAGCTGATCGGCGTTCATGTGGTGCTGCGCGCTCGCGCGCGCCCGGCCGTATCTTTTGCCGACTGCGCGCAAGACTTACAGACCTGTTGCGCGAAGCGCGGCGCTGCCGTACAGCCGCGCTTCGACAAACGCGTGGCACGCTTGCTGCTTCTTCGACAGCGTTCTGACTCCGGGAGCGCGCAATGGCACACATGATCTGGAAGGGCGCGATCAGTTTCGGTCTCGTGCATGTGCCGGTGCAAGTCTATCCGGCTACCCAATCGGAAACGGTCGGCTTCAATCTGCTCGACAAGCGCTCGGTCGATCCGATCGGGTACAAGCAGATCAACAAGCGCACCGGCAAGGAAGTGGCGCGCGAGAACATCGTGCGCGGCTTCGAGTACGAGAAGGGCAAGTACGTCGTGATGTCCGACGCGGAGATCCGTTCGGCCAACCCGGAGTCGACTCAGACCGTCGATATTCTCGCGTTTGTCGAAGCGTCTGAAATCTCGTTTCTGTATCTCGATACGCCGTACTATCTGACGCCCGATCGCAAAGGCGAAAAGGTCTACGCGCTGCTGCGCGACGCGTTGAAGGCGACCGGCAAGGTCGGCATTGCGAATGTTGTGCTGCACAACAAACAGCATCTCGCGGCGCTGATTCCGGTCGGCCCGGTGATAGCGATGAACACGTTGCGCTGGCCGACCGAGGTGCGTTCCTGGGAAGAACTGAAATTACCCGCCGAAAGCGCAAAGAAGAGCAGCGTGAGCGCGCGCGAACTCGACATGGCGAAAAAGCTGATTGCCGACATGAGCGATACGTGGAACCCGGCCGCCTATCACGACACGTTTCATGACGACATCATGGCGCTTGTCGAGCGCAAGATCCGCGCGGGCAAGACAGAGGAAATCAGCGACATCGAAGCGCCGCATGAACCGCGTCGCAGCGCCGATATTCTGGACCTGTCCGACTTGCTGAAGCGCAGCCTTGGACGCGGCAAGGGCAAAGCCGCTGCCGCGCGTGCGCACGACCACGCGCAACGCGCGCAAGACACGCAACACTCCGATCCGGACACGCAACCCGCGCGTCGCCGCACCAGCAGCAAGACGACCGCGAGCAAGACCAGCACAAGCAAGTCAGGCACAAGCAAGTCAGGCACAAGCAGGACAGCCGTGCCCCGCGCGACGAGCGCCGCAGCGGCGCGCAAACGTCGCGCAGCATGAACGCGGCGCGCCGACCGGAGCGACGAACACCGGACCGATGAATCATGGCCGATAAACTCGAGACCTATCACCGCAAGCGCCGCTTCGACGAAACCCCTGAGCCGTCAGGCGCAGCCGCACGACGCAGCGGCGCGAAAAAGACCACTGGGACCACTGCCCGCAAGGCCGATCGCACGCTCGCTTACGTAATCCAGGAACATGACGCGCGGCGCCTTCACTACGATTTCCGGCTCGAGCTCGACGACTCGCTGAAATCGTGGGCGGTGCCGAAGGGGCCGAGTCTCGATCCGTCGGTGAAGCGTCTTGCGGTGCATGTCGAAGATCATCCACTTGAATATGGCTCTTTCGAAGGCCGGATTCCGGAGGGCAACTATGGCGCGGGCTCGGTGATCGTCTGGGATCGCGGCACATGGGAACCCGCGGGCGGCGAGACAGCGGCGCGCGACGCATACAAGGCGGGCAAGCTGAAGTTCCACCTGTCCGGCGACAAGCTGCACGGCGGCTGGACGCTCGTGCGCAGCCACATGCGCGGCA
>DASXXR010000047.1:0-16713 GCA_036502945.1 Paraburkholderia sp. | reverse complement strand
GCGTATCAGAGCCAGCCGGCAACGCTCGACTTCGCGCAGGCAAAACTCCACGCCCATGCGCCGGACAAACCGCAGGGCCGCCAGACCGACACGCAGCGCGGCGATTTCGACGCGGGCTTGCGCGCGGGCACGACCCGCATCGACGCGGTCTATACGACGCCGATCGAGCATCACAACCCAATGGAGCCCCACGCCACCATGGCGATCTGGGACGGCCCGCAACTGACGCTGTACGACTCGACGCAGGGCGTGTCGGGCGCGAAGACCGCAGTGGCGAAGGCACTCGGCATTGCGCCGGACAACGTGCGCGTGATCTCGCCATTCGTCGGCGGCGGCTTCGGCAGTAAAGGATCGTCCTGGTCGCACGTCACGCTGTGCGCGATGGCCGCGAAGCAAACGGGGCGCGCGGTGCGGCTCACGCTCGAAAGGCCGCAGATGTTCGGCCCGGTGGGCAGCCGGCCGTACACCGAACAGCACTTCGTGCTCGCAGCGAAGCGCGACGGCACGCTGACCGCGATGCGGCACGACAGCTTCTCGAACACGTCGATGATCGAAGACTGGACGGAGACCTGCTGCATGGTCACGCGGATGCTCTACGCGGTGCCGAACCAGCTCACGACCCACCGGCTCGTGCCGTTGAATGTGGGCACGCCGACCTTCATGCGCGCGCCGGGCGAGACGACCGGCTCGTTCGCGCTCGAATCCGCGATGGACGAGCTCGCCGTCGCGCTGAAGATGGATCCGGTTGCATTGCGCCTGAAGAACTACGCCGAAGTCGACCCGCAGGAGGACAAGCCGTGGTCGAGCAAGGCGCTGCGCGAGTGCTATCGCGTGGGTGCGGAACGGTTCGGCTGGTCGCGGCGCACGCCCGTACCGCGCTCAATGCACACGGGTAACACGCTGATCGGCATGGGCATGGCGACCGCGACCTATCCGGCGAACCGCAGCGAGGCGGCCGCCCTGGCGCGCATTCTGCCCGACGGCACCGCGATGGTGGCTTCCGGCACGCAGGAACTCGGCACCGGCACGTACACCGTGATGACGCAAGTCGCCGCCGATGCACTCGGCTTTGCGCCGCAAAACATCCGCTTCGCGTTGGGCGATTCGTCGTTGCCGCCCGCGCCGGGTTCGGGCGGCTCGCGCTCGGCGGCAAGCGTGGCGCCTGCCGTGCGCGACGCCGCGACACAGGTGCGCAACAAGCTGATCGCGCTCGCGCTCGCCGACAACGCGTCGCCGCTCTTTGGCACCGCGCTCGCCGATGTCACCGTCGACGACGGCTGGGTAGTCAGCCGTGCAGATCCGACCAAACGCGATCCCGCCGCCGCCGTGCTCGCGCGCGCGGGCGGCCAGCCGATCGAAGCGGTGGTTAGCGTGAAGTCCGGTGACGAGCGGCAGCGCTATTCGTTTCATTCGTTCGGCGCGGTGTTCGCGGAGGTGCATGTGGATGCGGACCTCGGCACGATCCGCGTCGCGCGGATCACCGCGGTGTACGGCGTGGGCCGGCTGCTCAACCAGAAAACCGCGCACAGCCAGTTGATGGGCGGGCTCGTGTGGGGCATCGGCGCGGCGCTGGAAGAAGAAACGTTGCTCGATCTTCGCTACGGCCGCTTCACCAACGCGAACCTCGCCGAGTATCACGTGCCGGTGAATGCCGACGTGAACACGCTCGATGTGGTCGTGCTCGATGAAGTCGATCCGTACATCAACTCGCTCGGCGTGAAGGGCATCGGTGAAATCGGTATTACCGGCGTGCCGGCGGCGATCGCGAATGCGGTGTATCACGCGACCGGCGTGCGCGTGCGCAATCTGCCGATCACGCTGGACAAGGTGATGCCGCGCTCGCCCGTGCAATCCGCGTGACCGTGCGCGCGTGGCGCCTTGTGTGCTACGCGCGCTGCGGCGGTGTTTTGCGCCGCTGTTCTGCGCCGCTTGTGCGTCGCTTGCCCGCCCTCGCGGCTTGCGGCCGGCGATTTGATTCCCGCTTGCGCTGCGCGCCGGTTGCGCCGCACAATCGACACCACTCCCCCCACTTCCGGTGCCGCCATGGCATATGCGTCGTTCGCCACCGGCGTGCTGCTCGCCGCCGGCTACGGATCGCGCTTCGATCCGGACGGCATTCACAACAAGCTGCTCGCGCGGCTGCCCGATGGCATGCCCGTTGCGCATGAGGCCGCGCATCGGCTGCTGCGGATCGTGCCGCACGTGCTGGCGGTCGTGCGGCCGGGTTCCGACGCGCTCGCCCGGGTGCTGAACGACGCCGGCTGCGACGTCGTATTTTCCGCCGATGCGCAACGCGGAATGGGCGCGAGCCTCGCCGCCGGCATCGCGGCGTGCGACGACGTGGAAAGCTGGATCGTCACGCTTGCCGACATGCCGCGCATTGCGGTGGAAACGATCGAAGCCGTCGCGCGCACACTCGACGGCGGCGCATCGATCGTCGCGCCTTACTTTCACGGGCAGCGCGGGCATCCGGTCGGCTTCGGTCTCGCGCATCGCGACGCGCTGCTCGCGCTCGACGGCGACGCCGGCGCGCGCGCGCTGTTCGCATTGCATGCGGTGACGCGGCTCGATGTCGAGGATCCCGGCGTGCTTAGCGACATCGATACGCCCGACGACCTGCGCAAACTATGAAAGCGTCATCGCGCGGCGCGTCATAGGCACGCTGTTTGCAGCCCGCTCCACATTGCAACCATAAAACGCGACGCACCGCTTTTCCGCCTAAGCCGATGAGACCGCACTGCATCGCCAGCACGTGGCGCGCTATCGCCCATTCCTTCATGCGTTGGTGAGCGATGAACGGCAAAGCGTCAGCACGCGCGTACGGGATCGCCTACGCTATCTGAAACGGCGGGCATTTCCGGCACCGACGCGCCCGGCGATGCCTGCGCCGCACGATCTGCACGATCCGCACGAGGTAACGCCATGATCTACCGTATTCACACCAGCCCGATTCCCGAGCCGCTCGCCGACCCGACACGCGACCCCGAAAGCGATCCGCTCACACCGCCGTCGCCGGGCCATCACAACGACGAGCCGCAACGGCCGGAAGGCCCGCCGGACAAAGACCCGGTTTGAGGGTTGCGCGCGGCCGACGCCGGTGCGGCGTATCTGCGGGTATCTGCGTCGCGCAGAACACGTTCACCGCGCGCCGCGCAGCATCGGGAAAATCGGCGGCGCCGAACCCTCGCGCAGCGTCGCCTGGATTTCGAAGCCGTGTCTTTCGTACAACGCCGCGCTCTGCGCACTCGACGCCCACAGATACGCGGGAAGATGGGCTTCGTCACATTGCCGAAGCCGCTGCTGCAGAAGCGTCGCGCCGTACCCTTGACTCCAGTGCAACGGGTCGACGCCGACGATCGACAGATACCAGTGCGCCTCGGTCGGACGGTGGTGTTCGAGCTGCTCCATGATGGCTCCGATTTCAGCCAGTTTGGCAGGCGGAGCACCGGCTTGAACGATGGCCGCGATCGGCTCATCGTCGCCGAGCACGCCGGGCGGCAGCCAGCATGCGACACCCGAACCGTCGTCGGTACGCTGCGCGCCTCCTGCTTCGCATGAACTCGTCAAAAGAAATCGAATCAGCTGGGTGCCATACGCCAGATAGCGTTCAGGGCTGTCGAAAACCCAGCGCATGAGTGGGTCCGTACTGAATGCAAGCACGAGCGTCGCGGCTGCATCGTCGATGCCGGTTTCGGCTTCGATCGTCACGACTTCGACCGGCTTCATGTCCACAGGTCTGTTATTCATATATGCCCTTCGAAATTGTTATCCGGTTACCCATAGCGGCCGATTCCTGTTCGGCCCTGCATGGCTATTTACGCGGTTCGATCGGTTGGTCCCGTGCCGCGTCGCTGATCGACTGCAGCAACGTCGCCAAGGTGCGGTTGATCGGCGTCGGAATGCTGTATCGTTCGCCCGCCTCGACAATCGCGCCGGACAGCACGCCGACTTCCAGCGGCCGCCCTTCGAGGTTGTCGAAATACATCGACGTCGAGACGTCGGTCGGATAGCTCATCAAGGTTGCAAAAATGGTGGCGGCTTCGTCGTCGGCGAAATGCGCGCCGTCCGCCCGCGCAACCTTGACAGCTTCGTCCAGCAACGCCAGACACAACTCGCGCATGTCGTCACGCCGGAAGACGACGAGGCGCTGGCGCGTAAGCGCCGTGATCGGGTTCGCGACTGCATTGAGCAACAGCTTGCGCCATTGCAGCGTTTTGAAGTCGGACGCAGGCGACGACACGATGACGCCCGCCTAGTTGCAGGCAAGCCGCGGCGCTTCCGCCGATGCCGCCCATTCCGATGACGGCAACCGTGTTACGTTGGTCCATTGCACCTCCATGCTTTGCGCGTTAATGGCATCAAGTCAATGCGCAAATTGCAAACAATCCAGCGCCCGCGGCGAACAAGTAGCAAGAAATAGCTAGAATGCGGCACCGCGCAGCGCCCGCGATCAACCTTATTTCAACACGCGGATGCGGGAATTTATTCCATGGGGTCCGGCAGGGCGCGCGCGTCGCGCGCCAGCCTTGCTCGCCCAAAAGGAACGGGGCGAACGATTCAGGCGAAGCGTGCAAACATGGCGCCGGTATACTTCGGCTTTAAATCCGCGCCATTCCGCCATGCTTGCCCTCAAGCTCACGCTCGTACCGTCGTTTCTGCTGGTCGTATCGTTGTCG
This sequence comes from Paraburkholderia sp., assembly GCA_036502945.1. Classification (GTDB taxonomy): domain Bacteria; phylum Pseudomonadota; class Gammaproteobacteria; order Burkholderiales; family Burkholderiaceae; genus Paraburkholderia. Next base: position 12,037 of record DASXXR010000047.1, on the reverse strand, counting down.
GGCAAATGGTGGGGACCTGCGATCGCAGGATGGCTCGCGGGTCTGCCGGTCGTGGCGGGGCCGATCCTCTACCTGCTCGTGCTTGCGCACGGCCCACTGTTCGGAGCGCATGCGGCCACGCTGTCGCTGGCTGCCATCCTCGCTTCCGAAGCCTTCAATTTCGGCTATGCATGGACTTGCCGCGTGGCCGGCTGGCGTTGCTCGCTGACTGTCGGTCTCGTTGCCTGGCTCGTTTGCGCATGCGGTCTTTCGCGTCTGCCCGTTTCGCCCGCATGGGCAGCAGCGGCCGCGCTGGCCGCGGTCTCTTTCGGCAGGTCGTTCCTGCCGCGTACGACGGTTGTCGCAGCAGGGGCCCCGCTCACCCGTTCCGATCTGATCGGCAGGATGCTGGCCGGCGCCGCGCTCACGGTGCTGGTGACCGCGCTGTCGGGATCGGTGGGCGCTGCCTGGAGCGGGCTGCTGGCGGTCTTCCCGCTGATGGGAATCGTGCTATCGGTCTCGTCGCATCGCGCGCACGGGCCGGCGTTCGTGATCGCACTGTTGCGCGGCATGGTGGTTGGCCGGTTTTCGTTCGCTGCGTTCTGCCTGCTGCTCTCGTTCGCGCTGCGCAGTCAGCCGCTTGTCGCGGCATTCGCCGAAGCGGCCGCGCTCGCGATGCTTGTGCAGTGGCTCACGAAGCGGCTGGCGACCACGCTGCGCGCGCGGTCCGCGCACGGCACGGCCAACGCGGCACCATAGTGCGCGTCACCGCGCCCGCACGATCCACATCAGAACTGATAGTTGAGCGACACGTCGCACACGCCGCCCGTCTTCGTCTGAACGATGGGGCTACTGGCAGCGCTGCCAAGAAGGCGTTTGAGCGCGCCGTCCGCGGTGATGAACCAGTGCTTGTTGACGAACCAGATCATCGTGATGCCGAAGCCGGCGGACTTCAATCCGGCGCTCGCGTCGTGTTGCCGGTAGCCGGATGCCGCCGACTGCGCCGGATTCACACCGAACCAGCTGTTCATATAGGTCGAATCGGCGAAGGTGACGGAGGGACCGGCAAACCAGTAGAACGTTTCCGAGCTGCCGGGCAACGGCATATAAGCGCCGACGTCCGCAAGCCACCCGTTCGAGCCGCCGATGCTGCGCGTAATCGCCGTCCGGAACACGAGCGGAAACTCCTTCGATACCACGTATTCGCCGGCCAGCTTCACTTCAGGCGCGGGATTGATGTTGCCGAGGCCGTTCAGATGCTGCGGGTCGTCATGGCCGCGCCGCCCGAGGTCGTACACCGCGGAAATGCTCGCGCGCCAGTTCTTCCCCTGGATCACGTTGACGCCGATGCCTTCGCCGGTCGATGCGAAAAACAGGTCGCTATAGCGGATATCGATGCTCGGGCCCGCAAGTATGTGGTAGCGGCTCGAGCCGTCGTAGCGCGGCTCGAAAGTCAGCCCGGCGCCGACGCGCACCGCCCAGTCGCGAACCGTCGGCTGATACAGTTTCTGCAGCGGAATGCCAGCGGAGTACTGCCATTCGCCGAGCGGCGATGGCGTTTGAGCCAGCGCGGCCGGCGCGATGACGGCCGCCAGCGCGGCGGTCGCGCTCGCCCATACAGTCGGCATGCCGGCTGCGACGGTGCGGCGTGTTCTGACATATCGCCCAGTGCGTTTCGTTGACGCCACAACGCCTCCCATTTTCTGACTGGATGAGCATCGACCGTGGTTCGCAGTACGTCGTGGCCTGACAAGCGGCTGCAACATGATAGAGCGTTCCCCAATCGACAGGTGCATGAACGGGCACGACGGCGCGCCTCGTTCAATGCCGCATCGGTTGCTTGCGGGTACTTCCCGGGTGCTTAGGTTGTTTCGCAGAAATGCAGTAGCAAGCAGCGTTCCACGCTCCGAGGTTTCGCTCGCCGTGCGCCGGGGCGGATCAACGTGGGACAGCGAGACGAGACGAGACGAGGCAAGGCAAGGCAAGGCCCGGCCCGACCGCTTCGGCCCACGACTCATTCTTTTTCTAATTCGCAGCCGCTACCATGCAGACATCGACGAAGCGGCGCAACGCGCGCCGGAACGAACGGCGCGTCGCGTATCGAGGGAAACGAAATGAAACGGTCGATGATGGCAGCCGGAACGTCGGTGACCATTGGCGCGCTCGCATTGCAACTAGGTTCGCCTGCTGTCGAGCGGCGGCATTACCCGCGTGACGTTCCAGATCACGCCAGCTGAAACACCGAAACAGCGCGCCGCAGCGAATGCGCCTGCTCGTCGAGCGCGGCGGCAGCCGCAGCGGCCTGCTCGACTAGCGCGGCATTCTGCTGCGAGACCTGGTCCATCTGCGACACCGCGCGGTTGACCTGCTCGATGCCGTCGCGCTGTTCTTCCGAAGCAGCGGCGATTTCATCCATGATCGCAGTCACATGCGCGATCGACTGGCGCAGTTCTTCCATCGTCTCGCCCGCGGTGCCGACAAGGCGCGCGCCCGCATTGACGCGTTCCACCGAAGCGCCGATCAGTTCCTTGATCTCCTTCGCCGCAACGCCCGCGCGCTGCGCGAGCGAACGCACTTCGGCTGCGACGACGGCAAAGCCGCGCCCCTGGTCGCCGGCACGCGCCGCTTCGACCGCTGCGTTGAGCGCGAGGATATTCGTCTGGAACGCAATGCTTTCGATGACACCGGTGATATCGGCGATCTTCTGCGAGCTGCGGTCGATGCTGCCCATCGTCTCGACGACATCGCCGACCACCGTCGCGCCGCGTCCAGCAATAACATTGGCCTTGCCGGTCAGTTCCTGCGCCTGGCGTGCGTTGTCGGCATTCTGTTTGACGGTGGCGGTCAGCTGCTCCATGCTCGCCGCGGTTTCCTGCAGCGAAGCGGCCTGCTCTTCGGTGCGCTGCGACAGGTCGCCGTTGCCCGCTGCGATCTGACGGGTCGCCGTCACGATCGATTCGGAGCTGTACGTGACCTGCCTCACCGTTTCGGTGAGCCCGCCTTGCATCGTCTTCAGACCTTCGACCAGCTTGCCCATCTCGTCTTGCGAGCGCGCCTCCAGCTTGCCGGTCAGGTCGCCGCTCGCAATGCGCCGCAACTGCTCAAGTACGGTCACGAGCGGCCGCGAGATCGAGCGAACCAGCCCGCGCGCCGACGCGAAGCACGCAGCCAACCCCACCACGATCAACACAAGGCCGACCATGCGCAGCAGCCTGAAGCGATCCTGCGCGTCGCTGAACGCGCGCTGGCCGCGCCCGAGCTTCCAGTTGGCAAGCGCGTCCCAGCTCTTCGAGAGCGGGACCGTAAACCGCAGGATGCCCTTCGTGGCGATGTCGTCGGCCGTTTGCGCGTCGCCCTTCTTCAATGCGTCCATCAGCGGCATCAGTGCCTGCTGCACCATCGCATTACGCGCGGCATTCGCAGCGTCCGCCAGGCCCTGCTCTTCGGCCTCGTGCGGCTGCGCGCTGTAGTCCTGCCAGGCGTGATCCGAGATCGCGAGATAGTCGAGCGCCTTCTGGACCAGTTGCGGCACATCCGGCGCGTCCGGATGCAGCATCGCGCGATCGAGCGTGGTGCGCACGATCGTCAGATTCAGGTTCGCCTTGCCGAGTGCAATCGACGAAGCAAGCTGATTCGAGTATGCGTAATCGAGGTCGCTGCTCAGGTCCTGCATGCCGAATTGCGCAAGCAGCCCGAGCGCGACGATCAGAAGACCAAGAAGCGCGGTCGTGGCCCACAGACGGGCGGAAATCGAGAGGCGTGAAAACATGTTTGGGCGAGTAAGTTGTTTTTAGATAAACCGGCCCGTGACCGAAAAACCGGAGCAGGTGCGTGATCTACCACTAATGTCAACGGCATCCTGCTCGTCCAACTTGAGTGCTTCGGCGAAAAAATTACGCTTTTTCGCCGTTGCCTTACTGGATCCCTGCACGCGTGCCTGCACGGGCGGAGTCGAAGGCCGCGACGTCCCCCGGCTTGTGTTCGACGGGCGCCATTCGGCCGTCCATCACCGCCTTCGCGGTGACCTTGTCGAGCGCGCCTTCCCAGCAGGCCACCGCGAGCGTCGCGACGCCGTTGCCGATCAGATTGGTGACTGCGCGCGCTTCGTTCAGGAAGCGGTCGACGCCCAGCAATAGCACGAGCCCCGACACCGGAATCCGGTGCATCGATGCGAGCGTGGCCGCGAGCGCAACGAAACCCGCGCCCGCGACGCCCGCCGAGCCTTTCGACGTGAACAGCAGCACGCCGAGCACGATCAGCTGGTCTTCGAGCGTGAGCGGAATGTTCATCGCCTGCGCGACGAAGATGGCCGCCATCGTCAGATAGATCGACGTGCCGTCCGCGTTGAACGTGTAGCCGGTCGGCAACACCATGCCCACCACCGACTTCTTGCAGCCGAGTTGTTCGAGCTTCACGAGCATCTGCGGCAGCACGGCTTCGGTCGACGCGGTGCCGAACGTAATGAGGATTTCGTCCTTGATGTAGCGCAGGAATTTCCACAGCGACAGACCGCACATCCGCATGATCACGCCAAGCACGACGACGATGAACACGGCCGATGTCAGATACACGCACAGCATCAGTTCGCCGAATGACTTCAGCGTGCCGATGCCGTACTTGCCGACCGTAAACGCAATGCCGCCGAATGCGCCGATCGGTGCGACGTACATCACGATCCGCACGACGCCGAACATCGCGTGCAGAAAGATGTCGAGTGTTTCGACGAACGGCTCGCCGCGTTTGCCGAGACGTCCGAGTGCGATGGCGAACAGCAGGGAGAAGAAGATGATCGGCAGAATGTCGCCGTTCGCGAACGCGCCGACCACGGTGGTCGGCACGATGCTCATGAAGAACTCGAGCAGACCGTGTTCTTTCGCTACGTGCACGTAGCTGGCGATCGCCGAGCCGTCGATCTGCGACGGATCGATGTTCATGCCGGCACCCGGCTTGAGCACATTGACAATGACGAGGCCGATCCCCAACGCGAACGTCGAGACCACCTCGAAGTAGACGAGCGCCTTGAAGCCGACTCTGCCCGCCTCGTGAATATCGTTCATCCGCGCGATGCCGACCACGACGGAAGCAAAGATGATCGGCGCGAGCATCATCCGGATCAGCTTGATGAACAGATCGCCGAGCGGCTTCATCTGTGCACCGAAGTCGGGATTGAAATGGCCGACAAGAATGCCGATGACAATGCCGATCAGTACCTGAACGTACAGCTTCGAAAGGGTCCGCCTGATTCCTTGAACACTCATGCTGGGTCTCCTACTCCGGCTTGCGCGCCGAGCCGGTGCACTGGTTGCCGGCGCATAACAGAACATGACGGCGGGGAGCTCGTGCCCGTCTCATTCCCGGTTGTCGCCGAGTTCTCCCCGTTGTAACGACGAAGCCGCTTGCCCGCTGCGAGGTCACGCAGGCGGGCAGGCGGCTTTTCAAAACCGGCGTGCTTACGCCGACAATGCCTTCATTTCCTTGAACAAATCGGCCTTGCCCTCAAAGCCGATGCCTGGCAGATCCGGCATCGTGATGTAGCCGTTGTCGACCTTGACGCCGTCAGGGAAACCGCCGAAGGGCTGGAACAGATCCGGATACGATTCATTGCCGCCGAGGCCGAGGCCCGCTGCAATATTCAGCGACATCTGGTGGCCGCCGTGCGGAATGCAGCGTTTGCGCGACCAGCCGTGCTCGTGCAGCATGTCCAGCGTGCGCAGATATTCGACCAGACCATAGCTCAACGCGCAGTCGAACTGCAGCCAGTCGCGGTCCGAGCGCATGCCGCCGTAACGGATCAGATTGCGGGCGTCCTGCATCGAGAACAGATCCTCGCCCGTTGCCATCGGCTTGTCGTAATAATTGCGCAGCGTGGCCTGCAATTCGAAGTCGAGCGGATCGCCCGGCTCTTCATACCAGAACAGGTCGTACTGCGACAGTGCCTTCGCGTACTGGATCGCCGTGTCGAGATCGAAGCGGCCGTTCGCGTCGACGGCAAGCTTCTGGCCGTCCTGCAGCACGGTCATGATCGCGTCGATGCGGCGCAGGTCGTCGTCGAGCGACGCACCGCCAATCTTTTTCTTCACCACCGTATAGCCGCGGTCGATGTAGCTGCGCATCTCGTCTTTCAGCTTCGTCATGTCCTGGCCCGGGTAGTAGTAACCGCCCGCCGCATAGACGAATATCTTGCGATCCGGCACGCCATTGCCGTAACGATCGGCGAGCAGCTGGAACAGCGGCTTGCCTTCGATCTTCGCGACTGCGTCCCACACGGCCATGTCGATCGTGCCGATCGCCACCGAACGCTCGCCGTGGCCACCCGGCTTTTCATTGCTGAACATCGTTGCCCAGATCTTGTGCGGATCGAGGTTCTTGCCCGAAGCGTCGACGAGCGACTCCGGGTCGGCCGCGAGAATGCGCGGAATGAAACGCTCGCGCATCAGCATGCCTTGACCGTAGCGCCCATTCGAGTTGAAACCGTAGCCCACCACCGGCTTGCCGTCGCGAATCACGTCGGTCACCACCGCAACGAGACTCAAGGTCATCTTGCTGAAGTCGATGTAGGCATTGCGGATCGCTGAACTGATCGGCAGGGTTTTCTCACGAATTTCGACAATCTTCATTCCTGTCCTCCAAGACCTTGCACGTTGTCGGTGCATAGAGCGTTTTAAAGATGCCAGATTACGTCTTGGACGGCGGGTTAGAATTCAGAAAAATTCAATTTATATTTCACTTTTTGTGAAAACTGATATCACCTCCGACCTCCAGTTTTTCGTGTTGCTCGCGCGCCTCGCCAGCCTGTCGGCGGCCGCGCGGGCGCTCGACCTGACGCCGCCGGCCGCGACCCGGCGGCTCGCGCAGATGGAAGAAAAGCTCGGCGTGCGGCTCGTCAACCGCACCACCCGCACCGTCAGCCTGACCGCCGAGGGCGAAATCTACCTGCAGCACGCCGCGCGGATCCTGAGCCAGGTGCAGGAGATGGAAGATGCGGTGTCGAGCAGCGGCGCGGCGCCGCGCGGGCTGCTGCGCGTCAACGCGTCGCTCGGCTTCGGCCGGACGACGATCGCGCCGATGGTGTCGAAATTCGCCAATACCTATCGGGACGTCGAAGTGCAGCTGGAGTTGACCGACCGGCCGATCGATCTGATCGAACACGGCTTCGACCTCGCGATCCGCTTCGGCGAATTGCCGGATCAACGCCTCAACGCACGGCGGATCATGTCGAACCGGCGCTTTCTGTGCGCGTCGCCCGTGTATCTCGAGCGCTACGGCACGCCGGAGAAAGTCGCGGATCTGGCCCATCACCGCTGCATCGTGCACCGTCAGAATGAAGACGCGTACGGCATCTGGCGCTTCGTGCGCGAGCACCATAGCGAAGCCGTCAAGGTGCACGGGATGCTGTCAAGCAACGACGGCGACATCGTGCTCAGCTGGGCGCTGGACGGTCACGGCATCCTGATCCGCTCGGAGTGGGATCTCGCCAAGTATGTGAAGAGCGGCCGCCTGAAAGTCGTGCTGGCGGACTTCGTGCTGCCGGACGCCGATCTGTTCGTCTATTACCCGAGCCGGCAAAATCAGGCCGTTCGCGTGCGCGCGTTCATCGATTTTCTCGTCAAACAGTTCGAGCCGCCGGCAAACCGGCGGGTTTGACGGGCGCCTCTATATATATTCAGGCGCTGTATTCCGGCGCTGTATCTCGGAATAACTAGCGGAAAACGGTGTTCACCCCAGTAAGGAGCCTGTCAGCAACGTCCCGGTACCGCCTTCGCGTCGCGTACCGGCGTCATGACAGGCGAGGCGCCCGTCGCTGCAGGCGCAACTGGCTGTGGAGAACAAAACATGATCCTGTTCCTGATTGCATGGCTCGGCGGTGTGCTGACAATCGTCAGCCCCTGCATCCTGCCCGTTCTGCCGTTCGTCTTCGCCCGCACCGGCCGCCCGTTCCTGCAAAGCGGACTGCCGCTGCTGATCGGCATGGCCGCGGCATTCAGCGCCGTGGGGGCGCTGGCTGCCGTCGGCGGCGGCTGGGCCGTGGCCGCGAACCAGTATGGCCGGATCGCCGCGCTCGTCGTGCTGGCCGGCTTCGGGCTGACGCTGCTGCTGCCCGCGCTGTCGGACCGCCTGACGCGCCCGCTCGTCGCGCTCGGCGCACGGCTCTCCGCGTCGGCGCAGGAAGCGCAGCAGGCACACGCGAGCATCTGGCCGTCGCTGCTGCTCGGCGTCGCGACCGGGCTGCTGTGGGCGCCGTGCGCGGGCCCTATCCTCGGCCTGATCCTGACGGGCGCCGCGTTGCAGGGCGCGAACGTGCGCACGTCGCTGCTGCTGCTCGCCTATGCGGCGGGCGCCGCGACCTCGCTTGCGCTCGCGCTGGCCGTGGGCGGCAAAGTGTTCGCGACGATGAAGCGCTCGCTGCACATCAGCGAATGGGTGAAACGCGTGCTCGGCGTCGCCGTGCTGGCCGGCGTCGCCGCGATCGCGCTGCATGCGGACACCGGCTTCCTCACGCGCCTGTCGCTCGCCGGCACGAACCAGATCGAACAGGACGTGCTTAACCGCTTGCGGCCTGCTACCGCCGGTAACAAACAGCAAGCCGCGCTGGCCGCGCCCGCCGCCGCGGCTTCCGGGCTCGCGATGCAAGCCGCGGCGCCGGGCGGCGCGGCAGCGTTGCCGGTCGAAGGCATGCTGCCGCCGCTCGACGGCGCGGTGCAGTGGCTCAATTCGCCACCGCTCACCGCAGCGGGGCTGCGCGGCAAAGTGGTGCTGGTCGACTTCTGGACCTATTCATGCATCAACTGCCTGCGCACGCTGCCGTATGTAGAAGCGTGGGCCGACAAATATCGGGCCGCGGGGCTCGTCGTGATCGGCGTCCATACGCCTGAGTTCGCGTTCGAGAAAGATGTCTCGAATGTGCGCCGCGCGGTGACCGATCTGAAGATCGACTACCCCGTTGCGATCGACGACAACTACACGATCTGGCGCGCGTTCAATAACCAGTACTGGCCCGCGGACTATCTCATCGATGCGCAAGGCCGGATTCGCGATCATCACTTCGGCGAGGGCGACTACGCTGCTTCCGAGCAGGCGATCCGGCAACTGCTGACCGAAGCGGGCGCGCGCAATTTGACGGCCGGCCTCGTGCAGGACAACGGCAAGGGCGCGGAGGCCGCGCCCGCGATGGCGGATGTCCAGTCGCCTGAAACTTACGTCGGCTATGATCGCGCGCACAACTTCGCGTCGCCGGGCGACCCGGTGCTGGACAAGCCACACCGTTATACGATCGGCGGCCTTGGCCTGAACGAGTGGGCGCTCGACGGTTCGTGGACGCTCGGCGCCGAACACACCGACCTCGATCAGGCCGGCGGCGCGCTCGCCTACCGGTTTCATGCACGCGATCTGCATCTCGTGCTCGGGCCGGCAACCGACGGGCGGCCCGTGAGGTTTCGTGTCACGATCGACGGCATGGCGCCCGGTGCCAATCACGGTGCCGACACCGACGCGAACGGCGACGGCACCGTCACCAGCCAGCGCCTTTATCAGTTGATCCGTCAGGGCGGCACAATCGCCGACCATACGTTCAAGATTCGTTTTCTCGACCCGGGCGTGCGCGCGTATGCGTTCACGTTCGGTTGAACCCTGCTTCACCAAGGAGGCAAATCATGCAACACGATCAACCTCGCCGCGCGCCCTCGGGCGGCGGCTGGCGCCGCCGGTGGCCGTTCGCGGCCGTCGCGGCAATCATCGCGGCCGGGATCGGTTTCGGGCACGGCCGGGTGTTCGCCGATGAGGCGCGCATGGTACCCGCACCCGTTGTCGACGAAGCCGCCGCGTCGGCGCCCACGTCCGAAACCGTCGTACTGGCGGGCGGCTGCTTCTGGGGCGTGCAGGGTGTGTTCCAGCACGTCAAAGGCGTGACGAGCGCCGTGTCCGGTTACACGGGCGGCGATCGCGCTTCGGCGGAATACGAGACCGTGAGCACGGGCACGACGGGCCACGCGGAATCGGTGCAGGTTACGTTCGACCCGCATCAGGTCAGTTACGGCCGCATCCTGCAGATCTACTTTTCGGTGGCTCACGATCCAACCATGCTCGACAGGCAAGGCCCTGACAGCGGCACGCAATACCGCTCGACGATCTTCCCGGCGACAGCGGAACAGGCGCGCATCGCGAAGGCGTACATCGCGCAGATCGGCAGCGCGCATGTGTTCTCCAGCGCGCTCGTCACGACCATCGAGCCGAACCGCACGTTCTATCCGGCCGAGCAGTATCACCAGAACTACCTGACGCTGCATCCGGATCAGCCGTATATCGCCATTAACGATATACCGAAGATCGACGATCTGAAGCGGCTCTTTCCCGCCGCGTATCGCGACAAGCCGGTGCTGGTGAAGACGTCTTGATGGAGGCTGACGGCGCGGCGGGATGCGCGCGCCGTCAGGCGACGACGGCGGCGCAACGCATCGTCAGTTCGACAGTGCGTCGAAACTTTGCAGCAGCCGGTCGATATCGGCGGCGTGGATGTTCCCCATCGTCGAGATGCGGAACAGTTCCGCCGACAAGCCGCCCTGCCCCGCGTAGATGACGAAGCCGCGCGCCTTCAGCACGTCGTGCAATTGCGGATACGGGACGCCTGCGGGCAGCCGGTACGCGCGCAGCACGACCGACGATTGCTCCGGCGGCAGCGCGCTCGCGACGCCGCGTAGCGCGAGCCCGGCGCGCGCCTGTTCGGCGAGTGCGGCGTAACGCGCGTGACGCGCGCGCCAGCCGCCTTCATCGTCGAGTTCGCGCAGCGCTTCGACCAGCGCGTAGTACGCATGCACCGACGGCGTGAACGGCGTATTGCGCTGATCCTGCAGACGCGCGAGGCGCACAAGGTCGAGGTAATACGTGCGGCTTGCGGCTTGCAACAGCGCGTCGCGGCGCACGATTACGAATGCCGCGCCCGGCACGCCGTGCAGGCATTTGTTCGCCGTCGCGGCGACGGCGGCAAGCGTCGCATCGCCGAAATCGATCGCTTCGGCGCCGAAGCTGCTGACGCCGTCCACAAGGAGCTGCACGCCGCGCTCACGGCAGACGGCGGCGAGCGCGCGCAGATCGTTCAGGCGGCCAGTGGTCGTTTCGTGATGAATCACGGCAACATGTGTGATGGCGCGATCCGCATCGAGTGCGGCGGCAATGCGTGCGGTATCGGGCGCCTGCATCCACTCGTGCTTCGCCACCGTGTGCGCGATCCGGTATTGCGTGGCGATCTGCGTGATCCGCTCGCCGTACACACCGTTCTCGACCACCAGCAACTTGCCGCTTTCAGGCACGAGCGCGGCCACCATGCTTTCGACCGCGGCCGTGCCCGAGCCGGTCATCAGCACCGCGGTCCATTGAGCCGGGTCGAGCGAATAAAGATTCAGCAAACGCTCACGCGCTTCATCCTGCAGATCGAAGAACTCGCTTTCGCGATGGCACAGATCCGTTTGCAGCAGGCTGTTGCGCACGCGTGCAGTCAACGTCACCGGGCCGGGGTTCAGCAACAGCATCAACGCTCTCCTTCCTGGGTAGCGAGGCCGATGTGGCGCATCAAACGCGTCTTCACATCGGGCGGGGTAATCGTGGGGCGCGGCAAGCCGTCGGGCGTGCCGCGGCGAATCGAGAGCCGCACGAAACGCGGACCGTCGAGCGCGGGCGCGGCGAATACTTCGTCGAGCACGCCCAGCTGATCGCTTTCCACTGCCGAAGCGTAGCCGCAAGCTGCGGCGACACCGGCAAACGAGACTTGCGCCGACACCGTCGCCTGCCCGCCGGTCGAATCGTGCGCGCCGTTATCGAGCAGCACGTGCGTCAGATTGCCCGGCCCATACGCGCCGAGCGTGGCGAACACGCCCATGCGCATCAGCGCGGCGCCGTCGCCGTCCAGCGCGACCACATGCAGATCGGGGCGCACCAATGCGAGGCCCAGCGCGAACGGCGTCAGGCAGCCCATCGAGCCCACCATGTACAACTGGTTCGGCCGGTCGTCGAGTGCGTACAGTTCGCGGCCGCAGAAGCCGGTCGATGCGAGCACCACCGTCGAAGC
>DASXXR010000046.1:0-10873 GCA_036502945.1 Paraburkholderia sp. | reverse complement strand
GCATGGCGTCGCTGGTTCAACAGGCTGTCACCGTGCAGGCTAACCTGACCGTCGGTCGCTGAACGCGGAGGATGCTATGAGCAAAACTCTAATCGCGTCTGCTGCAGTCCTTGCATTGGGCTTCAGCGGCTACGCCATGGCTAATCCATGTAGCGGCAATAGCGATGCGTCCTGCAAACAGGACGCAAAAACGGGCTCCAATACGCTCAGCAATACCGTGACGTCGAGCCAAACTGCGACAACCGGCGATAGCGCCAATGAAGCTACGTCGGGCGCGCAAGTGTTCCAGGACTCCTTCAATTCGACGAAGGCAGTCGGGATCACGAAGCTCGATGGTGCGGTAACCGGCGTGCGGGTCACCGGCATCGGCAATACGGCAACCAACTACGGCAATGCCAGCGGCGGCAAGGGTGGTAGCGGCGCCAAGGGCATCGGTGCCAGTGGTGGCGGCGCGCTTGCGGTGGGGGGCGACGGTGGCCGTGGCGGCAGCGGCGCGAAAGGCGTTGGCGGCGATGGCGGCAACGCCTGGGCGGACGGCGGCGACGGCGGCAAGTCGTATTCCGACGCCGGCAAAGGCGGCGGGTCCAGCGCGCGCGGCGGCAGCGCCTACGGCAGCGGCGGTTACGCAGCTGGCAAGGGCGGCGGCGCGGTTTCCGCATCGCTTGGCGTAGGCGGCGACGGCGACGGCACCGGCAAGGCGTTGGGTGCAGGCGTAGGTCTTGGTGCGGGCAAGGGCGGCAGCGGCGGTCTCGATGCGCGGGCTGGCGGAGGCGGCGGCACTGCCACCGCAACCGGCGGCGCGGCTTCGGGCTCCGGCACCGGCAGCGGCACCGCTACCGCGACCGGCAGCGGCACGGGCACCGGCGGTGCAGGCAGCAGTGGCGCTGTAACGGCCAGTGGCGGCGCCGGCTCGGGCACGGGCGGCGCGGGCAGCGGCACGGGCGGCGCAGCAACGTCGACGGCGGGAGCAGGCGGTGCTGCAACGTCGGCGGGCGGCCTGGGCGGCGCGGCAACGGCGACTGCCGGCGACGGCGGTGCAGGTACCGGTGGCTCAGGCGCGGCAGGCGGCGCAGGTGCGGCGGCGACGGCCTCGGCAGGGGCTGGCGGTGCAGGCACGGGCGGCGCAGGCGCAGCGGGCGGTGCAGCAGGCGGTGTTGCGGTGACGACTGGCGCGTTCGACGCATCGAACGCCATGACGACCACCGCGCAATCCGCAGCGGGCATCATGTCCGCCAGCCAGAACAGCGGCATGGCCTCGTTCGTTCAGCAAGCTGTCACTGTGCAGGCAAACCTCGCTGTCGGTCGCTGATGACCGGTCGGCATAGAAGGGTTGTGTGATGTGCCGTGGGGCGTGTACCGCCCCACGGTTTCAGTTCCATCGCCGTCGCAGGCGAACGGGCTGCATGCCCGCAATGGCTCGTACCCGAAGCGCGCACCGGTCGCACGCGAAAACGGACTGGGCCCGGCGAAGGTCGCACAAATCGAGTTCTCTACGTCGATCCAGACGGATCGCGCGGAGAACACAAGGAGACAACTATGCAAGCGCTTCGACGCATTGCGAAGTGGGTACTGCCTGTCGCAATCGGACTGCCTTGCGTTGCCGTTCACGCTTTTGCGGATGAACCGCAGGCGTCCCTGCAGAGCGTCGCAGGCGTTGCAGCGCCCGCTGCCGCGGCGGCGTCGGCCGATACGTCCGCGGCTGTTGCCCAACCGTTGTCCGCAGCGGGATCGGATGCCACGTTCGGCGTTGCGATGAGCGCTGAACAGCTCGATGCGCATCGAGGCGGGGAGGCGGTGTTCAATGACATGAAGTTGACCGGCACGGTCGCCGACAACACGGCCAGAGGCATTTCAACAGGCTCGAACTCGATCAATCAGGGCTCGCTTGCCAATTCGAGCGGCCTGCCGACGGTGATACAGAATTCCGGCACCAATGTGCTGATCCAGAACGCCACGATTCTGAACGTGCACTTCGGGAATTGAGCGATGAGCTACCGTGCGACGGTGCTGGCGTGGATGCTCGCGGGCGCGCAGATGGCGGCGCTGGCGGCGCACGCGGACGAGATCACGGTCTACGAGCCGTCTGGCGCCGGCTACGCGATGCATGTGACGAGCCTGAAGGAGGCGCGTTTCAAGCGGACGATCAAGCAGCAATTCGACTTCAGTTGCGGGTCCGCCGCGGTGGCGACCTTGCTCACATATCAATACGACTATCCGGTTACCGAACAGACCGCGTTTCAGGAGATGTTCGCGAGCGGCGATCAGGCGAAGATCCGCCAGGAAGGTTTTTCTCTACTGGATATCAAGCGTTTTCTGGAGCGGCGCGGATTCGTTGCGGACGGCTACGAACTGCCGCTGCAGAAACTCGCCGAGACCAACACGCCGGCTATCGTGCTGATCAGCGAGAACGGGTATCACCATTTTGTCGTCGTGAAGGGATTGAAGAATAACCGGGTGCTGGTCGGCGATCCGGCAACGGGCACTCGGCCGATTCCGCAAACGAGCTTCGAGAAGAAGTGGGAAGACCAGGTATTGTTCGTGATCCACAACAAGCCTGGCGTCGGGAAATTCAACGACCCGGCGGACTGGCGTGTCGCGCCGAGCGCACCGCTCTACACCGGCGTCAATCGGGACGGGCTGTTCTTCGTCGTGATGCCGAAGCACGGACCGAGTGATTTCTAAGGGCCATCATGAAAACTGAGACCCGTAAGCTCGCAGGGATTGCCACCGTGGTGTGCGGCGGCATGGCGTCGCTGGGTGCGGGAGCGGTGGAGAGCCATGCGCCGGCAACCACGGATGGGCCGATCGCGCAGCAAGACGGCACGGCAGCCGCTGCCTTCATGCCGGCGGAGTTCGTGAGCGAAGGCGAAACACAGATTGAACTGGAGGCGATCAGCGCTGCCGCACTGAACAGCGGCGACGTCATGCAGGTTGCGAACTCGACATTCGTGGATGAAACATTGCCGGTTGCCGATGCTGTGCCGCCCGAGGGTACGCGAGCGGACGCCGACGCGTCGGTTGCGCGCGAATCCATCGCGCCGGTTTCTTATGCTGCGCCGATTGCGGTTCCGGCGCGCACGGATAAGAATGCCGATATGCAAACGGAGCCGGCGGTGAAGGCACTCACTGCAGCGCCGGCGAAGGAACCAGACGAAGCCATGAAAGTCGTGCAGCCTGTCCATCCCGTTTTGCTGCCGGCACCCGCCGTACGGCGGTCCGACACGGCGCGAACCGGCGAAACCACGCAGCGGGCCGAAGCGGCGAGCGTGCCTGAAGCGGCGCGGGCGGCTCAGGTGTTGGAACCGGTCACGCAAGCCGTCGTCGCCGTGCACCGGGCCGATACGGCGCCACTCGCGCACATCGCGCGGTCCTCAAACAGGGCGCCGGTTTCGTATGCCGCGCCGCTCGCGGTTCCGGTGCGCATTGACGCGTCCGTGCAAACGAAACATCTGGATGGAGCAACGGTAGCGGCAGAAACAAGGCCGTCCGGCTTCGCGAATCCGGGTGCTGAATCGAAGCGCGGGGCGAATGCCCAGCCACTCGCCGCAGCGCCACGTGATGCGGCGGCTCTACAGCAGGCGAAAGCGCAAGCGAAAGCCCCCCTCTCATATGCGGCGCCGATTGTCGTGCCGCCGTCCGCTGTCGCATCGGCTTCACCGCATCCGCAGGCGGCTGCGGGAAAAGACGACCCTAACTGGCCCCCCGCGAACACCGTCGCGCTCAGCGAAGAGCGGCTCGACAGCATGCGCGGCGGCTTCGATATGCCGTCCGGCCTGAAGGTGTCGTTCGGCATTACGCGGACGGTGGCCGTGAACGGCAATCTTGTCACGACCACGAGCTTCAATATTCCGGACATCAACAACATCACCGCGCAACAGGCGCAGTCGCTCGCGACGGTGAATGCGGGCGCGCTGCTCCAGAACGGTCCCAACAACGTCGTGCAGCAAGGCGCGTTGCCGTCTCTGTCGGGCTCGGTCATTCAGAACACGCTCAACAACCAGAACATCCAGGCGTTGACGACGATCAATGCGACCGTCAATTCACTGTCGATGTTCAAGAGCATAAACGTCGGTTCGACGCTCAATAACGCGCTTCTCTCTGCGGTGCGCGGCAGATAGCACTGCATCGCGCGGCGGCGCCATGCAGGTATCGAAAGCGGTGTTCAGAACTGGATCGGCAGACGGAGCGTCAGCGTAAGGTCGGGCGTGTCGCGCGTGAGACCGGCGCCGATCGAGAAGTTCAGCGTAGTCTTCGGCGACAGCCGATACGAGTAGCCGACCAGCAAGGTGCCGAGCACCACCCGCACCGAACCGGGCACGGTCTGCCCGTTCTGATGCGTGGGCAGCACGATGCTCTGGTCGTAGCCGAGACTGACCGACGCCTTCTCGTTCAACGCGAGCCCCATGCCGACATTGAAGCCCCAGATATCGCCTGGCTGGATGTTGCCGACGAAGTCCTTTTCCCCATCCAGTATCGTGAGGCTCAGGTTGTCGCGGCCGAAGCTGTGCAGGTAACTGAAGTTACCGAAGAACACCACCGGGTCGCTCGGGAAGAGCCATGTGAGGCCTGGCTGGATTGCATAGAATCCAGTGCCGGTCGGCTGCCCTAGCGGCAGCCCGGTACCGGTGGTGTTGCCGACGCAGCGCGTCACGCAATCGGTCACGACATCGAATGGGCTCTTGCCGGTGGTCGTCTTGAAGCGCAGCCAGCTGATGTAGTAGAACTTGTCCGGGCCGCCTTCGTTCAACTGGTAGCGCAACGTCATTTCGACGTCGCCGATATTGCTGCCATGGCTGTTGAAGACGTTATCCTGCGCCGAGCCGGTAAAGATCTCGCGGCTGACCGTATCGGTCGTCGCATACACGTACGGCACGCGGATTTCGAATTCCATCCGGTTCGTGATCCCGTAGCGCAGCGCGAGTCCGGCGGTGAGCACGGTCGACTTGATTTCGCGCACATCGACGAGCCCGATCAGCAGCGCGGGAATAATCGTGTAACCCACCAGTGCAACGCGGTCCGATGACGAGTAGCCGAACTGGAGCGACGGCTCCACGACGAACTGATGACGCGGCGTGAGCACGCCGGGTTGATCGAAGATCGGGGCAACCGGGGGCGGTGCGGTTTCTGCTATCGGTGCCTGGCCCACGGGTTGTTGCGCTTGCTGTGCCTGTTGCGGTGACGGTGCCGCGGGCTCGCCCTGGTTGGTCGATGAGTCTTGCGCGGCGCTGGTCGCGCCGGTCCCCGCTTGGGCTGCGCCACCGGCGGCGGCCGACGTAGCGCCCGCCGCTGCGCCTGCTGCTGTTCCGGCCGCCGCGCCCGCCGCGGCATCTTGTGCGACGCCCGGCACGGGCGCGCCACTGCCGACGACACCGGGCTCGCCGGCACCGCGCTTCGACTCGAGCATGCGGGCGTCCAGCGCCCGGCTCAACTGCTGGAAATGCGCTTCTTCTTCGGCGAGCTTGCGCTTAAGGGTTTCGAGTTCCTTGATCCGGTTGTTCAGTTCCTGACGAAGCGTCGCAATATTGTCCTGCGCAGTTTGATCGTCAAGCGATTGAGCATGCAATTCGGTGTGGACGAATAAAAGCAATGTCGCATAGCTGATCGTCCGGAGCTCGCGCTTCATCAGTCTGTCTCCATGTCAGGCTTGCAGGTTTATCCCTGAGACACATCGACAACAGACCAGCGACATCGACGCGGAAAAAAGGTCGTTGTGCTGGGCACGGACGGAACCCGTATGCATGCCACGTGAAAAGCGGCATCGTTGAGCGCTTGTCCATGCGTACGAAAGCATTGCTAATCGTGCGTGTTTCGCTATAAGGACTGGCGTTACGGTCTATTCGTCGGGTAGACGAACGACCCTAAAAGATTAGCGCATGAGGTCTTTATGCGCTAATCAGAAGAACCCTGACTTTGCGGGTTAAACAACAAAACGGACTTCTTTATTGGCGATTTCAATGGAAGGAAAGAGGCGGCTGCGATGCGACTAAATGCATCTGTCATAGCACGCGTTTCATGTGCGAACGCACACCGCGGTGTCACAAGCAAGGTGCATAATGCCCATCTATCGATGCAGGGGATAGCCGCCCGCCGTGGAGGACGTCATGCTAGCGAAGAACGAGGAAGCTGTCGCGCACCTGCTCAACGATGTGACCGAATTCGCACGCGGCCGGTTGCCCGACCCCGCGTTTTCGATCGTCGAACCTTTTCTGCTGCACTACTACGATTTCGTCGATGCCGACGATCTGCAAAGCCGCAGTATTCCCGATCTGTACGGCGCCGCGATGGCGCACTGGCAAACCGCGCAGCGGTTCGTGCCTGGCAGCGAACGGCTGCGGGTCTATAACCCGATTCTGGAGCAGCACGGCTGGCACTCGGACCATACGGTCATCGAAATCGTCAACGACGACATGCCGTTCCTGGTGGATTCGGTGTCGATGGCCGTGAATCGTCTCGGGCTGGCATTGCATTCGGTGCTGCACCCGGTATTTCGCATCTGGCGCGGCAAGGACGGTGGCATCGAGCGCGTCGGAGTGGGCGGCTCGACACCGGATAACGGGCAGTCGCAACTCGCATCGTTTATTCATTTTGAAGTGGACCGGTGCGGCGATGCGGCTAAGCTCGATGCGTTGCGCGGCGAGATCGCGCGCGTGCTGCACGACGTGCGCGCCGCGGTCGAAGACTGGCCGAAGATCGTTGAGATCGCGCGCGGCACGATCAAGGATATGGCCATGCGCGAGACGAGCGCGGACGGCATCGAAGCGCGCGCGTTTCTCGAATGGATGGTGGCCGACCACTTCACGTTTCTCGGTCAGCGCGACTATGAACTGGTGTCGCACGGCGGCGGCTTCGGTTTGCGCGGCATCGCCGGTTCGGGGCTCGGCATCCTGCGCGAAGCGTTGCGTGCCGAAGGCACGCCCGACGTCGCGCCGCTGCCGCCTGCCGCTGCGGAAATCATCGCGGGCGCGTCGCCGATTTTTCTTACCAAGGCAAACTCGCGCGCGACCGTGCACCGGCCGGGCTACCTCGACTACGTCGGCGTGAAACTGGTCGGGCCGGACGGCAAGATTGCCGGCGAGCGACGCTTCATCGGGCTCTATACGTCGACGGCGTACATGGTGCCCAGCGCCGAGATTCCGATCGTGCGCCGCAAATGCGCGAACATTGTGCGGCGCGCGGGGTTTTTGCCCAAAGGGCATCTGGGTAAATCGCTCGTGACCGTGCTCGAAACCTACCCGCGCGACGAGCTGTTCCAGGCCGACGAAAACGAGCTCTACGACATCGCGCTGGGCGTGCTGCGCTTGCAGGAACATCAGCGCACCCGGCTTTTCGTGCGGCGCGACCGCTTTGGCCGCTTCGTGTCGTGCCTGGTGTTCGTGCCGCGCGAAAAATACACGACCGACTTGCGCCGGCGCATCGCGAAACTGCTGCTGGATACGTTCAACGGCACGGCTGTCGAGTTCACGCCGCAGTTGTCGGAATCGGCGCTTGCGCGGATTCATTTCGTCGTGCGCGCGGGGGCGGGCGCGATGCGCGAGGTCGACACGCGCGAACTCGAAGCGCGGCTCGTGCAGGTGGCGCGCCGCTGGCAGGACGATCTCGCCGATGCGCTGCTCGATTCATTTGGCGAAGAGCAGGGCAACCGCCTTTTGCAGCACTACGCGGACTCGTTTCCGGCGGGCTATCGCGACGACTACCCGGCGCGCACGGCGGTGCGCGACATCGAATTGATCGAGCGCGTGCAGGGCACCGAACATCTGGCGATGAATCTCTATCGCCCGATCGAATCGGGGCCGCGCGCGTTTCGCTTCAAGGTGTATCGCGCGGGGCAGCCGATTGCGCTGTCGCGCAGCTTGCCGATGCTCGAGCATCTGGGCGTGCGGGTCGACGAAGAGCGCCCGTATCTGATCGAAGCGCCGAACGCGACGCCTGCGTGGATTCACGATTTCGGGCTTGAGCTTGCCGACGATGCGGAATTCGACATCGAGCGCGTCAAGGATCTGTTCGAAGATGCATTTGAACGGGTATGGACCGGCGCAATCGAAAACGACGACTTCAACCGGCTCGTGCTGCGCGCGCATCTCGGCGCGTGCGAGGTGACGATTCTGCGGGCGTACGCGAAGTATTTGCGGCAGGTCGGCTCGATGTTCAGCGACGCGTACATCGAGCGGGCGTTGACCGGCAATCCGGCGATTGCACGAATGCTCGTCGACCTGTTCGTCGCGCGCTTCGACCCGTCGCCGGCTGCGGGACGCGAAACGCGGGTCGAGCGGCTGCTGAAGCTGATTGAAGGCGCGCTCGATCAAGTGCCGAATCTCGACGAAGACCGGATTTTGCGGCAGTTCCTCGGTGTCATCAACGCGACGCAGCGCACGAACTACTTTCGGCGCGAAGCGAATGGCCGTCCGAAGCCGTATCTGTCGTTCAAGTTCAATCCGGCGATGGTGCCCGGGTTGCCTGAGCCTAAGCCGATGTTCGAGATCTGGGTGTATTCGCCGCGCGTCGAAGGTGTGCATCTGCGCGGCGGGCGCGTCGCGCGCGGCGGGCTGCGCTGGTCCGACCGTCGCGAGGATTTCCGCACCGAAGTGCTCGGACTGATGAAGGCGCAGATGGTGAAGAACGTCGTGATCGTGCCGGTCGGCTCGAAGGGCGGCTTCGTCGTCAAGAATCCGCCGCCGGCGAGCGACCGCGAAGCGTGGCTGCGCGAAGGCATTGCGTGTTATCAAACGTTCCTGCGCGGGCTGCTCGATCTGACCGACAACCGCTCGGGTGACGAACTCGTGCCGCCGCCCGACGTCGTGCGCCACGATGCCGACGATCCCTATCTGGTTGTCGCAGCGGACAAAGGCACCGCGACATTCTCCGACTACGCGAACGCGATCTCGCGCGAATACGGCTTCTGGCTCGACGACGCGTTCGCATCCGGCGGCTCGGTTGGCTACGACCACAAGAAGATGGCGATTACCGCGCGTGGCGCGTGGGAATCGGTGAAGCGGCATTTCCGCGAAATGGGCATCGATACGCAGACCACAGACTTCACCGTAGTCGGTATCGGCGACATGTCCGGCGACGTGTTCGGTAACGGCATGCTGTTGTCGCCGCATATCAGGCTCGTCGTGGCATTCGATCACCGGCATGTGTTTCTCGATCCGAACCCCGATCCTGCGAAGAGTCTTGCCGAACGGCAGCGGCTCTTCGCACTGGAACGCTCGAGCTGGGCGGATTACGACCCATCGCTGATCTCCGCGGGCGGCGGCGTGTTCGCACGCACCGCGAAAACGATCCCGCTTTCGGCGGCGGTGCAGACGGTGCTGGGCGTCAATGCGGTTGCGCTCGCACCTAACGAGCTGATCCGCGCCATTCTGCAGTCCCCGGTGGACTTGCTGTACAACGGCGGCATCGGCACGTACGTGAAGGCGACTCGCGAAACCCACACGCAGGTCGGCGACCGCACTAACGACGCGGTCCGCGTGAACGGCGCGGAATTGCGCTGCAAGGTGGTCGCCGAAGGTGGCAATCTGGGAATGACGCAATTCGGGCGCATCGAATTCGCGCAGCACGGCGGGCGCGTCAACACCGATGCGATCGACAATTCCGCAGGCGTCGACTGTTCGGATCACGAAGTCAACATCAAGATTCTGCTCGGCCTCGTGGTCGCCGATGGCGAGATGACCGAAAAACAGCGCAATGCGCTGCTTGCCGAAATGACCGACGAAGTCGGTCTGCTCGTGTTGCAGGACAACTACTACCAGACGCAGGCGCTTTCGATTGCAGGCCGCTACGCCGTCGAGATGCTCGACGCGGAAACCCGCCTGATGCGCTGGCTCGAACGGGCGGGCCGTTTGAATCGCGTGATCGAGTTTTTGCCGACCGACGACGAGATCAATGAACGGCATGCGGCGAAGCAGGGCCTTACATCGCCCGAGCGCGCGGTGCTGCTGGCGTACAGCAAGATGTGGCTGTACGATGCGCTGCTCGAATCCGATGTGCCTGAAGATGAACTCGTCGCCGGCATGTTGCCCGAATACTTTCCGACACCGCTGCGGCAGCGTCTTCAGGAAACGATGCGCCGCCATCCGTTGCGCCGCGAGATCCTTGCTACCTTTCTCACCAACGGCTTGGTGAATCGCGTGGGTTGCGTGTTCGTGCATCGC
Organism: Paraburkholderia sp.; assembly: GCA_036502945.1. Taxonomy (GTDB): domain Bacteria; phylum Pseudomonadota; class Gammaproteobacteria; order Burkholderiales; family Burkholderiaceae; genus Paraburkholderia. The sequence continues at coordinate 722 of DASXXR010000046.1, read as the reverse complement.
CTGATGGAAGAGACCGATGCGCTGCCTGGGGACATCGTGCGAGCCTGTCTGATGGCGCGCAGCGTGTTCGATCTCGACGCCATATGGTGCAAGATCGACGCGCTCGACAATCGTGTCGCCGACGATGTGCAGGCGCGCATGTTCGTCGAAATCACGCGTCTGCTGGAAAGTGCTGCGCTGTGGTTTCTGCGGCATCTGCAAGCCGGCGAGGTTAAAGACGGCGGGGCCGCCGCGCTGATCGTGCGTTGCCGCGACGCTGCGCAGCGGCTTGCGCCGCAACTGCCGACGCTGCTGCCCGCGGCGGATCTCGAAGCGCTGTCCGAACGGCAACGCGTGCTGGTCGATGCGGGCGTCGACAGCGAGCTGGCGATACGCGTTGCGAGCGGTGAGATTCCGGCTGCGCTGCTCGATATCGCGGAGGTCGCGGCGACGAGCCAGCGCAATCTCGAACTGGTCGCGGGGGCCTATTTCGCGTTGGGCACGCAACTGAACTACAACTGGATCGGCGAGCGTGCCGCCGCGCTGCCGACGCCCACGCACTGGGATGTGATGGCGCGCGCGGCCGCGCTTGCCGAGCTTGCGCGGCTCAAGCGCGCGCTGACGACGAGCGTCGTTGCGGAGGCGGCGCAGACGGCCGACCCGAACACGCTCGTCGACACATGGCGCGAGCGGCGCGAGGCGGCGCTTGCGCGCTATGCGCAATTGCTCGGCGAACTGCGCGC
>DASXXR010000045.1:0-33191 GCA_036502945.1 Paraburkholderia sp. | reverse complement strand
AGGGCCGCTTCGCGGCGATACGATGCGGCGTCCAGCCGCGACCGGCGCTTTCCGCCGAGTTCGATGGTCTGATTAATCAATGCAGTGGATGTGCGCTCGCGTCCGCTGAGTCCTTCCTGCAGTAGCGAGATCTCCGGATTGGGGCGCGCGCCGGCCTGCATAAGCGCGCCGTTCGAAGCATCAGCCTCGAATCGCGCGCTTTGCAATAGCGGGTTGTTTTCCGCGGCGAGGCGCAGCGCGTCGTCGAGCGACATCGGCTGCGCAAGGTTCGCCGCTTGCGCAGTCGTGATCGGGGCGCGGGTGCCGAGCTCGGGTTCGACGTCGGCTGCGGCCTGTTGGGCATGTGTCGCCGCCGCGGCTGCGACAAGCAGAAATGCAGCAACTCGATGCTTGGACATGGGACGAACGCGCCGTGACTTGAACACGGACGATGCTACGGTTCGGCCGCAGTGCAAAGATGAGGCGAAGATGACATTTCCGTCATGCTTATCGCCTGCGAAAACGGGATGCTGCTCAATTGAATGCGGTGGTACGCGTACCGTGCGAATTCCCGGAACACGTGCTAATCGGAAAACGCGGTGGGGTGGTCGCGGGCAAAATGGCTTGCTTGAACCCGAGTTCACGGCGAGCCGTCGCTCGCCTACACGGCGCCTGGCGGTGCGCTAACCGTCGATCCGACCTTCACTCAGGAGCATCTGATCATGAGCACGCAAGAATCGTTGCCACCGTTTCCTCCCTTCAACCTCGAGAGCGCGAAGAAGAAAGTGCGTGCCGGCGAAGATGGCTGGAATTCACGAAACCCGGAGAAGGTTTCGCATGCCTATACGATCGACAGCCGCTGGCGCAATCGGCATGAGTTCGTGAACGGACGCGAGGAGATCGTCGCGTTTCTCACGAAGAAGTGGGCGAAGGAATACGAGTACCGTCTGATCAAGGAATTGTGGGCGTTTACCGACAATCGGATCGCCGTTCGATTCGCCTATGAATGGCGCGACGAGCAAGGCAACTGGTTCCGCTCCTATGGAAACGAAAACTGGGAATTCGACGAACATGGCCTGATGGCCGCGCGCCATGCGTCGATCAACGATCTTCCGATTCGCGACGAAGATCGCAAGTTCCACTGGCCGCTCGGACGCCGGCCCGACGATCATCCGGGGCTGAGCGCGTTTCGCTTCTGAGTTCACTTCTGAGCGTTTGATCCGCCGCCCGCTCACTCCGGCGCGCAGTGCACATCGAATCGGACAAGCTTGGTCGCGCCGAATGTGTTGCTGATCGCGACATCCGCGGCATCGCGGCCACGCGCCATCAACACGCGGCCAATGCGCGGCACGTTGTTGCGGGGGTCGAAAGTCTGCCAGCAGCCGCCGACATACGCCTCGAACCAGGCCGCGAAATCCATCGCGCTCCATGGCGGCGGCACGCCGACATCGCTGATATAGCCGGTGCAGTAGCGCGCCGGAATGTTCATTGCACGGCACAGCGCCACCGCCAGATGGGCGAAGTCGCGGCACACGCCTTTGCGCTCCTGCCACGCCTGAAAGGCCGTTTTGGTCGGGCGCGCAAAATCATAGCCGAACGTGATGTGCCGATGAACGTAGTCGCAGATCGCCTGCACACGGTCGCGGCCCGGTGGCGATCCGGAGAACAGTTGCCACGCGATGTCGGACAGCAGATCGGTTTCGCAATAGCGGCTGCCGAGCAGGAACACGAGGCATTCGTCCGGCAGCGTTTCGACTGAATGCTGGTAGCCGAACGGCTCTTGCGCCTCGGGTTGATCGGAGATGTTGAGCAGCGCTGTCGTCGATAGCGAAATCTGTCCTTGCGGCGCGACGATGCGGCTGCAAAGATTGCCAAAACCATCGCGATACTGCGTGATCGGCACCTTTGGATCGACCGCCAGCAGATCGGCGCTCAGCACGTCCTGCACGCGGGAGTAGTGCGTGTTCAGCATCAGCAGCATCGGTGTCGGCTGCGCGCACTCATAGACCAGTTCATAGCCAACGCGGAGTTTCATGGTAGCAACCTCTCTCTAATGAAACTGTGATGAGCCGTCAGTTGTCCTCGGTGACGCTGACTTCGACCTCGAGACTGCGGAACGAATGCTTCGCACCATGCCAGGTGCCCCAGAGCGGCAGCGCCTGATCGCAATTCCAGGCAACTGCAACACGAATCAGATGCCGATTGCCGATGATGCTGTTGGTCGGATCGAAATCGACCCAACCCGCGCCCGGAAGATAAATCTGCAGCCATGCGTGCGTCGCGCCGCCGCCCTGCGTGGTGTCGTGATCGGGGACGAAGATGTAGCCGCTGACAAACCGCGCCGCAAGACCGAGCGAGCGTACCGCGTCGATCATCAACACCGCGAAATCGCGGCAACTGCCGCTGCGATGGCGCAACGTCTCCGCGGGGAGGTAGACACCTTTCTCGGTGCGCCGCACGTAGAAAAATTCGCTTTTGATCTCCAGCGTCATCGCGCGCAACAGCGCCATCGTGCCGGTTATGCCACTGGGCGCGATGAAGCGCCGCGCCCAGACGTCGACATCGTTGCTCGGAAACGGGCGGGTGCGCGCATTCACCAGATCCGACGCTTCCTCATTGGTGTACGCGAACGGCCACGTCGACGCATACGGCTCAAGCGAATAGTCGGGAAGCGGCGCTTCGTAGTGCTCGAGCGACACCTGGCTTTTGAAGAGCAGTTCCGTTGCTTCGCCGGAGAATGTTGCGACTGCAACCGAGTTGTCGAAGACGTCGTGCAGCCAGTGCAGCCGTGTGGGAGTGGGCGTGATCAGCAACTGCGTCGTGACAAGCCGCAGATCGTGACTGGCACGCGGCCGGAACATCATGCGATGCTCGCCGAAGCGCACCGGCTCCGAATAGTGGTAGACACTGAGGTGCCGCACGGTCAGGCGTTGCGGCTCGCTCATGGCGCTTTACCGGATACCGATGGGGTTGCCATCTCGCCTCCAAAACAGATGGGCCGCTCCAGTGTGTCGCGCGAGCTACAGCAACGGCTAGTGTGAAGCCTGCCTCGGTGACAACGTGAATCTTGGGCAGAAGGAAGGGACCTTGTTCGATCCCGCTGAGCGCTGCAAACGAAGATATTCAGTTTACTAGCGCGAGAGAGTTGACTACTGATGCCTGACTGTAACATGTGCGAAGGGTGGCCGCTTAGCCCCTTTTATAAACGGCCCGGACGTTCGCACGGTCGCAGGGCCGGTTGACCAGGATGTGTCGGGCAATCAACGGATGGGCTTGCGGAAAATCCGCGCCCATGCCGCCCGAAGGCGCCGGGCGCGGTCCTCGAAGAGATATGAGCCGGCCAGCGCCAGCAAACCCGAAATCACACCCGTCACGATCGCCTCGGCAAACGGGATGCCGTAGTGATTCACGTGCGAGTAGGCGTCGCCTAACATCGTCAGGAAGCCGACAACCAGCGCATTGCCGTATCGGTTCGAGTAGAGCTTGGCCGCCGGCGTGAAAGTCAAAAGTATGGCCAGGATTCCCGTGGCCAGACCTGTCTGTAGTGCAATCGTCCAGTGCGCCACGCTCAGGAAATTGCCCCAGCTCCCCGGCATGCAGGTCATGCACGCGCTGGTCGGCTGCCAGAAGCGCTGGACAAACAGCTTGATGCGGCGCTTCCAGTCGCTTGACATCACGTATCTCCATCGGTTCTGCTGTCAGGTTGCTAATGCAACCATACTTGTCCTGACGCTGCTTCCAGGCAAGCCTGCGCGATCGGCGCAGCCCACTCATTGCGGATTGCAGAAAATGGCCGTTAGCACGAGCGGAACCACTTGGTGAACGACTGCGTCGCTCCCCGCCTGCTGCACGCGGGCCCCCACTGACTCCATGGATCCGAGCACCACTACGCCATATGCCGACCCCGGAATGGGTTGACCGTCACCTTGCTTGAACAGCGCATCGTCCCGTTGATACCCGAGGACCGCATAGACACGAAAGCCGAATGCCGTCAGGTTGCTGCCGCGAGTGGGCCGGAATGCATTCACCGAATTGGCTTCCACGCGCATCGGTTTCGGATCGATAGACTGGTCATCCAGGAGTGGGGCGATAAAAGTGTGCGCGTCGGATTTGCAGTCGAGTTGCAGATCGAGCGCACGAGCAACCGACTGGACTGGACAGAATCCTGCCCCGACTGCAGCGAGGAAGGTGAGCATGCTGAGGGCGGCGCTTTTCATGGTCGTCATGCAAATGTTCGCACCACACCGTGGCACATTCTTCAGGCGACGTCTGTGCGATGCCGATCCATGCCGCTTTACCCAATGCGCGGGTCCCATCAAATGGTCGGGATTTTCGTCTGTCCGGCTCGAGACATTATGCTCGCACTGTCGCCGGAAGTCTGGAAGGGTACGTCGCCGTACCGGCGCTGGAGGCGGCGGTACCGACCGGCGGTCGTCTCTGGATGGCCGTCACCTACCCGATTGCATGCGCGGACCATGATTCGGCATAGGCGAGCCGGCTGGATACACTCACCGCATGTCCGCCGTTATAGCATTTTCAGCCGGGTCACCTTCGTGCCGGCGACGGTTGCGCCCGCCATCAGGCCGCCGTTGGTCAACACAAACACATTGACCTGGCCCGTCGCCGTGCCTGTGTCAATATTGCCGTTCGCCCCAACCTTCACCACTGCCACCGATGCATCGCCGCCGATGGACCAGCCGTCGCTGTTGCGGAATCCGTCGAGCGCGTTTTGTGTCATGAACAGAAAAATGATCGCCTTCGACTGAAGGCCAACCTGCAGCCCGACCGAGCCAGCCGCGGTGCTGTAGTACCCCACCGACCGGCCCCGGACGCGCAACGCACCTTCGCCATACTGACCGCCGATGCCGATCCCGGCATTGATGACGGACGGAAAGATCAGCAAGCCGGTGGCTTTGGCGACCAGTTCGTGCGAATCCGGGACAACGTTGTAAAGGCGTCCGAGGGTCGAGTCGGCGCCGGCATCGATCGTGCGGCGCTTGTTCTGCTGCTGCTCCAGCGCCTCGTCGGACGCACCGGTCGTCGTACAGCCGGATAGCGCCAGGCCGATCGCGAGGATCGAGCCGGGGGTACGCCACATGAATGTCCGTCTTAGCATTGCCATGTTCCTTTCTTTGTCGATAGTGATGACGTTACGCGAAAACGGCTTCAGAGGTGGTACGACAGCGTACAGCATAGACAGCGAATCGCACGCCTCGCTTCGCTGAAGCCTGTTGAGGGTAAATGAGTTGCGAAGCGGCCGAAGTAGCGTTAAGCAGCAGGTTCGCGCGAATCGACTTCCTCGCTCACCGCGATGCGCAGTGAAATCGACAGCGTATGCGAGCCGGCATCCAGCGGCACGCGCACGCCGTCACCGCCGCACTTCACGCCCTTGCCGTCGAGCACAGCACGCATTGCACGGCCCCCCGGGCTGGATGCCACGCGAATCTCATAGCGCGTCGAATGCACGTTGACCGTCGCTTCAAAGCCTGGCCATGCGTCAGGCATGCACGGATCCACTACGAGAAAATCGCCTTCCCTGCGAATCCCGAGAATGCCTTCGACACCCGCCCGGTGCATCCATCCTGCCGACCCCGTATACCACGTCCAGCCGCCGCGGCCGACGTGAGGCGCCACTGAATAGACATCTGCCGCAACGACGTAGGGCTCGACCTTGTAGCGCTCGACCTCGGCCGGTGTGCGCGCGTGATTGACCGGATTGAGCAGTGAAAACAGCGCGACGGCCCGGTTGCCGTCGCGCTGTTTCGCGAACGCGAGGATCGCCCACATCGCCGCATGGCTGTACTGGCCGCCGTTCTCGCGCAGCCCAGGCGGGTAGCCCTTGATATAGCCCGGATCGTGCGAGGTCTTATCGAATGGCGGCGTGAACAGCAACGCAATGCCATCGTCGCGACGGATCAGGTGTTTATCCAGCGCGGCCATCGCCCGTGCGGCGCGCAGCGGATCAGCCGCACCTGACAGTACCGCCCACGACTGGGCGATCGAATCGATCCGGCATTCCTCGTTGTGGCTCGAACCGAGCCAGGTGCCGTCGTCGAACGTCGCACGACGGTACCACTCGCCGTCCCACGCCTCACGCTCCAGCGCATCGTGCACCGACACCGCATGGGCGCGCCAGCGCGCGCTTCGTTTGTGGTCGCGCGATTCGGCGAGGGGCGCGAAGAGTTCAATGGTCCGCAACAGCAGCCAGCCGAGCCAGACGCTTTCTCCGGCACCGTTTGCGCCGACGCGGTTCATCCCGTCATTCCAGTCCCCCGTGCCGATCAGCGGCAAACCGTGCTCGCCGGTCAATTCAATGCATTGATCGAGACCGCGCGCGCAATGTTCAAACAGCGAAGCGGCGCCTTCCGCGAGCATCGGCTGGAAGAATGAGTCGTGCTCGCGGGGCTGCAGTGTCGGGCCGTCGAGGAACGGCACCACCTCGTCGAGAACTGCGTCGTCGCCCGTGCAGCTGATGTACGTCGCAGCCGCGAAGGCGAGCCACACGCGGTCGTCGGAGATCCGCGTGCGCACGCCCTGTCCGGAATGCGGCAGCCACCAATGCTGAAAATCGCCTTCGACGAATTGCCGCGACGCGGCGCACAGCAAATGCCGTCGCGTTTCGTCGGGCCGCACGTGCGTCAGTGCCATCGTGTCCTGCAACTGATCGCGGAAGCCGTATGCGCCGCTCGCCTGATAGAACGCCGAGCGCGCCTCGATCCGGCACGCGAGCGTCTGATACAGCAGCCAGCCGTTCAGCATCAGGTCCATCGCTCGATCGGGTGTCTTCACCTGAATCGCGCCGAGTACCGTTTGCCAGTGGCGTGTCACGTCGGCGAGCACGGCATCGAGATCGGTTGCGCGATAGCGTTCGATCAGCGCCCGCGCCTCGTCGACCGACGCGCATTGGCCGACGAACGCCACGACCTCGATCACCTCGTGCGCGCCCAGATCGACGAAGGTCTGCAATGCCGCGCACGGATCGAGCCCTGCACCCGTTGCGCCGGACAGCGGCGCGTTGCCGGTCAACGCAGCGGGCGCGGCCGCTTCGCCGTGACGGCCGAGGAATTCGGTGCGGTCCGCCGTCCATGCCGTTTGCCGGCCGCCCAGGTCGGCAAATGCGACACGCGTGCCGAACGCGATACTCCACGGATTGCGCGCCAGCATCGCGCCGGTGACCGCGTCGATCTCCGTCGCGACGAACGGCCCCGATGCGCCTCGCGACGTGCCGAGCACCCATTCCACCCACGCCGTCACCGACAGCCTGCGCGGCGTGCTGGACAGATTGCGCAGTGTCAGCCGGGAAATCTTCAGCGGATCGGCAAGCGGCACGTATTGCAGCAGGTCGAGTGCGATGCCGTTTGCATTGTGCTCGAAGCGGCTGTAGCCGTGCCCGTGACGCGCGACGTAAACGCCGCGGTCGCGAATCGGCAGTGCGGTGGCCGTCCAAACGTCGCCGGTGGCTTCATCGCGTACATAGATGGCGTCCCCTGCGGGGTCTTCGACTGGATCGTTCGACCACGGCGTGATCTGATTCTCGCGGCTGTTTTCGGCCCAGGTATAACCGGTGCCTTCCGCCGCCACCTGGAAGCCGAAGCCGGGATTCGCAATCACGTTGATCCACGGCGCGGGCGTGGTGGCGCCCGCCGACAGCACGGTCACGTATTCGCGGCCGTTTCTGCCGAAGCCGCCGAGGCCGTTGAAAAATTCGAGTCCTGCTGTCAGCGGAGGCGGCACCGCTGACATATCGACAGGTGCCGGCCACGACGATAGCAGCGGTTTTTGCCGGCGTGGCGCCGGTAGTTGAGCTGGCAACTGGGCCGGCGTTTGCGACAGGCTGGCAAGCTGGACTGCGATAGAACCGCGGCGTGCGATCAGCGCAACGCGCGCGACCGACTGCAGAAGCGCTCTCGTCTCCACGCTCATCAGATCGGCACGCAGCACGTAGACCATCCCTTGCGCGAGTTCTCCGTCGAAGCGCGGCCGCGACTGGCTGCTACGCACAGCCGTTTCGATCGCCCCCTGCAGCTCCTGGATATACGATGAAGCCCGTTCGTTGATGATCACGAGATCGACGGCCAGTCGCTTCATGCGCCAGTATTCGTGCGCCTTCAATAGCTGCCGGACCTGCGCGATATCTTCGACGTCGCTGATACGCAGCATCACGATCGGCAGGTCGCCGGAGATCGCGTGCGGCCACAGGCCCGACTGCGCGCCGGCTCCGCGAACGATCGCGTCGGAGGTTGCCCTGAAGCGCGGGTCGGCGTACAGGATCGGCGCCGCGAGCCGTTGGAAGTCAGCTGCGTCATCGGCCGCCACGTCGAGGTAGCGCAATTGCACTTGCGCTTGCGTCCATGCGAGCGTTTTGGCGCGGTCGAATGCGTTGCGGTCGTGGTGCTGGTCGACAAGATCGAGCAACTGCGCGCGCGATTCGGCCACCACCGTCCAGAAGGTGACGCGCACCACCTTGCCCGGCGGCACTCGCACGCGATAGCGCAGCGAAAAGACCGGATCGAGCACGGTGCCGGTGGTGTTGGAAAGCCGCCGTCCGTCGATCATCGAGGCGGCCGTGCGCGCGCTGCGCCCGCGGCCCAGAAAGCGCATGCGATCCGTTTCGTACTGCGGTTCGGCGACGATCTCACCCTCGACAACCGCAAAATGCGCGGCCCAGACCTGCATGTCGTCATGCGAACGCGGACGCCGCGTGGCCACCAGCGCCTCGAATTCGGCCACTTGTTCGGTCTGCACGAACATCCGCGAAAATGCCGGATGCGCGTTGTCGGCAGCCGGCGTTGCCAGCGCGAGTTCCGCGTACGACGTCAGTTCGATTTCACGCGCGCCGCGCCCGCTGTTCGCGAGCGAGATACGACGCACTTCGCCATCCGCCTCGCCGGATACCAGCACGTCGAGAGTCGTCGTGAGCGAACCGTCGCGACGGGTAAATTCCGCATGATCTTCCCCGAACACTACGCCACCATATTCGGGTTCGCCCGCCACCGGCTGAGCGCTCGCGGACCAAACCTGGCCGCTCTGCGTATCGCGCAGGAAGATGAAGGAGCCCCAATTGTCGCGGGTCGCGTCTTCGCGCCAGCGCGTGATCGCGAGGTCGCGCCAGCGGCTGTAGCCCGCGCCGGTCGCGGTTAGCATCACGGCATACCGCCCGTTCGACAATAGATGCGTGATCGGCGCGGCGACGGCCGATGCGGGCTCGGCGACGCGACGCGCTGTCGGCGGCGTCGTGCTGGCGTCGGCTGCGGATGTGTTCACTTCCTCGGCACGCGGATGCGCCACCGCGACGTCGCGTGGCATGCGTTCCTGCAGCAGCAGTTCGCTGGCCTGAATCATCGGTTCGCGATGAAAGCGTGCGCGCATCTGCGCATCGAGCAAGGTGTTTGCAATCGCAACGATCGTCATGCCCTGGTGGTGCGCCATGAAACTGCGGACGATCGTGAAGACCTCCCCATCGGGCAGGCGGGCGCGGGTGAAATCGAGCGCTTCATAGAAGCCGTAACGGCCTAGCGCGCCCAGCGTGGCGAGCCGCGCATAATTTTCGCGTGCGGCTTGCGGGTTGACCATCGCCGCAAGACCCGTGGCATACGGCGCGATCACCCGGTTTTCAGACAGGCCGCGTTTCAGGCCGAGGCCTGGCACGCCGAAGTTCGAATACTGATAATTGAATTCCATGTCGCGGGCGTGGTACGCGGACTCCGAGATGCCCCATGGAATGCCGAGCGAGCGTCCATACGATGTCTGCCGTTCCACCACCAGGCGGCTGGTCTGTTCAAGCAGGCTGCCCACTGGCGCACGCATCACCAGCGACGGCATCAGGTACTCGAACATCGACCCCGACCATGAAATCAGCGCGGAACCGTTGCCGACCGGCGTGGCGGCGCGGCCGAGGCGGAACCAGTGACGCGTTGTGACATCGCCCTTGGCGATCGCAAACAGGCTGGCGAGCCGCGCTTCGGACGCAAGCAGGTCGTAGCAGCTCGCGTCGAGGCTGTTATCGGACTGCGAGTAGCCGATCGACAACAGCTTGCGCTCCGGATCGAGCAGGAACGCGAAGTCCATCCCGAGCGCCATCGCACGTGAAGTATCGGCAAGCGAGGTGAGGCGTGCCTGCAGAAGATGCGGCGCGGCGGCAAGTTGCTGCCGGTCGCGGCTGTGTTCGGTCAGGCTCCTGCTCAATGCTTCGATCCAGAACATCAGGTCGGCGCAACTGTCGTCGCCGCCGGCAGGCATGATTGCGCGCGTCGCCTCTGCGGCTTTGTTCGTCAGCCGTATCAGCGACGGCGACAGCGCGGCGAGCATCTGCGGGCCGCGCAGTTGCGCATCGATTTCTTCGAGGGTCGCGACAAGCTGCTTGCCACGCTCGCCGCTTGCGGCAGGCAGCGCGTCCATCGCCTCGCGCGCGAGTTGCAGGTTGTCCCGTATCCCGGATCGGGCAGCGGGCGCAAGCGAGGCGTGCAACCATTCTTCGCAAGCGTTGGCGAGGGCGATCAAATGCCCCGCGAGATTGCCGCTATCGACGGACGACACATAAGCGGGCGCGAGCGCCCGCAGATCCAGTGTTCCATACCAGTTGTAGAAATGGCCCTTGAAACGTGGGAGTTTCTGCATCGATGCCAATGTGGCTTCGAGCCGTTCGACGGTTTCCGCCGTTCCCGCCCAGCCGAAATCGCGCGCCGCGACCGCTGACAGCAGATAAAGCCCCAGGTTGGTGGGCGACGTGCGGTGTGCGACGACGGGCTTCGGGTCTTCCTGGAAATTGTCGGGCGGCAGCATGTTTTCCGCCGGCGTGACGAAGGTCTCGAAGAAGCGCCACGTGCGGCGCGCGATCAGGCGCAGGTCTCGGGTGTCCTGGTCCGACATCGCAAAACGCCGCGCAACGGCCAGCGAGCGGCTGGACCATAACGCGAGCGCTGGCGCAGCCAGCCATAGCAGCGCGAACGGCAGCACGAGCGGCCAATGCCGCGGCTCGAACGCTATCGCACCGGCGGACAACGCGAGCCCGAGTGCGGTGCCGCCCGCCATTTGCCGATAAAAGCCGCGCAGATCGAGGCGCGGGCTGGCCTTCGACTGCGCAGCCGTCGTCCATTCGAGCAGGCGGCGATGCGTGACCAACAGGCGCGTCAGCGTTCGGACGATCGCATCGGCCATGCGCCACGCCTGATCGGCGAGGAACGCGGCTGACAAAAAAGTCTGCAATGCGGCCAGCCGCAACTCGGCAGCCAGCACGCCGAGGTGATTGCGCACACGGATGCCGGTACGCCGCGGCAGGATCGCGAACAGCGTCGGCAGAAAGGCGGGAATGGCGAGCGCGCCGAGCATCAGCAGCGTACCCGCGATGCCGGCGGGGATCGGCATCAACCAGCACAGCGCGAGCGCGGCGACCATGAGCGGCGCGAACAGCGAACGGCGCAGATTGTCGAGCATCTTGAAGCGGCCGATCAACGGCATCGCTTGCCGGTCGCGGCCCCCGCGCCCAACGATCCACGGCAGCAACTGCCAGTCGCCGCGCGTCCAGCGATGCTGGCGTTTGGCGGTCACGTCGTAACGCGACGGCACTTCTTCGACTACCTCGACGTCCGACGCCAGCCCAGCGCGCGCAAAAATCCCTTCGAACAGATCGTGGCTGAGCAGCGCGTTTTCCGGCACGCGGCCATGCAAAGCCGCTTCGAATGCATCGACGTCGTAGATGCCTTTGCCGGTGAACGAACCCTCGCCGAAGAGATCCTGATAGACGTCGGACACCGCCGCTGCATACGGGTCCATTCCGCCCGGCCCGGAGAAGACGCGCTGATACAGCGACCCCTCCTGGCCGACGGGCAGCGAAGGCGTCACGCGTGGCTGCAGGATCGCGTATCCGTTGACGACGCGCTGTTCGGCATCGCTAAACTGCGGCCGGTTCAGCGGATGGGCCATCTTGCCGATCAGCCGCAACGCGGCGTCGCGTGGCAGACGCGTATCCGCATCGAGCGTGATGACGTAGCGCACGTCGGGCGGCACCTGGGGTGCGTGCCCGTCGATCGGCGCGAAGGTCGTATCGGTCGCGCCGCGCAGCAGCCGGTTGAGTTCGTGCAGCTTGCCGCGCTTGCGCTCCCAGCCCATCCACCGGTTTTCGCTGGCGTTGAACACGCGGCGGCGGTGCAGCAGCAGGAAACGGTTTCCGCCGGGGCCGGGCTCGTATTGGCGGTTCAATGCTTCGATGGCGGCGACGGCGACGGCGAGCAAAGCGGCATCTCCGGCCAGCACTTCCTCATCCGCATCGAGCCCGTCTGCCAGTAACGCGAATGACAGGTCGCCGCCGGCGCCCGCGAGGTGATGCACCTCGAGACGTTCGATCTGCTCGCGCAGATCGGCTTCGCTCGTCAGAAGCGTCGGCACGGCGACCAGCGTGCGCAGCGACGACGGCACGCCCGCAGTCAGTTCCAGACCCGGTAACGTGATCGCACCGAAGCTCCATGTCACCGCGCGGTTGACGAGCGCAGTCGCGATCTCAGTGACGGGCAGGAATCCGCACACGGCAAACCATCCGAATACCCAGGCGTCGAGCGCTCGCGGCGCCTCGCTCCAAAGTGCCCAGAATGCCCACATCGACCAAATCGCGAGCGCAAGCAACGCCGTGCTGACCATCAGGATCATGCAGACGTAGCCGCCGATGCCGAAACGGACACTGAAGCGCGTGATTCGCAGACGCGGCGGCGGACGGAATTCGATTGCCTGCTCCAGCGCGCGGCGGCCTTCGGCGATCAGGTGATAGCCGGGCTCGCCGGCACGGCCGGCGTGCGTCGCATCGTCTGCTGCCGCGAGTGCTGTTCGCGCCGCGAGCAGCGCGAGATTGGCCACTTCGAGTTCGGAAGCGGCCGAGCCGCGCGCCAGTTGCTCAATCGCGCTGCGGTATAGATTGCGGGTCGGGAAATCCATCGTGCCGAAGGCACTGCCCGCGCGCAGCCGCGCATCGACAAGACTCACGCTCTCGAACAGTTCTGTCCAGTCGATGTCGGAAATCATGCGCATGCTGGTAATGACATTGCGCACCGTGACGTTCGACGCGCCCTGGCGCTGCTGCGCGCGCTGCACGACTTCATCGACGGAAACGCCCTGGCGCTTGAGCCGCTCTTCCAGCCAGCCGAGCGCGGGCATGGTGCGCGGATCCTGGTCACGCAGCCGCTTGGCGAGTTGCGCGGCAAACAGCTCCGATAACAGGCCCGACGAGCGCGTGGCAATATCCGCTTCCAGTGCCGAGCGTGCGCTTCCCGATTCGAGCAGACGTTCGGTGAGCGCATCGGCGTCCGCGTGCGCGCTGCGGCCCGCGGTGATCTGGTCGGCGAGACGCCGCAGGTTCTCGATCAGTACGATGCGCAGCGTGATCGCCACCGCCCACAATTCGCCGATCGTGAGCGGCTGAACCCGCTGATAGGCATCGATGAAACGTCGCAGCACCTGTGGGTCGAAGTGACTGTCGGTATGCGCAACGAACGCCCACGCGAGGCTGAATACGCGCGGGTAGCCGGCGAACGGGCCCGCGGCAAGCTTCGGCAATTGACGGTAGTAGCCGGGCGGCAGGTCGTCGCGGATCTCGCGGATCTGTTCTTCGACGAGGTGATAGTTGTCGAGCAGCCATTCAGCGGCGGGCTCCACGCCCCGGCCACTCTCCAGTTCCGCGGCGCTCGCGCGGTAGGCCGCGAGCAGAACAGCCGCGTTGTCGTTCAAGCGCGTATGCAGCGACAGCACGACTGGCGGTTTGTTCGTAACCGGCTGTGCAGCGGCGAGGCTCTGCGCGTGCTGCTCGAGCCGCTCGACGCCGAACAGTTCGTCGCGCACGGGCGCGGTATCAGCCCAAAGCGGCGAGTGCGGGCGAAACCGCGCGGCATACTGGAGGAACGGGTTCACAGGCGCGCAGCCTGAAACGTCCGCCACATCGGCGGACGAAGCGGATCGCAGAGGCGCGCGATGCCGTTCAAGGGCGTGCCGGACACCGTCGCTACATGGCTGCTCGGTCCATCGGGTTGGGACATGATCGGTTCTTCCTTCGAGACAGCCGGACTACGCGCAGCGTGTGCCGACTGTTGTAGCGCTCTGTCGCGCGGGTGAGCACATGCAAGTGGGCGGGAACGAAAAAGCGGGCGGGTGCCACGTCTGCCGTGCGTGTGCGGCAATCGTTTGGTAATTGTTCGGTAATCAGCGGCGACAGCCGCCGACGCGGATCGGGCTGATGATCCGTTGCCGCGAGCGCGGCTCGCCGGCATGCCGAAGTTCCGGCGCAACTGCGCAAACAGGGGAAGTGCGCTCGGCCTCGCCATGGGCGAAGACCGCTAGTGCCGGACTAGTGGGCGTACGCATGCGGTACGCGCGGCGCTCGCGCAACTAGTCCATTAGCGAATGAGGAAACAGGCGATCGCTTCGCCCGCCCGGATGACGCCGCTACAGGCGGCGCGCGTGGAAGAGAGATAAAAGTGGTGCAAACCTCGACCTGCGTGACGAGGCGCGATTATTTTTTCTTCGCCGGTCCGCTGGCTGCGGAGGTCTTCGGGGCGGTAGTCCATGACAGATCTGCGGGAGACGGTAATTTTTTGGGCTGTTTAGGCTTTTTTGCCTCGCGATTACCGCGTAATTGACCCTTTGCCATTCTCATTCTCCAATTTCACCGGCCACGGAAGCGACCGCCGTATCCCCCATTTTGGGCGCATTTGTCGATGCTGTCGCGATCTATTTTGAATGTGGTGTGTGCGGTAGCGTGCAGACGATGCGAGCCAGGCGGCGCGCTCCGTATGTGGCTTGACGCGACATTTCTGCAACGGCACCGTTAAGGTTGCGGTGCGCATGCAGCCAGGGAACAGGATGAGCGGCATGTTTGCATTGTGCTTGACCTGGTCATTAACACCAGCGTATGGTGAAACACGAAGCTCAAGAAGGTCGATTGCTGCTCATCAATGGCTCGCTGCGTCAGCGGTATTCGTTGTCCTCTCACTCCTTGATTCTTCGAACACTCCGCCATGGAGTTGACACATCCAATTTTTAACAGGGAATGTTTATGGATACCGGTACTGTAAAGTGGTTTAACGATAGCAAGGGTTTTGGTTTCATTACGCCTGATGCAGGCGGTGAAGATTTGTTCGCCCATTTCTCCGAAGTGACCGGCGAAGGCTTCAAGACCCTTGCTGAGAACCAGAAGGTCAGTTACGAAACGAAACGCGGCCCCAAAGGGCTACAAGCAGCCAATATCAAGCCGCTGTGATCTGATCGATCGGTGCCCGCGCGTGTGGGCGCCGAGTCATCGCGGCATCTTCGCACGGCCTGTGCGAATCGACGCGTGTCCATCCGCCGGGCGCGCGATCCGCGACGCTACCTGACGCTGCTCAACGTTGCTCAAAGCAGCTAACCCGCCAACGCGAGCGATGCCATCGACCTCGCCATGCAATACGGCAAAGACATTGTCGACGGCAAAGTTCAGGCGCCCGAACTCTGACACGTCAAATGCCAGACAGTCCACGCTTGAGTGGAGCAGGTCATGCAATATCCGCTTTACGTCCATCGTGATGGCGATACCGGCTTTCGCGCCCGTTTTCCTGATTTTCCCCGCGCGGATGCGCGTGGCGAGTCATTCGGCGAACTGAAGCGGAACGCACAGCAGGTGGTCGAGTTGATGTACGACCGCAGCGAGCAGCTCATACCCGCCCCGACCTGCAATACGTCGGAATTACGTGCGCTCGACATGGACGACGGTGAGGGACTCTGGATGTTTATCGACATCAACCTGACACGCGTTACGTCGCAAGCAGTGGGCCTTCAGTTCAGCCTGCTTGAAAGCCTGCTGCAGCGAGTCGATGCTGCAGCGAAGGAGCGCCATATGACACGCTCCGCGTTCATGACACTGGCGGCCATGCACGAACTTGAAAGCCGCTAAGGCGGTCGTGCCAACCCTCCGTTGGAAAACCCGTTTGTTTCGCAGTGGGAGTGCATCATGATTGATGACCAGGTGAATCCGGAAGAAGTGGCGGAACGCAAAAGGCAGAGAGAAGTGGCAGACCAGAAGGCGACGGATGACGGCATGCCGGCGGAACCGGAAAATAAAGCGGCCGATGTTGCAGGGATCCGGTATAAAACGCCGAGGCAATGGGTGAGGCATGCAAGGAAATGGTTGGCTGCGGGAAACGGCTTCATGCGGCCTTGAATGTCCGTGCATTCCGCCCAGCAAATTGCTCCGCTTTGTGCAGACGGATGCTGACGGCACTCATTGCTCCCGCACGTCGCCGGTCACGACTCAGCGGGGCCAAGGATCACATCGATAGTGGCCTGGCCGGCGATCTCCGCGACGAGGTAGGCCCAGCGACGGGAAAACGGACCACCTCTGATCTTGATACGCTCGCCAGGCGCTGCCACACCTAAAAGCTCGACCGGTCTTTCGATGCGGAACCAGACATCGAACATGTCCGTCGATGTGGGTGACAGCTCCACTTGGACCTCGAACCCGCGATACTCGACCGTTCGCTGCATGGAGATCTCCAGTTCAGTGACGCCGCAACACGGGCAGAGGATATGGGGGCAAGGGCTTCCAATTCATATCCCTTCCGGTTATGTCTCTTCCGATGCTTCCGGCCGATGCACGGACCGATAGTTAAGGAATCTCGACCCCAACAGGGCTACACTCGAAGCAGGAAAAGTCGCGGAGCATGGCCATGGACGCTACCCCTCAAAGCACCTTCCGCGGTCTTCCGTTGACCCCGGAGCAGGACGCGGAAATCAGGCATTACATCAAGAGGAAAAAGCAGCATGGCGCGCCGTGGGACACACCGGAGCTGGCGGCCATGCTTGCAGATATGCTGGATCCCCCGGGCAACGAAGACAGGGGACTTGGAACCACCGTCGATGAAACCCGAGCGGCCACGGAACGTGGAACAGCTTCCGTCGACGAGACCATGGATCCCATCGAGGCAAGCGAAGAACGGAACGCGGCCATCGAAACCGAGGGCATGAAGGGACCCAGACGTTGAATTTCGACCGTGCCCAGGATGGCACGGTTGGCTACTTATTTACCCTAGGAGAAGAGCGTGAAACGCGATATGAATCTGGCGCGCGCAATATTGGCCACTCTTGAAGAAAACAAGTCCCCGCGTCTCAGCGAATTTGACATTGAAAGGGCATTGAAGGACAGGTTCGACGTTTCAAATAAAGGCGTGTGGTATCAGTTAAACCTGCTGGCCGACGCCAATCTCGTGCACTCGATGGGTAATGACTGGCGGCTGACCTGGCATGGTCACGAGTTTTTGAAAACGGCGGTTCCGAGCGTCTACGAAGAGGCTTGACGGATGACTTAAGCATCGAAAACGCACTTCGGAAGCTGCACTGCCGGCTTGGTTGAAGATGGCGGGGACGGCGACGCACGCGCAGTGCGGATAGCTGCGCTGCAGAAGCCAAGCGAGCGGGCAGGTCGAGATTGCGCTTGCATTACTGCGCTATAGAGCGCACTCTCGTAACGAGCAATATGTGCGGGTACGGGCGCTGTTGCGATTCGTTTGATCAGCGCGGTTGCCCGGAAAGCGCACTTTAGCGCACTTTATTCTCCCGCCGTCGAATATCGCAGTTCCGAACTTCGCGCATCGCGCCTGCCTTCTTTCAGCGCTCCGCCTGCCGGGCGCACGGGTGTTTCTCCACGATTGCCCGTAAAGTCTGGTGCGCAAAAGATGCAGTCTGCAATGCTGGCCCGCAACCACGCTTCCACGCTTCCCGTACGGGAGCCGACAACAAGAACAGGGCGCCGCGACGGCCCTGATGTATGCAGTCTTTTATTGGAGCCAACATGACAAAACCAGCCAAAGTGATCCCGACCACATCGCCTGTCAGGCAAAGCGACTATTCCGTCATGCAAAAAACACGCGCGGCAGCGCTGGGAAAGGCGGACGACGAACGTGAGCAGAAGCGGCGCGAAAGTGATGCCCGTATCAACGTCAACGCCAGCAAGTGGCGATATGTCTGCTCGAGTAGTTGAATGGGGAAAAGCAACATGGCGCTCAACTTTCCGAATCCGAGTCGCTCCTACGATCCTTCCAGACATTGTGTGTGCTTCTGGGGGTACGACAATTCGCGCGAGATTGCGTTTCTGGTTGACGACGGGATGCTGACAAAGCTGAACCCGGAATTGGGTTCGGACGAACCCGCTTTGCTCGCCGCCTTCGACCGCAACCGCGACCGGATTCTGGAACTCGCGAGAACCCTATACGACGGTGGCCCCCAGAACCGGTACACGATCTCGTGAAAGAGGGCGCTTGCCGGCACGAGCCATAACGCGCTCTTTCCGTGTGATTCGATTTCGCTTTTGATTCTCCGTGAGCACTCGTTGCAAGTGGCGCGGCCCGATTGTTTTGGTGAATTGAATATCGCCTGGCGCGCATGAAATCGTTGGCGTTGCGCGACCGCACGCAGCAGATTCTGGAGGCTGTGGCGAAGGTCTAGAATGGTGGGCCAGAATGACGAATGGAAGATGCGATGAAAGATGCATTCGAACGTCGGGCACTGCTGTTACACCTTGGTGCGGTACTCGATGCGGTAGGGAAATTGCTGAGCGTCGGCGGTAATCGAAAGACCACGGTTCGCCAACTCGTTGCGGCAAACCATTCGCTTATGGGTCTGCCGTTGCTGCGGCAGGTGTCCGCTCAGATGACGCCGCATGAATTTGCGCAACGCACCAGCGCCGCCTTTGCCGCGTGGCCGGCGGAATTGCTCGAAGCCGAGTTGAATCGCGAACGTCTTGCGGCCACGGTGCACAACCACCTCTTCGCAGCCGATGACGACGGCTGGCGCGCCTATGTCGCCAGCATGCGGCCGGAAGTGCCGTGGTTCGGCGAGGGCCTGGCGGCAACGCGCGCTGGCCGTGCTGTGAGTGCTTCGCACCACCGCGACGAAGTGACGCAGGTGCGGACGCAGGCGCGACAATCCGAAACGCCTGAAGCACCCGAGACCGACGGCCTCTACCCATCGTGGCCGTGGAAGCCCGAAACCTGACAATCAATCAGTCCGGCCATGCTGCCCGATCCCGTATTTAAAGAAGCCCTATTGCGAATGGTGATTGCGATGCTGGTGGGCTGCGTCATCGGCGTCGACCGCAACATGCGCGGCAAGCCCACCGGCGTCAAGACGCTCGGGCTGGTGGCGTTGGGTTCGTGCCTCGTGACGATGGCCGGCGCCGGCTTTACGCTGAACGGCGTATCCACGGACGCGAACGCTTCGCGTGCCATCCAGGGCGTCGTGACGGGTATCGGTTTTCTCGGGGCCGGCGTGATCGTGCAGAACGCTGTCGAAGACAAAGTACGCGGCCTCACGACCGCGGCATCGATATGGGTCACCGCAGCGCTCGGCATTGTTTGCGGCGTGGGCGCATGGTCGATTGCATTGATCGCGACGATTCTTTTTATGCTGCTTCTCGTGTTCGGCCGTCTCGCGGAACATACGTTGCATCGGCACTGGCTGTCGAAGCCGAAAGAGCATCGCGATGCGATAGTCGAGAGCGAGGAATAAGCGGGCGCTTCGTGACTGAAGAAGCTTCATCTGCGCGATGGCGCGAACTACGCGTCGCGGCTCGCAAACGATTGCGAACTGAACGTCACGCGATTGAACCCGCTGCCGATATCGTTCCCAATATGGCCGGGCGATATGATGCGGCACGTTCGCGCCTCGTGCCCGAGCAATGCCGGCGCGGCCGGCGTTCCGGCGGCTTTCGCTCAAAAGTGCCCACCGTAGGGACGCTGCCGGCCGGAACGGCGGCGAAAGATCCACCAGCCCGCCAGCACGGTCAGGCTGACGACCGTCAACACCATGACCCAGAAACCGTGCCGGTTCTCGGCGAGCGGTATGCCGCCGACGTTCATCCCGAACAGGCCGGCCACGATGTTGATCGGCAGCGCGAGCACGGTGACGAGCGTCAGTGTGAACAGCGTGCGGTTGGTCTGTTCGTCGAGACGCGCGGCAATCTCTTCCTGCAGCAGTTTGATCCGTTCGGCCAGGCCCGACAGATCGCCCAGCACCAGCGAGAACTCTTCGGTCGAATCGCGCAGGTGCTGCACGTCTTCTTCGGAAAGCCACGCGGGCGGACGCACCAGCAGCCGGAAAATCGAACCGGGTTCCGGTGCGAGCAGCCGCTGCAGGCGCACAAGCACCCGGCGCATCGCGCCTAGATCGCGGCGGCTTTCCAAGGCTTGCTTCGACAGAAAGTTATCTTCGATCCGATCGATTTCGATGCTGCTGCCACGCACAATTTGCACAAGCAAATCAGCCTGGTCGCGCATCAGGTGAATCAGCAGCTCCGCCGGCGTGCCGAAAATTTCCCCTTCGCGCACGGCGGCGCGCAACCGGTCGATGGAGCGCAATTGCTTTAGCCGCGCGGTGACCATGATGCGCTTATGCGTGTAGACCCAAAGAGTGGCGATCTCCGACGGCGTCTGCTCGAAGTCGAAAATGACGTCGTTGACGACGGCGAGCAATGCACCATGTTGATGCTCGATACGCGTCGAATGCGAGCCTTCGCGCAGCGCTTCGAAATAGCCCTCCGGCAGATCGAGATGCGCGCGCATCCAGCGCTCGCTGGCGACGTGCGCGAGATTGAAATGCAACCAGAGAAACTCGTCGTCACCGCCGCCGCCGAGGTCGCGCTGCGGGTCTTGCGCGTGGTCGACGAGCCAGTTCGCGACGGCGTCGGAGTCGATCGGTACGCCGGGTTGGCCGGACACAAAACGGAAGCTGCAAACCAGACCCGTCTGGTCAGCCCCATAGGTGGACGGCGCCAGGTTCAGTTTCATAGACGGTTAGAGGACGTGGAGCGGGAAATGCCGGTGCGCGCGTTCGGTTGTGCCGGTCATTTTGACATATCCATAATGTGGGCTGCGTTTGCGGATTGTTCCCTTTATGACATTCTAAAGCGGGGACGTCCATGATGCCGCGCTGCGATGACGGCGATTCATCGGCTGGACATATTCGTCGCCAACAATCAACGCGCTCGATTACAATCTAGCGCACTTAAAAAGGCGACCTGTCCGCAGCTTCATTTTCGGACTCGATACGCTGGTTCGACCTCGGGGAGTGGCACACATGACTATCCGTCATCGCATTACGCTTTTAGTGATCTTGATGTTCGTCGCATTGTCCGCAATCGGCGGTTACGCCGTCTACCAGACACGCGGGAGCGCAGCGGAGGTCAGGCAGGTCACGGAGAGTGTCGTGCCCAGCGCGCTTGCGTCGGCCGATCTCGTGTCGCAGGTCAAGGACGTCCAGATCGCGACCATGACGCTCGTATATGCGCCGGACGCGAACATGGTTTCGCAGGCACAGAACGAACTGCAGACGAAGCGCGCGACGCTCAAGCAGGCACTTGCACTGCAAGCCAAAGATGCGGCCAGCCACGCGCAAAAGGGTCTCGTCGCGCAAGCGCAGGAAAGCCTCGACAACTACTTCTCCGCAATCGACGAAACGGCAAAGATGAAGGTTGCCGGTAAGAACGAATTGGCGCAGGCGTATCTCTTCGCGAATGTCGCTCAATACAAGGACGAACTCCAGGGCATCGTCGATACACTGCGCGTCGAAAAGAACCGAGAGAAAGACGAAGCGATCAGGACGCTGAACGACCGCCTCGCCACCACGACCACCGCGATCGCGGCGGTGACCGGCATCGCCATCATTCTGCTGACGTCGATCGGTTCGCTGCTTTACAGGCAGATCACGCGTCCGCTTATCCGCATGCAGGCAATGATGAGCGAGATCGCCGCGAGCCAGGATTTCACGCGGCGCGTGCCGGTGGGCCGCATGGACGAGATCGGGCATTCGATTGTCGCGTTCAACGGGATGATCGAAAAGATTCAGGAAAACTCGGCGCTGCTCAAACAGAAGACCGCCGACATCCAGGCCATGCTGCAGAACATGCAGCAGGGCATTTTGACTGTGGTCGACGGTGCGGTGGTCCATTCCGAGTACTCGGCCTACCTCGAGGCGATTTTCGAAACCAACGCAATTGCCGGGCGCCGCCTGATGGATCTGGTTTTCGCGGACACCGATCTCGGCGCGGACGTGCTGTCGCAAATCGACGCGGCAACCTTCGCGTGTCTCGGCGAAGATGCGATCAACTTCGAGTTCAACCAGCATCTGCTGGTGGGCGAGATCGCGAAGCGCATGCCCGATGGCCGCGTGAAGACGCTTGATCTCAGCTGGTCGGCGATCACCGATGAAAACGATGTGATCGTGCGCTTGATGCTGTGCGTGCGTGACGTGACCGAATTGCGCAAGCTTGCGGCCGAAGCCGGCGAGCAGAAGCGCAGGCTCGAAATGATCGGCGAAATTCTCGCGGTCAACGAGGAGAAGTTTCATCACTTCATCGACAGTGCGACCGGCTTCGTCAGCGAGAACGAGCGGATCATTCGCAAGCACGAACTGGCGGACGGAACGGCGATTGCGGAACTGTTCCGCAACATGCACACGATCAAAGGCAACGCGCGCACGTACAACCTGCAGCACTTGACCAACGTCGTGCACGAAACGGAGCAGCGCTACGACGAACTGCGCCAGCCGGATGCGGAGCGCCTTTGGGATCAGGAAAGCTTGATGCGCGAACTGACGCGCGTGCGTGAGGCGATCGACAGCTACGCGACGATCAACGAAGTCAGCCTCGGCCGCAAGCGGTTGGCGCGTGCCGGTGGCGCCGACCAGTATCTGATGGTCGACAGGGAACACATCCAGCACAGCCTGCGGCTGCTCGAAACCGCGGATACCGGCGACGTGCGCGACCTCGTTACGATGCGCGATGCGGTGTATCGCACGCTGCGCGTGCTCGGCACCGAAAGTGTTGCGGAGGCGCTCTCCGGCGTGCTCGAATCGCTGCCTTCGCTGGCCCGCGAACTGGGCAAGGATGCGCCGGTCGTGCGGATCGACGACAACGGCTATCGGCTGCGCAGCCATGCCAGCAGCACGGTAACGAACGTATTCATGCACTTGCTGCGCAATTCGATGGACCACGGCATTGAAACGGCGGCGGCGCGCACCGCGCAGGGCAAGGCGGCCGCCGGTGCGATCGATGTCGAAGTCGGCGTCGACAACCACGCGCTGCAGATCACGCTTAGCGATGACGGCCGCGGTCTTGCGTTGGGCAAGATTCGCGCGATCGCGGTTGAACGCGGCTGGATCGACGCCGCCGCGCAAGTCGGCGACGACGAAATTGCCGACTTCATTTTCCGCCCCGGCTTCTCGACGGCTGAGCAGGTGACGGAAGTGTCCGGACGCGGCGTCGGCATGGATGCCGTGCGCGAGTTTCTGACGCGCGAGAACGGCAGCATTGAACTGCGCTTTACCGACGATCGCAAGGGCGAAGATTTTCGCCAGTTCCAGACGATCGTTTGTCTGCCGGACAGCTTCGTCGTGGATAGCCTCGGCACGGATGCGCGCGGTGATGTCAGCGAATTGCAGCTCGGCCCGATGGCCGGGTAGTGATCGGCGGGGCTCTGGTCGCATTGAACGAACTTCGGAAGAATGGTGTGATTCAACAGTATTTCGTAGCAGCATTGGCAGGCAGCGCGGCAACCGCCGCGCTGGTCTTCTTGGTACACCGGTTTTACAGCGTCAGGGCGATGCGGCGGCTGCGGTCCGATGCCGACGCGCAGATCGAAGCACTGACCGAAAGCCACGACCGTCAGGCGGAATCGATTGCACAGGCCGAGCAGGACAAGCGTGAATTCGAGGCGTCAATCGCCCGTTTGCATGACGACCTCGCGCGGCAAACGGCGCTCGTCGATGAAACCCGGGCGGCGCTGCACGCGGTAACCGGGAACAAGGATCAATGGGCGCGCGACGCGCAGCAGATCGCGAGCGAAGCGTCACGTCTGAAAGGTCTCGCCGCGACCTTCGAGCGCTGGCATGAACAGATGACTTCGTTGATGACACAGAATCAGGACATGCACACGAAGAATCACGAACTGTCGTCGATCGTCAGGCACGTGGTGATCGTGTCGCTGAACGCTTCGATCGAAGCGGCCCGCGCGGGCCAGGCGGGGCGCGGATTCGCGGTGGTCGCAAGCGAGGTGCGGGCGCTGGCCGCACGCTCGGAAGAGCTGTCGAAGAGCTATCGCGACAGCCTGCATAGAAACGACCTGACCACCACGGCTACGTTTCAGGACATCCAGGCAGGCGGCAAGATGATTGCGGCGTCGCTCAGCAGCGTCGAGTCGCTCGTCAACCAGTTTCAGTCAAAGTTTCATTAGGCGCCGAACGTGATTAGCGGGCATGCAAAGGAAAGCTTCGAGCGCATCTTCCACAAGGCTGCGCAAGCCAGGCTTCCATTGGAATCGGGCGACGTCTGCCAGATCGTGCCGCTCGCGCAACGGGGCACACGCGCGGCCGACGCCGACGCGAACGCTGTGATTCTGACGATATCGTCGATTGCGTTCCGGCTGCTGTTGATGGTTCACGTCACTGAAGACGCCGGCACGATCGCGTACTTCACGAAGGACACCACGGAGCGGCCGTTTCGCGAGGTCTTTCAGGAAATCTGCAATTTGTGCTGCGGCGCGATCAATCAGGAACTGCTGCGCTACTTTCCGGATCTCGGCATGTCGACGCCGTACATGCTGAGCGCGCGTTGCGTGCCTTATCTGGAAGGCCTGAAGCCGGAATTTCTCGCGTCGTATGCGGTGACGATCAACAGTTCCGTCGAACTGGCCGCGACGGTCTGCGTGTGCGCCCATGCGCCGATCGACTTCGTCGCGGATGTCAGCGAAGTTGAAGACACCAGCGGCGAACTCGAGTTGTTCTGAACCATGTGGGAAGCAGGAAAGTGAAATGAACAATAGCAAGCCAGTTAGCAAAGTGCTCGTGCTCGACGATAGTCCGCTGCATATGGACACGATCAAGCGGTTCTGCGACGAGAACAATCTGGTCGGGGTCAAGGTGCACAAGAGCCGTTTGCTATCGGTGTTGCGCGCGAATATCGACCTGGGTGCGATCCTGCTGTTCGAAAACTACGGCGGCTCGCTTGACGAAAGCGCCGCCACCGCCAACCGGATTTACGCGGTGCGCCCGGAACTGCCGATCATCATGCGGCGCGAGTCCCGCGCGACGCTCGACGATCTGCCGGAGAGCCTGCGTCAAATTCTGTGCGCGGCGTATGTCGCGAGCGACATGGCGCCGCTGCGGCAGGTCATCGACAAATACATCTTCAGCCTGGACTATCCGAACGCGCTGGTGCGCGGCATCTCGGAGATCAGCGAGTCGATGCTGACCACGCTGTTCAAGGAACTCACGGTCACCTGCGAAACGCCGAGCATTGTGCGGGACCGGATCATTTTCGGCGAGGTGTTCAGCCTGATCGCGCTGGAAAGCGCGTGGTGCCGCGGCTACATGATGATCCAGGCGGAAGAGGAACCGCTGCTCGCGCTGCTCGATCAGCGCGGCACAGGTCATGGCACGGCGGACTTTCGCGACCTCAACGATCTGCTAAGCGAATTGACCAACATGATCTGGGGTGCGTTCAAGAACCGCTATCTCGGCGATTCGGATACGCTGGCGCGCACTCAGGTGCAGGTGCCGCTACTGGTCAATCACAGGCAAAAGTACATTTCGTTCGGCTCCGAAAATCCGCAACTGTGCTTCGTGTATCAGTTGACGGATGAGCAATCGGGCCGCTCGGTCAAACTGCATCAGCGCTTCGTCTTCAGCCTCAGCTGGTCGCCGGAAGACTTCAGGGAAGTCACGGAACAGGCCGGCACGACGGTTGAAGCGGGGGAACTGGATCTCTTCTGATGGGTGTTATAGGGAAAAAACATGGCAAAGATTCTTGTGGTTGACGATTCGAGCACGGTGCGCGACGAAGTGGCCGGCTTCCTGAAAAAGAACGGTCTGGATGTCGACACGGCCGTCGACGGCAAAGACGGGCTCGCCAAGTTAAAGGCAAGCCCCGGCACGAAGCTCGTGATCAGCGACGTCAACATGCCGAACATGGACGGACTGACGATGGTCGAGAAGATTCGCGGAGAACTCGCGAACACGACGGTCAATGTCATCATGCTGACCACCGAAAGCAGCCCGGCGATGAAAGAGCGTGGCAAGGCTGCCGGCGTCAAGGGCTGGATCGTCAAGCCGTTCAAAGGGGAAGCGGTACTGGAGACGTTCAAGAAGCTGGCGAGCTGACGCAGCGCCGGTTCAAGCGAAGTAAATAACCTCCGCGAGCAATCGCGGACAGGAAACGTACACGAGCGCTGGCCGAAGACGACAACCGTTTGCTGGCCCGATGTACGCAGGTCGGAGACAACGTGAAATACAGATACGCATCGCTGTCGTTGCGCATCGCGCGTTCGCGAAGCGCGGAAGAACTGTCGTTCGCGTTTTCCGTGCTGCTCACGCAACCTTTGAGCAGGCCGGAAGCCGCCGAGCGCTTCGAGAACCTGTGGGACGAGGTCAACCAGGCCGCGCAGTCATGCGCGGACGGGGACGCTGCGTTTCACTATGTCGCGCTGCTGCAGAAGATGGACCACAGCTGGCGGTTTTTGCGGTCGATGAACTAGGCGGACTTTGCGGGTTGCGGCGGGTTGCTTCCGCCTGACACCGACGGCCGTTTACGACCTGGCCGGGCGTCCGGTTTTCACCGCGTCCAGTTCCGCAATGGTCGCGACCAGCCGTTTAGCCGACGATGCGATGAGCAGGTCGAGCCCCGCTCGCAGAAGCTCGCTTTTTTTGACCGAAACGCCGGCCTCCAGACAACGCTGCTTCAGTTCGGCAATTTTCTCGTAGTCGGACTTCGGCATCGTGAAGCTGTCGCGCACCACTTTGTCTTTCTTCGGGCGGCGCGCTTTTTCTTCCTTCATCTCCTTTTCGCTTGCCGTTGCCGCGGCTTGCTTTGCTTTCGGCGTCTTGCTGACGTTCGTTACGCCTTTCGCGGGGATCGCCTTTTTTGTCGCCGGCACTTTGGGCGTTTTCGCTGAAGATTTTACGGTTTCGACAACCGGCGCTTCCGCGCTCTTCGGAAAATGAAATGCTTTCTTTGTCGGCTGCTTGGTTCGCGGTGTGTTCATGGAGTTTTCTCCGTAACGATGTAAACGGTATAAACAGTATATACGGTTTAAGCGTTCGTCAATTTAATCGTCATTCAGCCGCCTTGCGACCTGCCGGATGCCAACGCCGTGACCGGTCGTCTTCGCTGAAAGTAACGATGCGTAACGCGAGGGGGCGCTTTGGTAACGCTTGTAATACCCCGTCGCACTAGACTGTGGGCCACTCAGTTGCAGCGGTCCCAACGCGCTGCGGGGGATCACTCTTATGCTTTCAGTCGACCGGGCAACCTCGTTGCGCGATGTTGCGACCGGAGCGTCGGCGGCCTCCTATAAGTGGCCGCGGCGAACGCGGCGCCTTTCAGGCACGCTGCTCAAGCTGCTTTACCGCTGGACGCATTCCCGCGCGTTCCGGCACAACGAACGCTTGTGGCGCGCCGTCTCCGTCGAACGCGATGCGCATGGCTGCGTTGCGGGTATGCGTATTGGGCGGCACAGGTTGCCCGTTGCGAACGCCGCCGCACTGCGATCGCCGCGTAAAGGCGGATGCCACCTGATCGCCGCCGGTCCGTCCGTTAACGATATCGATTACGACGCGCTTCAGCTGGACCATGTCATCGGCGTCAACGGTGCGATTGCGCTGCAGGACAGGCATGACATACGTTTTGACTACTACTGCATCGTGGACGCAGGTTTTGCGCGAAACCGCCCGGATCTTGTCGCGCGTGTGGTGCAGGAGCGGTTGATCCTGTTCGCGACACCGCTTGTGATGTGGTACATCGCACAATACTTTCCCCTCGAAAAGCTGCGTTGCCGGGTCTTCGTGATTGAAGACGTCCAGTATCCGGCAGGCAAACGGGCGCTGCGCGGACAGGAGCTGCGCGCGGCCCGTCCGGGCACGGGCCTTGTGCTGTTCGATGAGGCACGCGTGCTCGGCTTCAGCCTCGACATCAGGCACGGCATCTTCGATGGCCGCACGGTGGCGTATACCGGCTTGCAGGTACTGAATTCGCTCGGCTTCGATACGGTCTTCCTGCATGGCGTCGATCTGCGCGCGGCAGCACATACGCCGCGCTTCTACGAGACCGACGGCAACATGCAACCCAGTACGCTCGACGATAACTTCGATGCGTATATCGAGCCGTCGTTTCGCCATGCGGCGGCACTGCTGAAAAGCCGCGGCGTGCGGGTCGTGAACCTGTCGGCGCGCAGCGCGCTCGGCGTCGATATTTTCGAAAAGAAAAGCTGGCAGGCACTGATCAGCGCGCCTGCCGACGTAGTGCCGGCCATGCAGGCGTAGCCGCACGCGATGAAGGTTGTCCATCTGTCGAACACGCCGGTGGCGGGCAGTCCCGGCAATATCGTGTCGGCGCTCAACCGGCTGACCGAGGTTCGCGCGCGTCATATCGTCTTCAACGCGGCGGCGTACCGCACGCGCACATTCGCGATCGATATCGACTGGAAAACCCAGCAGCCACAGGCACTCGACGTGATCGCCGACGCGGACGTCGTGCACATTCACCAGTTCTTCTCGCTCGACGACACATTCGGCGCCGGCTTCCAGCAGCGCTTCGGCGCCAAGAAGATCATCCGGCAATACCACTCGGCGCCGGATCTGTGGGCGAAGGGCGACGCCGCGCTGATCGAGCGGATCGTGCGCGACGAGGTGGCGCAGCTCGTCATCGCTCAAGGGCCGGAGCGCTACTATCCGTTCGCGCGGGTCGTGCCCAATGTCGTTCCGTTGAACGACCCGCGTTACGTGCCTCATCCGGAAGCGGCAGGCTTGCCGATCGTCACGTTCTCGCCGAGCGGCCACGCATCGGCATGGAAAAGGCGCTGGGAGACGAAAGGCGTGCCGCAAACCCTCGCATTGCTGCGCAAGCTCGAATGCAAAGGGTTATGCCGGCTGCAATTGATCGTCGATACGCCGCACGATGCCTGCTTGCGCGCGAAGCAGCAAGCCGCCGTTGCGATCGATGAATGCGTGACCGGCAACTATCACCTGAGCGGCCTCGAAGCGCTTTCGCAGGGAAAGCCGACGCTCGGTCATCTCGACAATCGCGTGCAGTCGCAGTTGCGCAAGCTGACGGGCGCAAGCGATTTGCCGTGGATCGACGTGCGCCTCGAGGAGGCCGAAGCGCCGCTGCGCGCATTGCTCGAAGACCGTGCGCTGCGCGCGGAACTCGGCGCGGCGTCGCGGCAGTGGATGGAAACGCACTACCAGGAAAGCGCGATGATCGAGCATTATCGGCGCGCATATCTCGATCTTTTCAACGCACCGCACCGGTTCGGCATGCAGCGTTTCACGGGCGATGGCGAGCCATGGCTTGCGGTTGCGTTGCCCGACTATCGATGGGCGGCGCGCAGGCGCGCGAACGCGGGGTGGCGCGATAAGCTCAGGTCGTTGCTGAAGCGCGGCACCGAAGGGTGAGGTTATTCGGGATGTGCAGCGCTTAGGTGAGCGTTTTCGGGAGTAGCGGCGTCACGCGTCGAACCGGCTAGCCCGATACGATCAGCAACACGCCGGTCAGTGTCAGCGCGCCGCACCAGAGCCAGTCGAAATTGATCCAGCCGCGCCGAAGCATGCCGAGGCCGAGGTACTCATACGCGGCCAATGCGATCGCCGCGCCGGTCAGCAGCGTGATCATCGTATGGATCGCGGTCACCTGGCCTACGGACTGCATCGATGTCAAAAAGGAACCCGCGGCAGAGCCGGCCGCTGCGCCCGACCCGGCACCGCATAGCGGCAGCAGCGCCGGAATCAGCATCAGCCCTGCGCCGTGCATGGTCGCCATCGCGGCCGACCACAACGCGAGACCGACGAAGCCCGCCGTCATGCCGACCCGCACGCGATGACGCTGGCCATACAGATGGTGATACGCCGCCCATCCGATCAACATCGCGCCCATGATCACGCGCAGGTGAGCCGTTTGCGCGAGCACACCGAACGCGACCGCCGATGTCGTCACGAGCAGCACCGATGCGGCATGGCCGAGCGCGAGCGGCGGCAGCGCCCACAGCAATGCCTTGCGGCTGCCGTGTTGCAGGCCGAGCGCGGCGGCGAAGAGCCAGCCCATCGCCGGATTCGCGCCGTGAAAAATGCCGCTGCCGACAACGGTTGCCCATGTCGATGCGAAGGCGCCAGTGAACAGATCGTTCATGATGCGCGTGCGCTGCGCGGGTTATGGATAACAGTACGAATCGGACGAGCCGTCGCCGCCTTCAAGGCGAATCTGATGCGGACGATGCGTTTTCGGCCACTGAATGAAGAAGTCTGGCTCGAACGCGAG
Organism: Paraburkholderia sp.; assembly: GCA_036502945.1. GTDB lineage: Bacteria > Pseudomonadota > Gammaproteobacteria > Burkholderiales > Burkholderiaceae > Paraburkholderia. The sequence continues at coordinate 2,908 of DASXXR010000045.1, read as the reverse complement.
CCCGCCGTCCGGCACGGCATCGAGCTTGACCATCCAGCCATTCAGACCGTCCGGGTAGAACTGGTCGTCGATTGCGCCGTATAGCGAGTTCGTGAAGTACACGCGCTTGCCGTCGCGGCTCACTTCGACCATTTGCGGGCCGCCGTTCAGCGGCCGGCCGTCCGCGCCCGGATGCGTCGCGCGCGCTGCGATGCCGCCGATGCGCACCGTGCCGGTCAGCTCCGGATGGAACGGATCGGACACGTCGTATTGCCGCAAGTCGCCCGTGCCCCAGCACGATACGTACAGATAGCGGTCGTCGAGCGAAAGCGCGATATCGGTGACGAGCGGCGGCACCGCGCCGAAGCTTTTCAGCATCGGCGGCAACAGGGCGGCGTCGGCCGGCTCGGCGGGAATCTCGATCACCTTGCGCGCGGCCCATTCGTTGCCTTCGCGATACCACGTCCAGATCGACGCCGACAGATCCTTCAGGCTGATCACCGAATTGACGAAACCGTGCGCCATCGTCGGGTTGTGCGCGGGCCGCAGTTCGAACACGAGCTGGTTCTCCGCGCCGAAATCGATCATCTGCTTGTGCTTGCGTGTATTGATGTCCCAGAAGTGCAGCCGGTGCCCATACTTGCCGCCCAGCAGCACTTCCGGCACGAGGCCGTTCTCGAACGTCGCGGGCAGGCCCCATTCGCTTGTGACGAGCGTGTCGTAGCCGAGATGCCACCACGCGTCATACGCGAGTTCCTGCGGACCGCGGTCGATTTCCCAGCGGCCGCGAATATCGAACGTTTCGTGATCCATCAGGAAGATGCCGCCGGGCGCTTCGCCGTTCGCATTCGCAAGCGATGCCACATAGATGCCGGCAGGGCCGCAGTGAACCGTATGCGGGCGCGTGTAGCCGGCTTTGGATGCGACTTCGTCGGGTTCCAGCACACGCACGATCCGCGGGCTTCTGCGGTCCGGCTTCGTGTCGATAATATGGATGCGCGACGAACGCAGGCCGGGTACGACAAGGTAACGCCGTTCGGAATGCGGATGCGGCGCGTTCGGGCACAGACAGGAGCTGCAGGCATTCCAGCCGAAATGGTGCAGTTCGTCGCCCACATTCGGCATCGTCACGCGATTGACGATATTGCCGTAGTCCGCGGAGGCGGGATCGACGTCGACCACGGCGATATCGTCAGGCGCTTGCCGCGATGGATCGAAGCTCGCTACATACGCGACCGTTTCCTTCGGCGCACTGCCTGCCATGCGAGCCGAAGGGTAGAAGGTGGGATCGGGTTTCCAGGTCGCCATGACTGTCCTCCTGAGGGTTCGCCGGGTGTCCCGGATGCGTGACGTCCGTAGCCGGGGGGCTCGTTTTTGCAATGAGTGTTCGTTGTGTGCTGCGCATGCTGCGGCGCGGCACGTCGTCGGGGAACGATGAGTGCCGCGTCAGCTTTTTATCGTAGGCAATTTACCGGTGGAGTGTGGCGCCGCGACGCGCTGACGCGTCAACGGCAACGAAGGCGCGCGCCGACTTTCCAGTTGCTGCTGAGGTAAAGGTGAGTGTTTGCGGGAGCGTTTGCCGACCTGCACGAAGGACGTCTTGCAGGCGCCGCGGTGCTCACTACACGTTGAATTGCGCCGCACGGCGCCGCGCACCTGACTATCGCCACTGCGCCGATACTTCCGCCGCAAGCGCCAGCTTCTCGCGAACCAGTTCGGCGACGTTTGTCTGCACATCGTTCGGATCGCTTCGCGCGTTGACGAATTTTTGCGCGGCTGCGTGCACTGTGCGCATCGACCAGCCGTCGATGCCGGTCATGCGCTCCGGCGTGCGTTTCATTTCATCGACGAGGTCTCTCGCGTCATCGAAGCGGGGTGTGACGCCGGCGCGCGTTTGAATCCACGCCGTGGTGTCGGATGCATACGCGGATACGTGCCCGAGCCTGTCGACATCGACAATCAGGTCCACCGCATTCGACATGCGCGATGCACTGAGCACCCACAAAGCCATGAACGCGCGATAGGCGTTGTTGCCTTCGACGGTACGCGCGTACTGCTCACACACTGCCGCATACGCTTCTTCGGACGTGGGCGCATCGGCCGGCATGCGGACTTCGCAGGCGTCGATTACTTCCTTCACGAGCGGCTCGGTCTGGTTCAGGCCCAACACGCGAAACGGCGCGGCAACGAAGAACGGGTTGCCCCATTCCTGATGCAGCAGCCAGCCGGAGGCAAACTGCGACGCGGGATTGCGCACGACGGCCACATGTATTGCCGCCGGAAACGCCTGCTTGAGCCAGGGCAATCGTCCCGATGAACGGCAAAACTTGAGCACGGGCATCTTGCCGTTATCGATGGTTTGGTCGCAAAGGTTTTGCAGGTATGACTGCATTGCGGGAAATTCGGCATCGGGTGTGTTGCCGAAACGATCGGTACTGAAGCGTTTTCGATACCCGCGCACGCCGCGCGCGCCTTCCTGCATGAAGGACTGATATTCGTCGTAGTAAGGCGCGTCGAGCGCCGGATGCCCCGAATTCCACGCGGGCTGTATAGCCGGGATGTCCGCCAGCTTGAGGTCGCCTATGACCGTGCTGAGCGGTTCATAGAACGCCGTCACGGCATTCAATGCGCGAAAGCGCGACCATACCCATGTGCCGGCGCTTCGCCAACCCGTATGCAGGAAAATGCCGCGCGCCGGCTTGCCTGCATCTGCAAGCGAATCTTGCTGCGAGGCAGGCTGTTTCAGCATTTGCGTTTGAATATCGTTTGGCATTGACTGACTGGCCTTCATGTATTGACTGCATCGACGATCCGTTGGCACAGCGCTTTGTCCGGATAGGGTCCGACGCCCGCGTGGACATTGTCGATCATGTATTCGGGGCGGCCGGTGCCGGGAATCACTACTGTCACAGCGGGTTGCGCGAGCACG
>DASXXR010000044.1:0-8869 GCA_036502945.1 Paraburkholderia sp. | reverse complement strand
GAAGTCCATCGCACTGCGCATCGACAAGCTGAAGGCCGACTCCGCGCGCGACGCCCGGCAGTTCGCGGAGTTTCAGCAGTTGCTGCAGCACTATCAGCGGGCGCTCGCACAGCGTGGCGGCGTGCTGGACGCGCGTCTTGCGGAATTCCGCTGGTTGCTGGAGGAACTACGCGTTTCATTGTTCGCCCAGGAGTTGCGCACGCCGATGCCGGTTTCAGTGAAGCGGCTGCACAAGGTTTGGGAGTCGATGCAGCGTTGACGTGGGCGGTGTTCGGCGTGGGACGGGCCGGCTTCTGCTTCGCAAGATTTGAATTCGGCCGCCCACGCAGACCAACGATTTCACCAATGCATTCCCGCGCCTAGCGATGCGCCCAGTTCGCCGCGCGAGCTCGCTGTGCCTTGCACCTTGTAGACCCACTGGCCGGTATCGGAGAGCTGCGATATGCCGAGCGCCAATGCCGTCTGCCCGCCATAGGTTCCGCCGGCAATGGCGACCATGCCGCGGCCGGGCAGCACAGCTTGCGGCAAGCCCGCGACGGCCAGCGCAGCGGCGGTGCCCCCGTAGGCATCGCGGCGCGCGGAGCGGACTTTGTCGTCGGTGTAGCTGTTTGCCTCGCTGAGTGCGCCGCCGATCGACTGATTCAACTGATTCAGGTTCACCGCGTCCGTGCCCTGCACGCCGGGGGCGACATGCGTGATTTGCCGTTCCTGACCGGCTACGCCGACCGACACGCTGTTCGCACGGTCAGCCACCGAACCATAGCCGAGCGCGACCGAGTTATCGGCGCTGACGCTCGCCGATGCGCCGAGTGCGGTGGCGTTATTGCCGCTCGCGTTCGAATTCGCGCCGATTGCGGTTGCGTTCGGACCGCTTGCCTGCGCGTTCGCTCCGGCGGCGACTGAGTGCGTGCCGCTCGCCAGTGCCGGTTCGCCGGCCGGATTCCCTTCAGCGCCGAAGAACGGATTGGCTGTGTTGATGGAGATATCCGCGACCGCGCTGCCGATTAGCGTGGCAAGCTGGCCGAGATTGACGGCATCGTGTGCGTCTCGCGCATCGGCGACGTTGTGGATGGCCGTGCCGCCGCTTACCGTGTCGCCCGCCAGCGTCATGCCGTTGTGATTGGCGGAGCCGTCCGGATTGCGGTCGTACGTGAGCGCGTTGTCGAGCTTTGCCGCGGCGATGTCCACCTTGCTGTCGACTGCTTTTAGCTGCGCGACGTTCACCGCGTCCTGATCGTCTGCGCCGGCGGCGACGCCGGAGAGGGTGCGGTTGCCGACGTTGACTTCGCCTTGCGAAGTTTGCGGGACCGACAAACTGTATGCGGCGTAACCGCTTTGCGCACCGACTCGCGTTGCGGAACCCGCGCCGAGCGCGACGCTGTTGTCATGCGACGCGTACGCGTTGCTGCCAAGCGCGAGCGACGTCCTGCCGGTAGCGCGCGCGTAGGCGCCGACAGCGGTGGCTTCGTCCGCCGCAGTTGAAAGCGCGCCGGCTGCGAAGCTGCCATTGCCCGCAGCACTTGCAAGATTGCCGATCGCCGTCGCGTGAACGCCATCCGCTGCGGCGCTGAAACCAACGGCCGTCGCGCCGGCTTGTGTGGCCGACGCGGAAGTGCCGACCGCGGTTGCGTCATCGACTGCGTTCGAAAGTGCGCCGGCTGCAAAGCTTCCGCTACCTGCAGCATTCGCAAGATTGCCGATCGCCACCGCCTGAATGCCGTTGGCGACGGCGCTGACGCCAATTGCCGTCGCGCCGGCTTGTGTGGCCGACGCGGAAGTGCCGACCGCCGTTGCGTCATCGACTGCGCTCGCAAGCGCACCCGCCGCGAAGCTGCCGTTGCCCGTGGCATTCGCAAGATTGCCGATCGCCGCCGCCTGAATGCCGTTGGCCACAGCACTGACGCCAAAAGCCGTCGCGCCGGTTTGCATGGCCGCGGCGGACGTGCCCACCGCGGTTGCGTCATCGACTGCGTTCGAAAACGCGCCGGCTGCGAGCGCACGCTCGCCCGTGGCGCGCGAGCCGTTGCCGACTGCCACCGACCGAAAGCCGGAAGCCTTGGCGCTGTCACCCACCGCAATCGCGCCGAAGCCTGACGCTTCGGACAGGTACCCGCCCGCCAGCGCGCCGTTGTTCGTTGCGCGCGCGCCCGCACCGAACGCGGCGGCGCCGGTGCCGGTTGCAAGCGTCGACGCGCCGAATGCCGAAGACGTGTCGCCAAGCGCGATCGAATACGCGCCCACCGCGGTCGCAAAGTGGTCGGCTAGCGCTGATACACCGCCGGCAAACGCACCGTTGCCGCTGGCGATTGCGTTCTCGCCGAGCGCGATCGCGTTATAGGCGACAGCGCTTGCGCTGTTGCCGATGGCAATCGTGCCCCAGTCGGTGGCGGCCGTCCGATTCCCGATCGCGACCGACGCCGCTCCCATCGCGCGCGCGTTCGGGCCGGCTGCGACCGACCGGCTGGCAGGCAGCGTGAGCGCGTCGTCGGTGCCGTCCCGCGAGCCGTCCGCGTCGAAGTAGAACTGTGGCGCCGTGCCTGCGGCGCGGCTGGGCAGCGTTGCGCTGAGCAGCACCATGCCCGCCAGTGCCATTTGCGCGAGGGTCAACGTGCGCGACACGCGTTGCGAAGACCGGTTCTTGTATCCGAACGGGGTCAACGACGCCGATTTGCCCTGCTTGATTATTTTGTTCGAAACCGCCTTATTAGAATGCCTCATGCCTCAGAAACTCCCAGAATTTGATGTGTGCGAACAGCATGAGAACGATTAATGATCTGAAACGCGTGTCGTACGAAACGCTGGAAATCGGATTTTTCCGACTCCACAGTGATTTGAACGTGTGCTCGACTATCAATACATCCGCGCTGATATCGCTGGTGAACAAACAAGTGGTAGGGAGAAGCAATTCTCGGCACCGGGGCCGATTGAGGATATGAGTTAACTCTTAAATAAACGGTGGATAATCGTTATAGGAAACTTCTTTTATTCCAGGAAATTGGTATTCTGTTTTTAAGATCGCCATAACAAATGACGAGTTGATATCGGTGTCATCTGCGTCCAAGTTAAGATAAACAACTGCGACCGATATAATGAAATCGGAAATCAACGTTGCCAGCTCACTTTCTCTGCAACTGCAAGCCCCGCGGCCAGGTGTTGCGGCCACGCGCCGCATCTGACGAATCTGCGATTTACGTCAACCGTCGGCTGCCGCAAACGTTCTACAATGGCGGTTGTCTTCCGATGTGAGTTTTCATGCACAAATTTTCCCTTCCCGGCTTGACCAGCACGTTTGCAGCGGGCGTGGCGCTCGTCGCGGCGGCAGCCTTCTTTTCCCCGGCAGTCCACGCGAACAACGTGATCGTGCTTAATTCCGGCGAAGCGACGTTGAGCCTGATCGACGAAACAACGCGGCAAGTGGTCGACACCGTGCCCACCGGCAAGGAACCGCATCACCTGATGGCGACGCCCGACAACTCATCGTTGATCGTCGCGAACTCGGTGTCGAACAATCTGCTGTTTGTCGACCCGAAATCCGGCAAGGTGCAGCGCTGGGTGGAAAATATCGAAGATCCGTACCAAATCGGCTTTTCTCCGGATCGCAAGTGGCTCGTCACGACCGGGCTGCGGCTCGACCGGCTCGACATCTATCACTATGACGGCCACGACCTGACGCTCGCGAAGCGGTTGCCGCTTGCCGTGATGCCGAGCCATATGGCGTTCAATGCGGACAGCAAAACGGTGTTCGTCACGCTGCAGGTATCGGGCGAGCTCGCGGCAATCGATCTGCCGACCCAAACCGTCAAATGGAAGATGAAGCTCGGCAAGGTGCCGGCCGGCCTGTGGATGACGCCGGGCGAGAAGTATCTGCTCGTCGGCATGACGGGCGCCGATTACGTCGCGGTGGTGGACTGGAAGAACCAGAAAATCGTGAAGACGATCCCCACCGGCAAGGGCGCGCACAACTTCCGGTCGCTTGCGGACGGGCGGCATGTCGCGGTGTCGAACCGCGTCGCGAACACGATCAGCATCATCGACGAAGAAACGCTGACCAATGTCGGCGATATCACCGGCCTGTTGCCCGGTCCCGACGACATGGAGCTTTCGGCCGACAAGAAGTATCTGTGGGTGACGTTCCGCTTCGCGAAGCATGTGGGTATTATCGATTTGTCGACGCGCAAGCTGATTCAGACCATCGCCGTTGGCCGTTCTCCGCACGGCATCTATTTCTTCGACCGCGCGCCGGTTACGTCGCCGAACGGCGCGTGAAGCGGGCGGCGGCAGACAAGAGGTTGACGCACAGTGAGCATCATGTTCCATCTGATCTTCTCCACGCTCGATAACTTCGTGTCGGCCGCGCAGACCGTGCTGTACGTCAATGTCGTGCAGCCGCTGCTGTTTCACTTCGATCTGATGGGCTACGACGAAGACACCTACGACAGCCTGTATTGGGTCATCGTCGGCGTCTTCGAAGTGCTGGCGATGTATGCGATCCTGCGCCCGCTCGAAGCGTTGCGCCCAGTCGAGCAGTGGCATAACCGCAAGGCGGTGCGGGTCGACGTGCTGTACACGTGGATCGCCAAGCTCGGCATCCTGAACCTGTTTTTCTTCTTCGCGCTGCAGCCGTTTTTCGACGGCGTGCAGGGGTGGCTGCGGCTGCACAATATCGCGAACATCGAAATCGACAACCTGTGGCCCGGCGTCACCACCCAGCCGCTCGTCACGTTCGCGATCTACCTGCTGGTGCTGGATTTCGCCGGTTACTGGTATCACCGCGGCCAGCACCGGATCGGCATCTGGTGGGAATTGCATGCGGTTCATCACAGCCAGCGCCAGATGTCGCTGTGGGCCGACGACCGCAATCATCTGCTCGACGATCTGATGCAAGCGTGTTTCTTCGCGGTCATTGCGCTGTTCATCGGCGTGCCGCCGTCGCAGTTCGTCGTGCTGGTTGCGATCACGAACCTTGCGCAGAGCGTTCAGCACGCGAACATCCGCCTTTACTTCGGCTGGCTCGGCGAGCGGTTGCTGGTCAGCCCGACGTTCCACCGCCGGCATCATGCGATCGGTTATGGCCACGAGGGCCTGAAGTACGGTTGCAATTTCGGCGTGCTGTTTCCGTGGTGGGACATGCTGTTTCGCAGCGTATCGTGGAGCCGCGAAATGGAGCCGACCGGCATTCGCGATCAGCTCGATGGCCATCGGTATGGCGACGGCTTCTGGGCGCAGCATTGGCTCGCGTTTGTACGCATCTCGAAGCGGCTTGCGCCCAAGCGGCGTACGCCCGGCAACGACACCGCCGCGGTCTGAGCGCGCCTCCCGTCTGTTCATCGCATTCTTTCAGCTATCCAGTCCGGCGTAGCGCGATGCCGCTTGCCGGCGGCCCTCCAGTCCCCCTTTTGCCGGTGGCGCGCGGTGTGGTTTATCCTAACCCCGTGTTCTGCGGTTTTTCTTCCTTCCAACGCTTCATTCACCGGCACCACGCATTCGCATGAATGATCTGTTGCGTTCGTTCGGACGGGCGCTGGCGAGCGCGCTCCATCCGCGCATGCTCTGGCTGACTTTCATCCCGTTCGCGGCGGCGGCGGTCGTGTGGGGCGTGATCTTGTGGTTTTCGTGGCAGGCGCTGATCGGCGCGACGCGCGGCTGGCTCGAAGACTGGCCGTTCACGACCACGCTGTATCGTCTCTTCGACTGGCTGGGCTTTTCGTCGCTGCATGCGGCGATCGCGCCATTCATCGTGATTGCAGTCGCGATTCCGCTGATCGTCGTATCCGTGCTGCTGCTGATCGCGACGCTGTCGATGCCCGCCGTCATCAGGCATTTGTCCGCGCGCCAGTTCCCGAGCCTCGAAATGCGGCACGGCGGCACCTGGTACGGCAGTCTTGTGCATTCGCTCTGGACCACCTTTGTGTGCCTGGTCGTGCTCGTCATCACGTTGCCGCTGTGGCTGATCCCGCCGTTCTTCGCGCTGATTCCGCCGCTGCTGTGGGGCTGGCTCACGTACCGCGTGATGACCTATGACGCGCTCGCGGCGCATGCGAGTATCGAGGAGCGGCGCATCCTCGTGCGGCGGCACCGTTTGCCGCTGCTGCTGATCGGCGTCGCGAGCGGGCTGCTCGGCTCGCTGCCCACGTTGCTATGGGTGTCGTCGGTGTGGCTTATCGTGCTGTTTCCCGTCATGACCGCCGCGACAATCTGGATCTACACGTTCATCCTCGTTTTTTCGGCGCTCTGGTTCGGCTACTACTGCCTGCGCGCGCTGCAGCGTCTGCGCGCGGAGGAACACGCGCCGCGCAGCACGGCGCCGGTTCCCTACTGATCTTTACCCTGAGACTTCATTACTGCGAGGCGGCAATGGCATTTGGCGTCATCATTATCGGCGACGAAATCCTGTCGGGCAGGCGCGTCGACAAGCATCTGCAGAAGGTTATCGAGCTTCTTGGCGCGCGCGGGCTGGCGCTCGCCTGGGCTGAATACATCGGCGACGATCCCGCGCGCATTACGGCAACGCTGCGCCGCACGTTCGCGACCGGCGACGTCGTGTTTTCGACGGGCGGCATCGGCGCGACGCCGGACGATCACACGCGCCAGTGCGCGGCCGCGGCGCTCGCGGTGCCGCTGGAATTGCATCAGGAAGCGGCAGTGCTGATCCGCGAGCGTATTCTCGAGATGCATCCGGCCAATTCGCCCGCGCCGCTCAATTACGATTCGCCGGAAAACCTGCATCGGCTCAACATGGGCACGTATCCGCGCGGCGCGTCGATCATTCCGAATGGCTACAACAAGATTCCGGGCTTCTCGGTCGGCGACCATCATTTCGTGCCGGGCTTTCCGGTGATGGCGTGGCCGATGATCGAATGGGTGCTCGATACGAAGTACGCGCCTCTGCATCACGCAACACCGCATGCGGAAAAATCACTGCTGGTGTTCGAACTGCCGGAATCGACGCTGACGCCGCTGATGGAAAAGATCGAGCATGACTTTCCGAGTGTGCGAGTGTTCAGCTTGCCGAGCGTCGGCGACGCGGAGCGGGGCGGTATCTACGCCCGGCGTCACATCGACCTGGGCGTGAAGGGCGAGCCGGAAGCGGTAGCGGCAGCGTTCGTCAAATTGCGCGAGGGCGTGCATCTGCTTGGCGGCGATATCGTCGAGCCGGAAACGGCGGTGCCGGCGAAGCCGCGCGGCTGAATTCGCCGGCCGCGTTTCCACACGCCGTGCGGCACGCTTCTGGTCGGGAAGCGTGCCGGTCGCCGGTCAGCGGCTTACGCGCCGATCCACGGCAAGCCGCGAAAACACCAACCCGACACCGTCTTCCGATGCCCCTGGCTGTCCTTGTCGCCTTCGAAGCCTTCGAGCAGATCGAGGGCCTTCGTGAACCCGGCCTGGGTTGCCGCGACGGCGGCGAGTTTCGAGCGCGCAGCGCTGCGGCATAACAGCAGCACGGGCGTGTCGGGCGTTGCGAACTGGCGAAGCTGATCGATGAATTCGGGGTTCGGCACGCCGCCCGGATAGCGTGTCCATTCGATATGCGCATATTGACCGTCGCCGATCACGGGCCGGCCGACCCAATCGAGCTCGGCACGCGTGCGCACGTCGACGAGACGGGTGCGCGGATCGAGTTGGAGAAGCTCGAATGCCTCGGCGGGCGACAATGCTCCCGCGTACGGCAACTGGTTTTCGAGCCGGTGTTTTTCGGCCTGCGCGTACAACTGTTCGAGCGTGCTCATGACAGCCTGTCTCCTTACGACCAAAGGGATATTTTAGCGCGCCGCGGATGCCGCGCGCCTCCTTGAGGAATGTTGAACATGATTCAGATCGGGCCGCCTCTTCCGCGCCAGAAAGGTGCAAAATCGGCGGAATGCACCAAATTTAGGATTTAAGCGGGGGCGCACATGGGGCGCGCACAGCAATGGTGCTCTGCATCTACCCGAGATTGCGCATCGTCTGCCCGAACGGCGCTGTGATTCCCGGCAAAGGCGCGCGCCGTTAGGCGTTGCGCCGAATTGGCGCATGGGTGGCACAAAAGCTGCTTTTATCGGTGCCGTTCGACTCATCCTGCGCTGTCCGAAAGATTAAGCTTAGCGAAACGCAGTAGACGCGCGGGGTCGGGTCAGCTAGATTGGGCGGCGGCTGAATCCGCCGAATTCGTTAATCCAGGAGATAGGTTATGAGTAAATCCGTGGCCGACGTCATGCAACTCGTCAAGGACGAGGACGTCAAGTTTGTCGACTTCCGTTTCACCGATACGCGCGGTAAAGAACAGCACGTGTCGGTACCGGTGTCGGCATTCGGCGACGACAAGTTCGAGAGCGGCCATGCGTTCGACGGCTCTTCCATTGCAGGCTGGAAGGGTATTGAAGCATCGGACATGCTGCTCGTGCCGGATGCGGACACCGCCTTCATCGACCCGTTCTACGAAGAATCGACGCTCGTGCTGACCTGCGACGTCATCGAACCGGCCGATGGCAAGGGCTACGAGCGCGATCCGCGTTCGCTCGCGAAGCGCGCTGAAGCGTATCTGAAGAGCACGGGTCTGGGCGACACGGCGTTCTTCGGTCCGGAGCCGGAATTCTTCATTTTCGACTCGGTGCAGTGGCACACGGACATGTCGGGCACCTTCGTGAAGATCGGCTCGGAAGAAGCACCGTGGTCGTCGGGCAAGGAATTCGAAGGCGGCAACACCGGCCATCGTCCGGGCCCGAAGGGCGGCTACTTCCCGGTTCCGCCAGTTGATTCGTTCCAGGACATCCGCTCGGAAATGTGTCTGCTGCTCGAGCAGATCGGCATTCCGGTCGAAGTGCACCACCACGAAGTGGCGGGCCAGGGCCAGAACGAAATCGGCACGAAGTTCTCGACGCTCGTGCAGCGC
>DASXXR010000043.1:0-4012 GCA_036502945.1 Paraburkholderia sp. | reverse complement strand
GCATGACCCCAGTCGCGCAGCGAATCGAGATTGCCGAGATAGAGGCGGTCCTGCAGGCCGAGCGAGATCCGGGCCAGCGCGCGCGTGATCTTGCGCGTGACGAAGGTCTCGCCGCGCAGCGGCGATTCATGGTTGAACAGGATGCCGTTGCAGGCATACATGCCATAGGCTTCGCGATAGTTGACCGTCATCCAGTACGCGTACATCTTTGCGACCGCGTACGGGCTGCGCGGATAGAACGGCGTGGTTTCCTTCTGCGGAATTTCCTGGACCTTACCGTACAGCTCGGACGTCGACGCCTGGTAGAAGCGCGTCTTCTTCGTGAGGCCGAGCAGGCGGATCGCCTCGAGGATGCGCAGCGTACCGAGGCCGTCGGCATTGCCGGTGTACTCGGGTTCCTCGAACGACACCGCCACATGGCTCTGGGCCGCGAGGTTGTAGATCTCGTCGGGCTGCACGGCCTGGATGATGCGGATCAGGCTCGACGAATCCGTCATCTCGCCATGGTGCAGGATGAAACGACGACCTTCCTCCTGGGGCGCATGGTAGAGGTGGTCGATGCGGTCCGTATTGAACAGCGAAGTGCGCCGCTTGATGCCGTGAACGATATAACCCTTCGACAGGAGGAATTCTGCAAGGTACGAACCGTCCTGGCCCGTGATACCTGTGATCAACGCGGTCTTCGACATTGAGATCTCGCAAGTGAATGGTGGAGTTGTGTAACAGCAGTAAAACGCCCCGGCGAAACCCAACGCAAGCGCATTAATTTTTTTGGCGGATAGCGGCGGTAGTTTGGCGCTGTCAAGCGGCTCGAGAACGCAAGCTTCGCGATTGGCGGGACACGGCGATATCCTGGCGTACATCTTGTGATGCGGCGCGGGCAAGATGCCGTTCGTACGCAATGCGTCTTGCGTCGACACATCGCGAGGTCCCATGAAGATTCTTGTCTACGGCATCAACTACGCGCCGGAACTCACAGGGATCGGCCGCTACACCGCCGACATGGCCGCGTCGCTCGCCGCCGCCGGCCACGATGTGCGCGTGGTCTGCGCACCGCCCTACTATCCCGCGTGGCAGGTGGCGCCCGGTTTCTCGTCGAGCCGCTATGCGAAGGAGCGGAGCGATGGCGTGCGTATCTGGCGCGCCCCGCTCTGGGTGCCGGCCCGGCCCAAGGGCGCGCGCCGCCTTGTGCATCTCGCAAGCTTCGCGCTCTCGAGCTTTCCGGTCATGCTGCGGCATGTTTTCTGGCGGCCGAACGCCGTGCTCAGTATCGCGCCGAGCCTGCTCAACGCGCCGGCCGGCTGGCTCGTTGCGCGGCTGAGCGGTGCGCATGCATGGCTGCACGTGCAGGACTATGAAGTCGATGCAGCGTTCAAGCTCGGCATGCTCAAGGGCAACTGGCGCAAGCGCATGGCCCTTGCGATTGAACGCAGTCTGCTGCGTCGTTTCGACACCGTCTCGACGATCTCCGCGAAGATGATCGAACATGCGTTGGGCAAAGGCGTGCCGCGCGACAAGGTCGTTCATTTCGCGAACTGGGTCGATACGTCGGCGATTCATCCGCTCGACTCGGAGGCCGGTGCGAAGATCCCGCTCAGGGGTGAACTCGACATTCCCGCCGACGCGACCGTCGTGCTCTACTCGGGCAATATGGGCGCCAAGCAGGGACTCGACGTGCTCGCAACCGCCGCGGCTTCGCTCGCCGCGCGCCGCGATCTCGTCTTCGTGTTCTGCGGCGAAGGACCGGCGAAAGACGGCCTGACCGCCGTATGCGGCGATCTGCCGAACACCCGCTTTATCCCGTTGCAGCCGATGGACAAGCTCAACGAACTGCTCAATCTCGCTGACATCCACGTGCTGCCGCAGCGCGCCGATGCGGCCGACCTCGTGATGCCGTCCAAGCTGACCGGCATGCTCGCGAGCGGCCGTGCCGTGATCGCGATGGCCCACGAAGGTACCGAACTGTTCAGCACGGTTGCCCCGCGCGGTGTCGTCGTGCCGCCCGAAGCGCTCGAACCGCTCATTGCCGCGATCGTTGCCCTTGCGGCGGATCCGCTACGGCGCGAGCGCCTCGGCCGCGCGGGCCGCGACTATGCGCTCGCCGCGCTCTCGCGCGAAAGCGTGCTCAGCGAGTTCGAGGCGACTCTGCGCGCGCGCTGCGCCGATATCGAAGCGGCGGGTGGCGCGCTCGGGCTGCGTCAGCGCGACCTTTGATCAGTTCGCACAGAGGTCCGGCCGCGCGACCGCTTTCGTTCAGACCTGCCGCGTTGCAAGGCGGCTCTCCGTGGAGTATCCGACGATGCTTGAGGACGATATCGATATCGTGCCGCCTGGCATCCGCCTGTTCGAGGGCGTGGTGCCACGCATCCTGCTCGAACAAATCAATGCGATCATCGACGAGACGCGCGACACCTGGCAACCGCCCGACGGCCGGCGCGCGACGCAGACGACCGCGCGCGTCGTCGAACTGCTCCGGCAGCACGGCGGGTTCCGGCGCGTCGAACGGCAGACCCGCGCCAACTCGCAACGCTGGGCCGCACAGAAGGGGCTGATGACCGATGGCGAACCGCTTTACGTATTGCGTTGCGTGAACCGGAGTCTGCCCGCTCAGAGCCATCTGCGGCACTACGACTCGCATATCCTCACGCTGCTGATTCCGCTACGGTCGGCTCACGACGCCGAGGAAAACGGCGATCTGATCATCTACCGCCAGCCACGCCACCAGTTGTCGGCGGTGACCAACGTGCTGGCCAAGGTCTGGCTGATCGCGTTGCGCCGCCTGCCGCTCGCGGCGCGTCGCGCACAGACCTGGCGCGATCTCTCGCGGCAACGCTGCGATCGGATCGAGTGCGTGCCGGGCAACGTCTATGCGTTCAACGGCTTCGTCACGCGGCATGCGAATCTTCATGTCGAGCAAGGCGAACGCCGTACGCTGATCGTGCACTACTTCGATCCCGGCATGACCGCGGGACTCCGGATCGTGCCGCGCATCTGGCGCGCGATCCGCGACGGGCTGCGCGATGCGCGCTGAAGGGAGCGGTACAGCCTGATGCGCACGTGTCGTGCTTGTGCAGCGCGGCAAGGCGGAATAGCAGAGTCAAGGGGCGCTTAGGCGCCTCGCTGCCTTTATGCGGTCACGCCTCTCTCACGAAGTAGGCGCGGCTGTTCTCGTGAACCGATTCGTCGAGCGCGATATGCTCGGCGCTCGCCCAGCGGTAATCCGAATGCTGGTCGAGCGGCAGATCGGGCAGGCGCTGGGGCAAGCCGAAGCGATAGCCGAGCACGATGTAGTGCGTCGATATGCCGTCCTTGCCGCTGAAGTTGTCGTCGTAGAAGTGCTCATAGACGCCGATCAGTTCGGCCTCGGAGCGATCCAGGTCATGCAGGCCCAGTTCTTCGCGCGCAAGGCGTGCGAACGCGTCGTCGAGACGTTCGTCCTTGCGTACGCGGCCGCCGGGGACGAACCATGCACCTTGCGCGGGCCGATTCACGCGCCGTCCGAGCAGATAGCGGTCCTGCTCGTCATAAAGGATCAGGTCCAGCGCGATCAGCGGTGTGTTCGAGATCACACTCAGGAATTCCGTATTACCAAGTTTTGTCATGGCGGTATTTCGTTTCAGCATATTTTGTTAAGCCATCCCACGACAAGGTGCTCGATTAGCACAAGGCTTTCGCGGTATTCGCTTTCTTCGCGCCCGTGCGGGTCGGTTACGTCGGAGCCCGCCCATTTGCCGAGCGGATAGACCTTGCCGCGCGCGGCCGGGTCTAGCGCTTCGACGGCCTTCACTTGTCGCTGCTCGGTCACGAGCACGAGATCCGCATCGCGCACGAGGCGGCCGTTCAGACGCCGCGCGTGATGCTCGCCGGCTTCGATGCCCTTCTCCTCGAGCAGGCGCCGCATCACCGGGTCCATGACGTCGCCATCGATTGCGCGGATACCCGCCGAATGAAACGTGATCGGCGTTGCGGGGCTGTCCTGAAGCTTCGCCTTGAACAGCATTTCAGCCGCGGG
>DASXXR010000042.1:0-4961 GCA_036502945.1 Paraburkholderia sp. | reverse complement strand
CTTGATCGTGGTCGGCAGTGCGGGGTCGCGCTCCAGATACGGATCGACGCCGCTGTCGCCGAGCAGTTGCACGATCCGCTCGCCGGGCTCGTCGTGGCCGACGACGCACAACAGCCCCGCCTTCGCGCCGAGCGCCACCGCATTGCGCGCGACGTTCGCCGCGCCGCCCAAACGGTCTTCCTGCCGCTGCACGTGCACGACCGGCACCGGCGCTTCAGGCGAAATGCGGTTCACGTCGCCGAACCAGTAGCGGTCGAGCATCACATCGCCGACCACCAGCACGCGCGCGCCCGCAAGCCGTGCGCGCGGCACGACGCCCGCTTCCGGCACCGGCGTGGCGTTGTCGACGATCGATTCACGCACGGTCGGCGTGGTCAGTTGCTTGGGCATGGGGGCGTCCAATCGAGTGATAATCGATGCCTAGTTCGGTCATCGCGTCCAGTTCATACAGATTACGGCCATCGAAGATCAACGGCGACTTCAGTACCGATTTCAAATGGGCGAAATCCGGGCTCTTGAACGCCTTCCACTCCGTCACGATCACGAGCGCATCGGCACCCGCCAGCGCTTCATCCTGAGTGTTCGAGAAGTGCAGACGCTCGCGCTGCTCCGGCGCATCGTTCAGGTCGATTGCGAACACGCGGCGCGCTTCGTCGAGCGCGACCGAGTCGTACGCGCGCACCGTCGCGCCGCGCGCGAGCAGCGCGGCGATCACGCGGCGGCTCGGCGCCTCGCGCATGTCGTCCGTATTGGGCTTGAACGCGAGCCCCCAGACCGCGAATGTGCGGCCGGTCAGATCGTCGCCGAGCGTCTGCGTGATCTTGCGCACCAGTACTTCCTTCTGTTCGTGATTCACTTCCTCGACGGCCTCGAGAATGCGCAGGCTGTGACCCGATTCGCTGCCGGTGCGGATCAGCGCCTGCACGTCCTTCGGGAAGCACGAGCCGCCGTAGCCGACGCCCGCATACAGAAAGTGATAGCCGATGCGCGGATCGGAGCCGATGCCGCGCCGCACCGCGTCGATGTCCGCGCCGACGCGTTCGGCCAGATTCGCCATTTCGTTCATGAACGAGATGCGCGTCGCGAGCATCGCGTTGGCCGCGTATTTCGTGAACTCGGCCGAGCGCACGTCCATGTACATCGTACGCTCGTGATTGCGGTTGAACGGCGCGTACAGCCGCTTCATCAGTTCGCGGGCCTTTTCGCCGGGCACGTCGTTGTCGCCGCCGATCACGATGCGGTCGGGACGCATGAAGTCGTCGACCGCCGCGCCTTCCTTCAGGAACTCGGGGTTCGACACGACGGAAAAGCGGTGCTGCGGGTGGTTCACGAGGCCGCGCGCCGCGAGTTCGTTGTTCACGACTTCGTGCACGCGCGCCGCGGTGCCGACCGGGACCGTCGACTTGTCGACGATCACCTTGAAGCCGTTCATATGGCGACCGATGTTGCGCGCCGCTTCCAGCACGTATTGAAGATCCGCGGAGCCATCTTCATCGGGTGGCGTGCCGACCGCGATGAACTGCACGTCGCCGTGTTTCACGCTCGCTTCGATATCCGTCGAAAAGATGATGCGCCCGGCGGCGCGCACACGCGCGATCATTTCGCGCAGGCCCGGCTCGTGAATCGGCACGCCACCGCTGTTCAGGATCCCGATTTTGCGCGGATCGACATCCAGACAGAACACGTCGTTGCCGACTTCCGCAAGACACGCGCCGGTGACGAGGCCGACATAACCCGTGCCGATGATAGTGATTTTCATACGCTTCCCGGTAGTAGGTTCCGGCGGTGATGCCCGGCTTCGCGCCGGGCATCGTTCGTTAGCTGAGGTTCGATGCCTGCGCTCTGTTTTCGGTCAGCTCGACGCCGTGATCGGCTCGACCCGGCGCGGCGCGTAGGTTTCCCAGCCGCTGCAGCCCGGGCACTGCCAATAGAACAATCGGGCCCGGAAACCGCAATTCTGGCACGTATACCGCGGCAGATTTTTGGTGCGCTGCCGGATCAGCGTGCGCATCAATTCCAGTTCGCTGCGCCTCGGCTCTTCGGCCTTCGCCTGCTGCGCTTCGAGCAGCCGGGTCATGCCGGCCAGATTCGGCGACTTCTGCATCTGCGCGCGCGCGAGCGCATGCGCCGCGTCCGGTCCGCGCAGCGCGGCGACATATTGATACCCGACGTCGAGCAGATCGTTCAACGGATAGCGGTCGACCCACTCCACCAGCAGATCCGCGCCGTCTTCCTGGCGGCCCAGCATTTCATACGCCTTCATCAACTTCTCGGCGACGAGCGGCAAATAGGTCGCGTTCTGCTCCTCGACGCGCCGCCAATGCGCGATCGCGTCGGCGTAAGCGCCGGCGGCCGCGTCGACGTCGCCGAACAGAATCGTCGCGCGCACATTCTGCGGATTGGCTCGCAATGCGAGTTCGAGTTGCCGATGCGCATCGGCGGGGTCTTTCCGCTGCAGCGCTTCCTGCGCGAGTTCGCAGTGAAATTGCGCGATTTCCTTGTCGAGCGACTCGGCGCCCATCGTCTCGAGGCGTCGCGCCGCGTCGATCGACTTGTTCCAGTCCTTCTCAATCTCGTAGATCGTCAACAACGCGCGTTGTGCGCCGAGCGCATAGTCGCCCGTCTGCAACAGCCGGAACGTCTCTTCGGCACGATCGAGCAAGCCCGCCTTCAGAAAATCCTGGCCCAATTCGAACAACGCGTGATCCCGTTCGTTGACCGGCAAATCGGCGCGGCTAAGCAGATTCTGATGCACGCGAATCGCGCGGTCCGTCTCGCCACGGCGGCGGAACAGGTTGCCGAGCGCGAAATGCAATTCGATCGTTTCCGGGTCGAGTTTGACGACTTCGATGAACGCATCGATCGCCTGATCGGGCTGTTCGTTGAGCAGGAAGTTGAGGCCGCGAAAATACGAACGCGGCAGATTGGCGCTTTCGGACAGCAGCGTCTTGAGGTCGTAGCGCGCGGCCACCCAACCGAATGCAAACGCGATCGGTATGACAAGCAGCCACCAGAAGTCTAGATCCATGCGAATGAGTGGGAGTGCAGAAACGAAAGCCGCGCGCAGTCGGCGCGCGATGGGTAGAAGCCTAAATCAGCGGCGGCAGCGGCGGTTCTTCGACAGGCACCGGCGTCTCACGCGCGACACGCAGTTCGCGCTTCAGGCGGCCATTCTCGAGCCGCAAGCGAAACAGCCCCGGCAGCGACGACACCAGCCCCGCCAGCAAGCCTACGGCAAAAAACGCAAGTCCGATCAGAATTAACGGCGCTGGCCACGCATAACCGGCGAGGAAATTCAACGTGGCGGTTTGCGTGTTGGAGAGTGCAAGCACAAGCAGCAGCACGAACACCAGCACGCGGATCAACCAGACGATAAATTTCATTTAAGGTCCTCTTGACGGCGGTTGCGGGATGACGCCGGCCTGATGACGCGTCGCGCCACGGTGTTTGCCCGCGCCGAAGTGACCCGTATTGTAAATGAACCGCCTGCCGGTGCGCGCAAGCGTGGAAAGCATGTGCACAACCTCGCTTGCCGCCGTACACGCCCGGCGCGGTGGCCTGCGCCGACGCGGGCATGCGTCAGGTCTGAGCGAAAAAAAAGCGCCCAAGGGCGCTTTTCTGGTCTTTGCCGTCTGTCTGGCCTCGCCACCGGCGATCGATCTTCGACTTGCGTGGCGCGCCAACTACGCGCGCAATGGGCCGGTCGCACCTGCGCAGAACCGGTAGTTACTGATCGTCGTCCGGCCCTTCGTCTTTCAACGGCTCGCCCGCACGCCGGTCAACCCGCTCGCGCAATTCCTTGCCTGGCTTGAAATGCGGCACGTACTTCTCAGGCACCAGCACTTTCTCGCCCGACTTCGGGTTACGCCCGACGCGGGAAGGACGACGATTCAGGCCGAAGCTGCCGAAGCCGCGAATTTCAATGCGATGGCCGTTGGCAAGCGCCTCCGACATCGCATCGAGCATCGTCTTCACCGCGAAATCCGCATCTTTCAACACAAGCTGCGGAAATCGCGTTGCCAGCTGGGCGACCAATTCCGATTTGGTCATACTGCAGCAGACCCCTTAAGGCTTACTGGTTCTGGCCGTCGAGCTTGGCCTTCAGCAGCGCGCCGAGATTCGTCGTGCCGGTTGCTGCCGCGCTGTTGTCGGACGCGAGGCCGCGGATCGCTTCCTGCTGCTCAGCCGAATCCTTCGCCTTGATCGACAGGTTGATGCCACGCGACTTGCGGTCGATGTTGATGATCATCGCATTGACCTTGTCGCCTTCCTTCAGCACGTTGCGAGCATCTTCGACGCGGTCTTGTGCGATTTCCGAAGCGCGCAGGTAGCCTTCGACGTCAGCCGTCAGGGTCACCACAGCACCCTTCGCGTCAACCGACTTGACCACACCGTCAACCGTCGAACCCTTGTCGTTCATTGCAACGAAGTTGCTGAACGGGTCGCCTTCGAGCTGCTTGATACCCAGCGAAATGCGTTCCTTCTCGACGTCGATGCCGAGCACGATCGCTTCCACTTCGTCGCCCTTCTTGTACTTGCGGACGGCTTCTTCGCCGGTTTCGCTCCACGACAGATCCGACAGGTGAACCAGACCGTCGATGCCGCCCGGCAGGCCGATGAACACGCCGAAGTCGGTGATCGACTTGATCGCGCCCTGCAGCTTGTCGCCCTTCTTGAAGTTGCGGCTGAAGTCATCCCACGGATTCGGCTTGCATTGCTTCATGCCGAGGCTGATACGGCGGCGGTCTTCGTCGATTTCGAGAACCATGACTTCGACTTCGTCGCCCAGTTGCACGACCTTCGACGGTGCAACGTTCTTGTTCGTCCAGTCCATTTCCGACACGTGGACGAGGCCTTCGATGCCCGACTCCACTTCGACGAATGCGCCGTAATCCGTAATGTTGGTGACCTTACCGAACAGACGCGTGCCCGACGGGTAACGGCGCGAGATGCCTTCCCAC
>DASXXR010000041.1:0-22131 GCA_036502945.1 Paraburkholderia sp. | reverse complement strand
TTCGTGGTCGGGTTGTTCCTCATTCCGTTCGCGCCGGAAACGAAAGGCGAAGTGTTGCCGGAGTAATGCGTTTTCCAGGGTCGGTGAGTCTTTCCAGGAGCAGACTGTCGATAACGCACAGGGCCGCGCGTCGAACGCCGTCTGCGCCCTGTTGTCGAAGCGGACGGTTGTCAGGAAAATCCCGATCTGGAGGTGCAGCATGAATAAACGCATGGTTTCCGCCACGCTGCTCGCGAGCGCCGCCATGCTGGCGAGTGGGGCGTCGCACGCACAACTCAATCTCAAACAGTTAGGTATTGGCGGCGGCGATACATCGTCGGCCGACACCGCGACGGGTACTGCTTCAGCAGGCGGCGTCACGCAACTGCTGCAGAACTATGTCGGCGCGAATCAGCAGGTGCTGGCCGGCCAATCGAGTCTGGCCTCCGCGATGGGCTTGAGCAGCGCAGCCGGCCAGGCGCAACAGGCCGCGGGCCTGCTCACCGGCACGCCGTCTGCAAGCCAGCTTTCGCAGGTGGGCAGCACGCAACAATCGTTGTCGCAGACGCTCACACAGGCGTTCGCGAGCCGCAGCGGCGCTGCGTCGTCGGGGCCGCTCGACAAGCAGGCGTTTTCCGACGGTCTTGCCTCGCTCGGCAAGGGTGTGAGCCAGTATTCGAGCCTGCAGTCCGGCCTCGGCGGCATCGGGCAGATGAACCCATCGTCGCTGCTGCAAGGGGGCGCAAATCCGCAGACTGCGCAGGCTGCGTCGTATATCGCGAAGTCCGCGCCGGGGCAATTGCAGTCGCTTGCATCGACGTTGAGCCAGGCTGTGCAGTTCGCATCGAACCATGGCATCAGTGTGCCGTCGATTGCGACATCGGCGCTCAAAGGTTTCTGACCGAAGCAATGATCGCGCGGCTCTTCATTCAAACCGTCGCCTGGCTCGCGAGCATGGGCGTCGTGCTGTTCGCGGCCGCCGGCACGCTCGCGTGGACCGCGGCGTGGCTGTATCTGCTGGAAGTGGGCGTGCTTGGGATCTGGGTTGGCTTATGGCTCGCGCGCCACGATCCGGCGTTGCTTGCCGAACGCCTGAGCCCAGTGGTGCAGGCCCAGCAAAGCCGCTGGGACAAATGGTTCATGGCGTGCGCCGGCATCGCCTGGTACGGCTGGCTGGTGCTGATCGGCCTCGACGCGCAGCGCCTCCACGGGTCCGCGGTCCCGCTGTGGCTGAACGTGTGCGGCGCACTCGGCATCTTCGTGTGCATCGTCGCGACGCAGTCGGTGTTTCACGCGAACAGCTATGCGGCGGCGGTCGTCAAGATCCAGTCCGAGCGCGGCCATAAAGTCAGCGATACTGGTCCGTACGCGTACGTGCGTCACCCGATGTATGCGGCAGCCATTCTGTTCCTCGCCGGCACGCCGCTGCTGCTCGGCTCATGGTGGGGGCTTGCATGCGTTCCGCTGCTGGTCGTGGCGCTCGGCTATCGGGCGGTGCGCGAAGAGCGCGTGCTGCTGGCCGGCCTCGAAGGCTACGCGGACTACGCGGCGCGCGTGCGCTATCGGTTCGTGCCGTACGTCTGGTAGCGCGTCACATACAGGTGCATGCTGCGAGCCATTTCGGTGAACATGACTAGACAGCCCGCACCGCGGTGGCGAATCTTTTTCGTCGTTTCCCGTTCCGATCTGTCTTGGTCGCCTCCTTAAAGGCCTTGTCGCATAGGACTTACCCGAGGATCTGCGGATTTTCGGCCGCTTTTTGTTGCGATGATTTTTGTCATCGGGCAGACTTGTCTATACAAATTCACCGGTCAACTAAACAATCCGAATCGTTCGACCGGCCGGATGATGCCCCGCAACGAAAGGAGATTCGACGTGAAGGTCAAACGCACGATGTCGGCAAAGGCTTGGGTTGGCGCAATGCTCGGTGCGGCGGCGATCGCCGCGGCGCCGGTGCAGGCGAAGGAATGGAAGACGGTGACGATCGCGCTCGAAGGCGGCTACGCGCCGTGGAACCTGACGCTGCCGGGCGGCAAGCTGGGCGGCTTCGAACCGGAACTGCTCGCCAATCTGTGCGCGCGCATCAAGGTGCAATGCAATCTGGTTGCGCAAGACTGGGACGGGATGATTCCGGGTCTGCAAGCAGGCAAGTTCGACGTCCTGATGGACGCGATCTCGATCACGCCGGAGCGCGAAAAAATTATCGCGTTCTCGCGCCCTTATGCGGCCACGCCGGCGACCTTCGCGGTAACCGACACGAAGATCCTGCCGAAGGCGTCGCCAGCGGCGCCGGTGATCAAGCTGACCGGCGTGACGAAGGCCGACCAGCCGACCGTCGACTCGTTGCGCAAGCAACTGAAGGGCAAGACGATCGGCATCCAGTCCGGCACGGTCTACACGAAGTTCATCAATGACGGCTTCAAGGACATCGCGACGATCCGCGTATACAAGACGTCGCCGGAGCGCGACCTGGACCTGGCGAACGGCCGGATCGACGCGTCGTTCGACGACGTGACGTACTACGCTGCGAACACGGACAAGAAAGAAACCTCGTCGGTCACGATGGCGGGACCGAAGATCGGCGGCCCGATCTGGGGCCCCGGCGAAGGCCTCGCGTTCCGCAAGCAGGACGCCGACCTGCGGGAGAAGTTCGATACCGCAATCAGCGCCGCGCTTGCCGACGGCACCGTGAAGAAGCTCTCCGACAAATGGTTCAAGACCGACGTGACGCCTTGAGCCGATGCGGCTTTCGGTTGATCCGACGCGGTGGATGATGAGGGGTAGCGCATGGCTTTGATCGACACGCTCGGCTTCGGGCCGGAGGGCTGGGGCGGCGTGCTGCTGCTGGCGGCATTGATGACGGTCGCGTTGACGCTCGCGGCGCTGGCAACGGGTGCGGTATTCGGCGCACTGATCGCGGCGGCCAAGCTGTCGCGTTTCCGGACTGCGCGCGTGCTCGGCGACCTGTACACGACGGTGTTTCGCGGCGTGCCTGAACTGCTCGTCATCTATCTGTTCTACTTCGGCGGCTCGACGCTTGTCACGACGGTCGGCCAATGGTTCGGCGCCGAAGGCTTCGTCGGCGTGCCGCCGTTCGTGGTCGGCGCGCTGGCCGTCGGCATGATCTCCGGTGCGTATCAGGCCGAGGTGTACCGCTCAGCGGTGCTCGCGGTATCGCGCGGCGAACTGGAAGCGGCCCGTTCGATCGGCATGCCGACGCTGATGATGGCGCGCCGCATCCTGATTCCGCAGGTGTTGCGCTTCGCGTTGCCGGGCATCGGCAATGTGTGGCAACTGAGCCTCAAGGACTCAGCGCTGATCTCCGTCACCGGCCTCGCCGAACTACTGCGCGCAAGCCAGATTGCCGCCAGCTCGACGCATCAATACTTCCTGTTCTTCGTCGTGGGCGGCGCGCTGTATCTGCTGATGACCAGCATCTCGAACCGGATCTTCAACCGCGCGGAAGCCCGCGTCGGCCGATCCTTCCGGCGCACCTTCGCGCGCAACTGACGACGGAGCCGCCATCATGCATTTCGATTTCGAGTTCCTGTTCGACACGCTGCGGCAACTGCTTGCCGCGGTGCCGACCACGCTCGGGCTGTTCTTTTGTTCGTTGATCCTGGGCGGCCTGCTGTCGCTTGTGATCGTCACGATGCGGGTGTCGCCGCATTGGCTGCCGAACCGTTTCGCGCGCGGCTACATCCTGGTGTTTCGCGGCTCGCCGCTGTTGATCCAGATGTTTCTCGTCTACTACGGGCTCGGCCAGTTCGGCGTGATCCGCGACAGCTTTCTGTGGCCCGTGCTGCGTGAGCCGTATATCTGCGCGGTGCTGTCGCTTGCGCTGTGCACGGCCGGCTATACCGCGGAAATCATTCGCGGCGGACTGATGGCGGTGCCGGTCGGGCAGATCGAGGCGGGCTACTCGATCGGGCTGTCGGGCTTCGCGCTGTTGCGGCGCATCGTCGGGCCGATCGCGCTGCGGCAGTGTCTGCCCGCGTATTCGACCGAAGCCGTGCTGCTCGTCAAATCGACCGCGCTCGCCAGTCTCGTGACCGTCTGGGAAGTGACCGGCGTCGCGCAGCAGATCATTCAGCAAACTTATCGCACGACCGAAGTCTTTATCTGCGCGGCACTGATTTATCTGTTCCTGAATTTCGTCATCGTGCGTTTGCTGGGTTGGCTCGAACGGCGTTTGTCGCGCCATCTGCGCGCCGCGCCGGCGCAAGCCGCGCCGCGCGCGGTTTCGCCCGCTGCCGATGCGCGCCACGCCGCGCATTAGGCGCGGCCAGCGTCGACGGAACCAATCGTACCAATCGGCACCAATCGCACTAACGGCCGCTCATCCGGAGAATCACATGAACGCTACGGCACCTGTCGCCCTGTCGGTCAGGAACATTCACAAGTCGTTCGGCGACCATCACGTGTTGCAGGGCATCTCGCTCGATGCGCACGAAGGCGACGTCATTTCGATTCTCGGCGCGAGCGGCTCGGGCAAGAGCACGCTTCTGCGCTGCCTGAATCTGCTCGAAACGCCGGACGACGGCACCGTTGCACTCGCCGGCGAAGAACTGAAGATGAAGCGGCGCGGCGACGGCAAACTGCAGCCGGGCGACCGCAAGCAGGTGGATCGCATCCGCTCGCAACTCGGCATGGTGTTTCAGAACTTCAATTTGTGGTCGCACATGACGGTGCTCGAAAACCTGATCGAAGGCCCGATGCGTGTGCAAAAGCGCAGCCGTGCCGAAGCCGTCGACGAAGCCGAGGTGCTGCTCGCAAAGGTGGGCCTCGCGGAAAAGCGCGCGCACTATCCGGCGCATCTGTCGGGCGGCCAGCAACAGCGCATCGCGATTGCCCGCGCGCTCGCGATGCATCCGAAAGTGATGCTGTTCGACGAACCCACGTCCGCACTCGATCCGGAACTGGTGGGCGAAGTGCTGCGCGTGATGCGCTCGCTTGCCGAAGAGGGGCGCACGATGCTGGTCGTCACGCATGAAATGGGTTTTGCACGACACGTATCGAATCGCGTGATGTTCCTGCATCAAGGGCAGGTCGAATGCGAGGGCACGCCCGCGCAGGTATTCGACGACCTGCGCTCGGAGCGCTTCAGGCAGTTCGTGTCGAGTCACCATCAGCGCACGGCGAACTAAACCACGAAGCGAGCAACATCATGGCTGTCATCCGTTCTCATCCACCGCTCGACTGGCGCGAGCTTGCCGACGTCGCCGCCGGCGAAACGCTCGAGCTGTCCGAAAACGCATGCGCGCGTATTGCGGCGGCGCGTGTGCTCGTTGAGCAGATCGTCGAGCGCGGCATTCGCGCCTATGGCCTCAACACCGGCGTCGGCGCGTTGTGCGATGTCGTCGTGTCGCCGGCCGAGCAGCGCGCGCTTTCGCGCAACATCTTGATGAGCCACGCAGTCGGCGTCGGCGTGCCGCTCGGTGCGGCGGAAACACGCGCGATCATGGCGGCCGCCGTCAACAATTTCGCGCACGGACATTCTGGCGTGCGGCTCGAAGTCGCGCAGCGGCTCGTCGCGTTGCTCGCAGCCGGCTGCCTGCCGGAAGTGCCGGCCTTCGGTTCGGTCGGTTATCTGAGCCACATGGCGCACATCGCGCTGGTCTGCATCGGCGAGGGCCACGCGCGCTATCGCGGCGAACGGATCAGCGGGCGCGACGCGCTGGAGCGGCTCGGGCTCGAGCCGCTCGTGCTCGAAGCGAAGGAAGGCTTGAGCCTCATCAACGGCACGCCGTGCGTGACCGGGCTCGCGGCGCTCGCGCTGGCGCGCGCCGAACGCCTGCTCGACTGGAACGACGCGATTGCGGCGATGAGTTTCGAAAACCTGCGCGGACAACTGGACGCGTTCGATGCCGATTCGCTCGCGCTGCGCGTATCGCCCGGCTTGAATCGGGTCGGCGAGCGGATGCGCATCGCGCTGGCCGGCAGCGGCATGCTTGCCGCTGTTGTCGGCCAGCGAACCCAGGATCCGCTCAGCATGCGCACGATTCCCCATGTGCACGGCGCGGCGCGCGACGTGCTGTGCGCAACCGCCGAGGTGGTGAACCGCGAGCTCGCGTCGATCACCGACAACCCGATCGTCGCCGGCACACCGGACGCGCCGCGTGTGTATTCGCAGGCGCATGCGGTCGGCGCGTCGATCGCGCTCGCGATGGACAGTCTTGCCACCGCGATCGCACAGGTTGCCGCGATGGCGGAGCGGCGGCTCGATCGCCTTGTGAATCCGCTGGTGAGCGGGCTGCCGGCGTTCCTCGCGCAACCGGGCGGCACCTGTTCGGGTTTCATGATCGCGCAGTACACGGCGGCTTCGCTGGTTGCGCAGAATCGCCGGCTGGCGGCGCCCGCGAGCCTCGACGGCGGCATCACGTCCGGCCTGCAGGAAGACCATTTGTGTCATGCGACCCCAGCCGCGTTGAAAGCGCTCGAGATCGTGGACAATGCGGGCCGGATTGCGGCGATCGAACTGCTGGCGGCGGCGCAGGCTTACGACCTGCAGACGCCTGGGGCGCCGCCCGCCCCGCATACCGATGCGCTGTGGCGGCGCGTGCGCAGCGCGGTGCCGACGTATCGCGACGACCGGCCGCTTGCCGACGACATGGCGGTAGCGTTCAGCCTGATCGCGCAGCCGCCGCCGCCGCTGCCGGAAGTACCTCCGTCGTTCGCTGCGGAGGCTCCCATCGCGGACCTGATGACGGGTCCGGTTACGGATCCGACAATGCGCCGCCTGCTGGCGGCACAGATGAATTGAACAATCTCGGTCGATGTTCGACCGGCCGGCTTACCTGCCGGCTTGACGACATATTTCGCACCACCCACGAGGTCGACGTGAATATGAACACAAACGGACAGGCGAACCCGATCCGGGCGCGCGCGGTCCATGCCGGCACGCTGCCGGCCAAAGCAATGCCGGCGTATGAGCAGATCAAACGGTATGTCGTTGCACGCATCGCAGAAGGGGTCTGGAAGCCGGGTGGATTGATTCCGTCGGAAGCGGAGCTCGTGAAGGAATTCGGCGTCGCACGCATGACGGTGTCGCGCGCGCTGCGTGAATTGACCGCCGAACGCGTGCTGACGCGCGTGCAAGGTTCCGGCACGTACGTGGCGCCGCAGCGCTATGAATCGACGGTGCTCGAGATCCGCAACATCGCCGACGAAATCGCGGCGCGCGGCCATCGGCATGCGGCGCGCGTGCTGATGCTCGAACCGAGCGACAATCCGCTCGCCCTGGAGGCGCTCGCGTTGTCCGCCGGCCCGGTGTTCCATTCGCGCATCGTGCATATGGAAGAAGACGAGCCGATCCAGTACGAAGACCGTTACGTCAACCCGAGCGTGTTTCCCGGCTATCTGGACCAGGACTTCAGCGTCGAAACGCCGAACCACTACATGGTGCGGGTCGCGCCGATCCAGCGCGCGGAGTTCCGCATTTACGCGCAGAAGCCGGACGCGTACGTGCGCCGCCATCTGATGATGGAGATCGGCGAGCCGTGCCTGACGTTATGGCGCCGCACGTGGGTCGGCGCGGCGGTCGCGACGTCGGTGCAGCTGTGGCACCCGGCGTCGCGTTTCCATCTGGCGGGCAAGGTCTGACACGCTCGCGTTGCTGTCAATGCACATCGAGATGCCGCGCGATCGTCGGGTACACATCGACGGCAGCGTTCTTCCCGAAGATGCAGTCGATGTGCCCGTATCCTTCGATCACGTGCCGCGCGTAATTGCCGGGACCGAACTGCTCGACCAGCATGTCGTAGGTCATCTCGGTGCTGGTCGGCAGATAGCAGCGGTTTTCGGCGCCGTGAATGAACGTGATCGGCAGCTTCATGCCGTCGAGATTCGGCAGGTAAACATCGGCGCCTTTCGCATCGATCAGATGTCCTTCCCGCACGATCGCCGCAAGCTGATTGAACAGCTCGACGTCGTGCACGCCGAACAGCTCCTGCAGATTCGCGTGCAGCGGTTCGCTCAACTGTGAGTGTTCATAGAGCAGCCCGTACAGGAACGTCGCGCGATGGCAGATCGCGTTGTTGCATTCCTCGTCGTCTTCGACCGGAAACAGGCGTAGCGCCTCGTCCAGCAGGTTGTGCGGCCACTTTTCGTGCTGCGTATACGCGCTCAGGTCCTTGACGCCGAGATGCTGCAGGATCTGCGGCGTGTGCAGCCCCGCCTTGACCCGCTGCAGCAGGCCGGGCACCAGATGCGCGGATACCTGCGACAGCAACACCGAGCGCACGCCGCGCAGCCCCGACAGTAACGACATCGTCGTCGTTACCGCGCCGAGACAATGCGCGACCACCTGAATGTCCTGCGCGCCGGTCAGCTCGCGCACCTTCGCGACGGCCGCGGGAATGTCGTAGCGCGCGATCGCATCGGCGGTGGTGGGGTCGGTGGCGCTCGGCAGTTCGATGCTGATGCGCAGGTCGATGAGCCACACATCGTATTGCGCGGCGCACAGAAATTCGACGAGGTTCGTGCCGATCAGGTCGGTCGAAAAAATCCGGCTCGACACGCCCGACCCATGCACCAGCAAGACCGGCCCTTTGCTGCCGCCGTGATAGCGGGTCAGACGCAGTGTTTTGCTGTCCGGCGCCGGTGTTGCGAAGTAACTGACTTGCGGCGCGGGCGCGCGCAGCGCGCGCCGCAGGCGCGGCGTTGCGCCCGGATCGGCGAACTGCAGCGGCGCGGCGACGCCGCCGTATTCGGTGAACAGCACGCCCGCGAAGAACTGGCCGAATCTCATCGTCCATTTGAGCCGCGTTTCCAGATCCGGCGCGTTGGTCACTTCGATGGTGCGCTGCTGCTTCAGGAAGTTTTCGGGTGTGATGACGAGCGTCGCGCGGCCGATGAGCGGCGCGTCCGGTGCTTCGGACGCGCGCACTTCTGCGTAGAGCGTATTGGTCTGCTCCCACAGGTCGAGCAGCGACGAACGCGTGATGATTTTTTGCCCGAACAGGAAATACCGTTTGCCGCCGGTGGCTTCGAGCGTCATCCGGTAGTTCATGTTGCGCCGCTCCACATGCGTCTCGTCGACAACGAACAGGTTGAAGCGGCCGTCCACGATCATCAGCGGTTCCGGCGACAGCGCGGCGCACGTGAGCGTGCCGACCATCCGCGCGGTGTGTTGCGGATTGGTGAGCATGTCGTCGAGATCGTTCGACTCCACCGTCGCCGTGAATCTCATCGGCGCGCTTTGTTCCGCGCCGGCGCCTGCTTGGGCCGGCGTATAGGTGCCGATCATCGTTTCGGTGAAGCGCAGGCCGATCTTCGGCGCGGGCGGCGGCGCAGCATCGCCCGCCGACCGATAGTCGATCTGCCAGCCGCGCGATGCCGCCAGTTGCGCGCAGTTGCGTTCCGCGAGCGCGGAAATCGTCATCAACGGATTCACGCCTAGCGAGATCGGCATCACCGCGCCGTCCATCACATACAGGCCGGCATGCACCGCGGCGCCGGCGTCGCCGGAGAACACGCGGCCGGCCTGATCGACGACGCCCTGCGCCGCGTCGTCGGCCATCGCGCAGCCGCCGAGCGGATGCACCGTGACGATGCGGTCGTGGAATAGATCGGTGGAGATCGGATTGCGCACGTATTCGCCGCCGAGCGCGGACGTCGCGGCGATCAGCGTGCGCTCGACGACGTCGTAGATCGCCTGCTTGCCGGCCTGCGGCCAGGCCACGCGCGGGCGGCCGTCTTCGACGGTGATGCGGCCGCTTTCGTCGTCGTGCGCCATCACGAGGTACGTTTGCGTATTGCGCATCGCGCCGTGATGCGGGCCGCGCAACAGGCTGTCGGCCACGCGCGCTTCATCGGCGAGCGGCGGGTCGCCTGCGGGGTCGGGCATCGACACGCCTTCAGCCGGCGCGGCCACGCCGAGCACGCCCGCCATGACCCGGCCGATCGGCGCGGCAATCGAACCTTCCTCGATCACGAAGCCATCTTTCACGTCAGGCGTGTTGCGGTGGTCGATGATGCCGGTGATCGTCGGGCCGACAGGCGGAATGTCGCCCTTCGGATGCGTGCCCCAGCCGACGCCGTTGATCTCGTGGTCGGTGTTGAAAGCGAATGCGAGGACGTCGCCGTTGCCGGTGAAATGCTGGCCCGTTTGCGCCGATACGGTCAAACCCGCTTCCCGCGAACGCAACAGGATCGCGGTCGAACCGAGCGTGCCCGCCGACAGGATGACGATGTCGGCGGTGATGGACATTTCAGGGGCGCCGTAGAGGTCGCGGTCCAGCGCGACCGGCTGAAAGCGCACGCGCCATGTCTGACCCGCTTCGTCGCGCACGACGGAATGCACGGCGATGCCCGTGAAGATCTGCGCGCCATGCGCGACGGCGTCCGGCAGATAGTTCATGTGCGTCGAGTTTTTCGCGCCGTGATTGCAGCCCGAATTGCAGTCGCCGCAGCCGATGCAGCGCTGCTGTTCGACCCCGGCGGCATTCTTGCCGTCCTTGAACGTGACGGTGATCGGCGGCCGGTAGAAGCGGTCGTGCATGCCGAGTTTCGACGCGGACAGTTCAAGCGCGGCGAGCTTGGGCAGCGGCGGAAAATCGTCGGGCACGCTCGAAGGCTGCAGCATCTGCTCCGCCAGCGCATAGCCTTTGTCGCGCCCGGCTTTGTCGGCGCGCACCGCGGCGGGCCAGCGCGGATCGTCCCACAGCCGGTCGTCGGGCTTGAGCGCGACGTTCGCGTTGATCAGCGACGTTCCGCCAAGCCCGCAGCCCACCACCACGCTGACATCCGGATTCATGTGCAATTCGATTAGCGCGAGCGGCGAACCGGTTTGCTGGAAGACGGTGTTGTACTGGATCTGGGTAATGCCTTCGATCGGCGTGGCCGGAAATTCGCCGGCCATGAATTCGCGGCCGCGCTCCAGCAGACAGACGTCGCGCTTCGCGCGCGCCATACGGCTTGCCGCAATCGCCCCGCCGTAACCCGACCCGACCACCACGACCTCGTAATGCGGCTTCATCGCCTCAATGGCGCTGGACAAGCGGTTCATACGACCACCTCTTTATTCGAATAAGCAGGGCGGGGGAACCCTGACGGGTGAGGACGGCTGGACGCTCGCAGCCTGATCGGAGCTTATCCATCCTGGACTGCACGGAAGAAAAAGCAAAGAAAATGTGCACGCCGCGCGGCATGGCCGGCAGCCTTGCGACGATGTGCGGCGACGTGCTGCGCAACGGGCGGGCAGGGTCGCGCAGCCAGTTAGGCGGCCGCTTCAATCGCGTCGTCTTCGCTGGATTCGGCTGCCAGTAGATTGAGCGCGATAAGGATCGCGTCGCGGTTGTCGACGTCGATCTCGATGCCGAGCGCATCGGTTAGCCAGCGCCCGATCTTCGTGTTGGAAAAATCGGTGGCGCCGGCCGTCTTCTTCATCGTGACGCCCAGTTTGACGGCGCGATAGTGATACGAAGGCACACAATGGCGCGCGGCGACGGCCGACAGTCCGCCCTTGCACTCGGAGCACCAGCCGAGGCTGCCGGCCAGCACGACCCGCTCCGGCTCGTCGAGGTCCGCGATGAAGGCGCGCGCGGCGGCGCGCACGCTTTGCTCGTCGAGCCCGTGCTGCAGCAGCACGCTTCCGATCGGATCTTCGAGCGCGTGCGCGCGCAGGTCGATTTCCTGCGCTATGCCGTCGTTTTCCATCGACACGTTGCGCTGATGGCTCGCACTGCGCAGACAGTCGATCAGATAGCGGCGGAAGTACGCACAGAGGGCATAGCTGTTCGACGGCGCGCTTTCCGGGCAGGCCCGTGAATCCATGTGGCCGGGCGCGAGGCGCAGCACCTTCGTATAGATGAACTGTTGAACGAGTTCTTCCTTGTCTTCGCCGAGCGCGTGCAGTTCGAACGGATGGTAGCTGCGCAGCGCGCGCCGCACGAGGTCGTACATCGACACCATTTCGTCATCCGACAGTTGGGTGCGGCGCCGCCACAGGTCGGGCAGGATCGCATCGTCGAGGGTTCGTGCGAATTCGTGAGTCGGGATTGCGCCCATGAAAGCCTCCGTCGGGTGAGGGGCAACGAGCGCGGTGAAAAGGCGGGACCGTCCGCCGGGGTGCCTGCAAAAAGGCGATGAAACAGGTCTTCGCGTGCTTTGGAAGACCGCAGGCCGCGCTGGAATATGCGTCCAGTATCGTTTTTGCGGGGGGCTTCGCCTATATGGATTAAGTGATAGCTGAAGGGTAAACCGTTGGGTAAACCATTGTCGTAACACTGGACCCAGCGAGTGCTTCCTCACGGACGACAGGGCGTCTGCGGTCCCAGGCAGGACCTGAATTTTTCCCGCAAAGGAAAAGGATATTCCTACTGGAAAGGAGAGTTTTTGCCGTATTTTGGAATGCAGATCGAAGCTAGCATTATGGTCGTCCTGAATCGAAGTGCGACATAGCGCGAACTCCAATCGCAGGACGAAAACAGGAGCGACATGATAAACATGACGGATTCTCGTACGACGCCCTGGACGGTACGGCTCGCGTGTTCAGGCTTTATCCTCGCCTTCATTTGCGCGTTTAACGTGGAGCATAGTCGGCTAACGGAAACAAACACGTCATTCTTCGAACAGACGTTAATTGCATCGTCGTGGATCGCCAGCCCATTCGCCATGTGGCTGATTATTCGCCAGAATGTCTGGGCGGGACATATTTGGGCGTTGATCACGGGCGCAAGCATGGTCTTTCTGCGCCTGAACGTTGACTGGCTGCACCGCGAGGGATTCGTTGCAACCGCTCTCTTTTCATTGGCAACACTTCTTCGATTTATTTCGTTGTTGCTCCTGGCTCGTGCAAAGCGTCAAGGCTGGTTCGGTCCGGTCCAATCATCGGGTGGGTCGGCATTGGCACAGGTAAATCGAACTTACGTAAAAGCGCCGCTGCCTGCTTTGCAGGCTGTAATTGGAGTTCTTTTGGGATCGGGTGCGGTATTGCTGGTTGCACAGACGCCTTGGCGAAATTCTCAACTAATCGGATCGGTCTGCGTGTTCATCGGGGTTGTTCTTTTTGGAATCATTGTGTGGCACTTCACGAAGCGTTGACGGATTGAGCCAGGAGCAATTTCTGGCGCTGATTTCCGATAATATTCAAATTCAATTCCTGGGCCTCGTCTTCGCAAGTGTACGAGTACGTATCGAGACATAGCCCGGCAACGCGCGACCTTTGTGACGCCATCTGTACAGCAGGAGGCTTTGGTTCGTTTTCCGCACCATTCACCTCCGGTGAACATGCCCCCATTTGAAACATTAAATGGGTTAGCGGAGAAGGGGTGCTGTACCAAGTGGAATACTGC
Source organism: Paraburkholderia sp. (assembly GCA_036502945.1). Classification (GTDB taxonomy): domain Bacteria; phylum Pseudomonadota; class Gammaproteobacteria; order Burkholderiales; family Burkholderiaceae; genus Paraburkholderia. The sequence goes on along the minus strand of DASXXR010000041.1, from coordinate 8,857 downwards.
AACGGTAGACTGCCGGGGTAAGCGATCAACGGCGATGCAGTGCAGCATCGGATGATCCGTTCTCGAAGACGAGCAAAACAAGGCCACGCCGACCGCCGCGGCCAACGCCAAAGTTAACGAGGAGACCGCACGATGCGGGCCGATCCTATCCAGCGTGCCATAGACGAAGACCTCGTACGCGTGCTCTACGCGCAGGACCCGATCGCCTTTTTCACGCACTGGTTCTCGATCGCGGTGCTCGTCTCGCTCTATTGGGTCGACATGCCGTACCCGCAGCGCTTCGCTGCCTGCTTCATTTTTTACGCATTGGCAAACTGCGCGGGCTTCGTGCTGTGGATGTGCAATCGCCGCTGGCCCGACGCGCTGCAACCGCGCACCTGGATCTATCTGCATGCAGTGCGCGGCGCGCTGCTATACAGCGCGCCGGGCCTCGCCATCTGGTTCGCGTTCCAAAGCACGCAAACCGACCTGCCGCTGCTGCACACGGTCATGATCGTGACGCTTGCCGCGGGCGTGTTCATGTCGAACGGCTTCGACGTCGTCAACTTCGCCACCGCCATTCCCTTTCTGCTGCTGCCCGCAATCGTGCTCCATTTCGGCATGCACACGTTCGACCGCACGATTCTCGCCAGCGTGCTCGCGTTCTTCTTTTGCGCGATCAACGTCTACGCGCTCAGTTACCGCAAGCTGTTCCATCGCGTGGTGCAGGCGCGCGTGGATCAACAAACACTCGCCGAATCGCTCGCCGAGCAAAAGCTCGTCGCCGAAGAGGCGAGTCTCGCGAAAACACGCTTTTTCGCGGCAGCGAGCCACGACCTGCGTCAACCGCTGCATGCGATCGGTTTGCTGGCCGCGTCGCTGAACGACTCCGCCGCGACGCAGGCGCAACACACGAAAACAGCCAATCACATCGTCAACAACGTCGATGCGCTCAACCAGCTGTTCAACCAGGTTCTCGATCTGGCGCGGCTTGAAAGCGGCGTGACGCAGGTGATCAAGCTGCATTTCAGGCTGTCCGAACTGTTCGACCGCGTGGGCAATCAATACTGGCCGCAGGCGGCGGCGAAGGGACTCGCGTTGCGCATCGCCCCCACCACCGCGGTCATTCACGACGACCCCGTGCTGCTCGAACGAATCTTGAGCAATCTGCTGTCGAATGCGCTGCGCTACACGGAGGGCGGCGCGATCTGGATGGGTTTTCGGCGTGCGGGCCGTCGCTCCGGCGGCTACATCGAAGTGCGCGATTCCGGCATCGGCATTCCGCTCGACGAACAGGAACGCATTTTCGAAGAGTTCTATCAGGTGGCCAATCCGCAGCGCGACGCGCGCCAGGGGCATGGGCTAGGCCTGCCGACGGTGAAACGGCTCGTCGAACTGCTCGGTGGCGAACTGCACTTGCGTTCGATGCCCGATCGCGGATCGGTATTTCGTTTCACGGTGGAGGCGGGCGATCCGGCGCGGATCATCACGGGGCTGGACGAGACGGCGACCGCCGGTCCGGCCGCTGCCGGCCGCCACGTGCTGTGCATCGACGACGAGCCGGCGATTCTCGAAGGCCTCGCGAGCCTGCTTGGGCGTTGGGGTTGCGTCGTGCGTGACGCGCGCGACGAAAGTCAGGCGCTCACCGCAATCGACGAAGGCTTCATGCCGGACGCCGTGCTGTGCGACTACCAGCTAGCCAATCACCGCACCGGCGCGCAGGCGCTCGCCGCGGTGCGCGACGCGCTGCGGCGGCGCGGCCGCGAGCGGGTCGCGACACTGCTGATTACCGGCGACATGGCATCGGAAGAACTGCGGGCTTTGGCGCTGCAAGGCATTCCGGTGCTGCACAAGCCGGTGACGGCGGCACGGCTGCGGCGCACGCTCGAGATACTGTGGCAGCAGCCGGAACTCGCGCACGAGCGGCCGGCCGGCGAGCCGGACGATGCGCCGCAAGTGGTGTTGGGCCGGCAGGGCTAGGTTTTTTACAGCGTCTTCCCGGTTTCCAGCCAGCCGTTGATCACGGCAATCGCCGTCGCGCGGTTATGCACGCCGAGCGCCCGAAAAATCACCGAAAGATGCACCTTGATCGTGCCTTCCGCAACGCCGAGATCGCGCGCAATCATCTTGTTGGTCGAGCCGCGATGGACGAGCCGCATGATTTCCTGCTGCCGCGGCGACAGGTTCTCGAGCAGATGCCGCTGATGCGGCTGCAACGCCGTGACACGCGTGAGCGGCTCAGGCTCCGCGCCGGCCGCCGCCGCGGTATTGCCGGCATCGGCGGTCGCGACTTCGCGGGTGCCGAGCAGACTCAGCGCTTCCATCGGCACATAGGCGCCGCCCGACAGTACGAGTTCGATCGCTTTCAGCATCACGCTGGCCGGCTGCCGCTTGGGCACGAAGCCGAGCGCGCCGGCCGCGAGCACGGCGCGCATCTCGTTCGGCGATTCCTCGGCGGACAGCACGACGACCGGCAGCGCGGGGTTCGCCTTCAACAGGTTCTCGAGCGATGACGCACCGGTCATGCCGGGCATGTGCAGGTCGACGATCGCGAGATCGTGGTTGGCGTCGGGCCGCGCGAGCGCGGTGAGGGATTCCCAGTTGTCGGCTTCATCGAACTGGGCAGCCGGGTCGAGTCCGCGCAGCAGCCCTTTGACGCCCTGGCGGATCAGTTCATGGTCGTCGGCCACAAGAAACTTCATGATGTCTCCGCGAGTTGGCCCTGCCGGTTCGTTATGCCGTTACTGCGCCGCGGCGATCCCGCCGCCGCGGCGCGGTTATCCGCCGGGGCCGGAGCGAACGGCGCACTCGCTGTAACGCGCCATCCGTCCGCCAGGCCGCCGCGCGCCAACCCCTATGCGAGGCCGCGCACCGCGGCCGCTGCATTCCCCGGGATCCGCTGTCGACGGATCGTTACAGCGACTGCTTTTCTTTGCCCGTGCCGCGATCATAGACCCGATCGGCGTCACGCTTTACATCCGGCCTCACATGCGGTTTCGTGTGCTCTCGCGAAACGCCCACGTTGCGGCCTGCTACGTAGACGAGCAGGCCGAAAGGATTTTGAAGTGTGGTGCGCGCTCGCAAAGGTGCTACATAAAGCGCGCGGACAGGCGTCGAACCTGCCGCGCCGCGACTACCTGGCGACCGCGAAGAGCGTCGCGTTCATCAGAATCCTGAACGCAAAACCAACCAGCATCGCGCTGCCGACGCCGCCGCACCACAGCGCGATGAACCACAGCCAGCCCGGCAGGCGGCGCTTGCGCGGGTCAGTGATAGTGGGCGTCGCCATGGCGCACCTTGCCGCGAAAAACCCAATAACTCATCGTCGTGTAGCCGATGATGATCGGCAGAATCACCGAGGCGCCGACGAGCGTAAACACCTGGCTTGAACGCGGCGCGGCCGCTTGCCAGAGCGTGACGCTCGACGGAATCGCATACGGCCAGAGGCTCACGAGCAAGCCGATATAGCCGAGCAGCACCAGTCCGAGCGCGAGCATGAACGGCGTGTTGTCGTGCCGGCCGCGTACCGCGCGGCGCATGAAGAACGCACAGAGCGCGACGAGGAACGGCACCGGCAACAGACGGTACAGCAGCCCGGAGTCGAACCAGCGTTGCGCGATGTTCGGCTCCTGCAGCGGCGTCCACAGACTGACTACCGAGATGAACACCAGCAGCACGACCGTCAACGGCCATACGACGCGATGCAGGCGCCGCTGCAGATCGCCTTCGGTCTTCGCGATGAGCCAGCAGCATCCGAGCAGCGCGTAAGTGGCGACGAGGCCGAGGCCGGTCAGCAGGCTGAACGGCGTCAACCAGCCGAATGCATTGCCGGCGAAGCTGCCGTCGACGACGGGAATGCCCTGCAGGAAGGCGCCCAGCGCAATGCCCTGAAAGAACGCCGCGCCGGCGGAACCGCCGATGAACGCGAGATCCCACAGATGCTTGGTGCGATTCGCCTTCGAGCGAATCTCGAACGACACGCCGCGGAAAATCAGGCAGCCGAGCATGAAGATGAGCGGCAGATACAGCGCGGACAGGACGGTTGCATAAACCATCGGAAACGCGGCAAAGAGCCCCGCGCCACCGAGCACGAGCCACGTTTCGTTGCCGTCCCAGACGGGCGCGACGGTGTTCATCATCAGGTCGCGTTCTTTCTCATCGGGAAAAAATGGAAATACGATGCCGATGCCCAGATCGAAACCGTCGAGCACGACATACAGGAAAAGGCCTAGCGCGATGATCGCGGCCCATACTACGGTGATATCCATCATTTTTCTCGCGAAGCGTCGAATGAATTCGGGGTGATCAGGCAGCCGTCAGCGGGTGGTGCGCGCGCGAGCCGGGCAGGTCGGCCGGCACGCCTTCCGGCGTGTGGCCGGGCAGCGCCGGGCCGGTGCGCATCAGTTTCAGCAGGTAGTAGACGCCGGTGCCGAACACAACAAAGTAGATGACGATGAACGCCATCAGCGAAATGCCGACCTGCTGCACGGAAAGCGGCGACACCGCGTCGACCGTGCGCTTCATCCCGTAGACGACCCACGGCTGGCGGCCTGCCTCGGTTGTGACCCACCCGGCGAGCAGCGAGATGAAGCCCGTGGGCCCCATCGCGACGGCGACCCGGTGAAACCACTTCGCGTCATACAGCCTGCCGCGGCGGCGCAGCACCCAGGCGGTGGCGGCGAGCACGATCATCAGCGTGCCGAGACCCGCCATCACGCGGAAGCTCCAGAACACGATCGTCGAATCGGGCCGGTCTTGCGGCGGGAACGACTTGAGTCCGCGAATTTCGCCATCCCAGCTGTGCGTGAGGATCACGCTGCCCAGGTGCGGAATCGAAACGGCATAGCGAGTGGTTTCGGCCTGCATATCGGGAATGCCGAACAGGTTGAGCGCCGTGCCGCCTTTCTCGGTATCCCACAGCCCTTCGATCGCCGCGATCTTCGCCGGCTGATATTGGCGCGTGTTGAGACCATGCGCATCGCCGACCACCGCCTGCACCGGCGCGAGGATCAACAGCATCCACAGCGCCATCGAGAAGGTGGTTTTCACAGCCGCATCGCGCCGGCCTTTGAGCAGATGCCACGCGCCCACCGCCGCGACCACCAGCGCCGTGACGATGAACGCCGCAATCGCCATATGCGCGAGCCGGTACGGAAACGACGGATTGAAAATGATCTTGAACCAGTCGACCGGCACGAGGTGGTTATTGACGATCTCGACACCCTGCGGGGTCTGCATCCAGCTGTTCGACGCGAGAATCCAGAACGTCGAGATCAGCGTGCCGACGGCGACCATCAGCGTCGCGCCGAAATGCGCGCGCGGGCTCACGCGCTGCCAGCCGAACAGCATGATGCCGAGGAAGCCGGCTTCAAGGAAGAACGCGGTCATCACCTCGTACATCAGCAGAGGGCCGGTGACCGGGCCGGCGTACGCGGAAAAGCCTGACCAGTTGGTGCCGAATTCGTAGCTCATCACGACGCCGGATACAACACCCATTCCGAAGGCCACTGCGAAGATCTTCGACCAGAAGAGACAAAGGTCTTTGTAGTAAGCCTTGCCGGTTTTCAGCCAGCGCCATTCGAGAACGGCGATGAAGCTGGCTAGCCCGATGCTGAGCGCCGGAAACACGATGTGAAACGAAATGGTGAACGCAAACTGGAAGCGGGCGAGATCGAGGGCTGAGAGTGCTGGGTGCATGTGCCGATACCTGAGATACCTGACCACTGACGACGCACGGCGACCGCTGTCGGCGTGCACTGCGCTAGGCAGATGATTCAAGCGTAGGGGAGCGCTGCAGAATTTGCTGCGCCGCGGCGTGCGTCGAAATTACACAGGGAGGCGCTTTGCCGCACGCGCGTTTTTGAGATAACGCATTGATTGGAATCATGAATTGGTGCGTGTCCACGAATGGACTGTGCGGCGCGGAGGATGCGGCGTGCGTCAATACACCGCGCTGCAACATGGGGGTGGGGGGCCGGATGCGGCGATCTGGCCGGCGGGCTTGTGGGCGAACGACATGGACGTCTCCTCGTGATGCTTGCGGGTTGAAAGCGGGGGCGATTGCGGGGGCGTTGAGCGCGGGCCGGCGGCATGAGCAGCGCGCGCAGCGTGATCGCGCTACGATGAATGCCCAGGCGAGCACCGCGCGTTCACCGCGTGCAGCGCAGTGCCGTCGCCATTCGCGAGGAGACCGGTTCATGCGTGAAGTGCGATGGGTTTCGGAGGAGGGGGACGGCGTTGAGCATCTCGCATTCGATGCGAGCGCGGACGGCTTCCATGTGGAAAGCGCGGTAGTTGGGCAGCGCTACGGCAAGGCTTATGGCCTGTACTACAGCGTCAAGTGCGACCCGCAGTGGCGCACGATGCATGCGTTCCTGAAGGTGATGGGCGGCGGCGAACTGGAACTGCATGGCGATCGTGAAGGCAACTGGCGCGACGGCCACGGGCTTGCGCTGACTGCGATCGAAGGCTGCATCGACATCGACATCGCGGCCACGCCTTTCACCAACACGCTGCCGATCCGCCGCCTGCGTCTCGCGCGAGGCGAGCGGCGGCCGATCGCAGTCGCCTATATTTCGACGCCGGATCTCGAGATCAAACGCGTCGAGCAGGCGTACACCTGCATCGAACCGGATATCGAGTATCGCTACGAGGGCATTTTCCGCGACTTTGCGGCCAACATGAAGGTCGATGAAGACGGTCTCGTGATTGACTACCCGACGCTCTTTGCGCGGTTGCCGATGGCCGGTTGAAGCCGCGTGGCGGGCTCATGCCGAGGCGATGAACGCGGATGTGCCAGACAGGGCGACGCGTTGCAGCCGGATCATCGGCAACCTTACTTCGTGGCAGCGAGGCTCGCCGCGGCCGCGCGGTTTTGCCAGACGTTATCCTTCACGTCGATCTTCCGCGGAATCAGGTGCGCGCCGTAAAACGCATCGGCGACGCTTTGCTGTGACCGCACAATCTCGTCGGTGACCGGCACCGTGCCGTACGGCACGCGGCGCACCCACTTGTCGACGGCCGCGCGATCCAGCCCAACCTGCGGCGCGATCAGATCGACTGTTTCGGACGGATGCTGGTTGACCCACTCACCCGCATTGCGCAATTGCACCAGCACGACGCCGACGATATCAGGTGCTGCTGCGCGAAGTCGCGGGTCGCTTCGTAGAAGCTGTGTGCTGCTTCTAGCGTCGTATAGTCGGCGAGCGGGCGCGCGTGCAACGCCTGTTGAGCCGCCGCGTAGTACGGATCCCAGATTGCCCATGCGTCGACGGTGCCGGTTTCGAAGGCGGCGCGCGCGTCGGCGGGCGGCAGATAAATGGGATGAATGTCGGTATAGCGCAGGCCGGCCTTTTGCAGCAGCGCGAGCAGCAGGTAGTTCGCGCTCGAGCCCTTCTGCAGCGCGACGCGTTTGCCTTTGAGATCCGCGACCGTGCGCAGCGGCGAGTCGGCCTTGACGATCAGCGCTTCGTTGGTGCGGCCGGCAGGTTCCGCGCCGACATACACGAAGCGCACGCCTGCCGCCTGCGCGAACACCGGCGGCGGCGCGCCGGTGGAGCCGAAGTCGATGCTGTTCGCGTTCAGCGCTTCGAGCAGTTGCGGCCCGGCGGGAAACTCGAACCACTTGACGCTGTAGCCGAGCGGTTTGAGCTTCTGTTCGAGCGCGCCCTGCGCCTTCAGCACCGCGAGGACACCCGACTTCTGATAGCCGATGCGCAGCGCGTTGGCGTTGTCCTGTGCCGCTGCGTGGCCGGGCGCGAGCAGCGCGGTAAAAGCGAGCAGCGCGGTAAAAGCGATCAGCGCAGCAATGCGCTGCGTGTGGCGCAACCAGTTCCTGATATCGATGATCTTCCAGAAGATCTCCATGCGTGCGATGGTGTTTTTCTTGTTCATGGTGCGACGGTCATGTGAGTTGAACAGGATTGGCATCCTAATCAACGGGCACTGTCGCTGACAAATAACTTTCCGTGGATTGCTAAATCCGTCGAGCCGTATGTCCTTATCGGAAGGCCGAGCCTCGTCATCCAAACGGCGTGCCGTTTATAGCTCCAGCGGATAAGCGTATGAATTTTGCTTCGTTGACGCTCATCATGTGCGACTGTAGATTAGTCGGATACCGGCGCGCTTCGCGCCATCCCGCTACGTCAAAAAAGAATCCCAGCGTGACAACTGCAACGCCATTCCCTCTTGCCGATCTGGCCGCCACTCCGCAATCGTTCGAAATCGCACCGCTCGGCGCCGCACTCGGCGCCGAAGTGATCGGGCTCGATCTGGGCGCACCGCTTGCCGCCGCCGACTTCGCACGCATTCACCGCGCGCACCTCGACTATCACGTGCTGGTGTTCCGCGATCAGCGCATCACGCCGGAGCAGCACGTCGCGTTCAGCCGCCGTTTCGGGCCGCTGCAGATCCACGTGCTGCATCAGTTTCAGCTTGCCGGCTATCCGGAATTGCTCGTCGTGTCGAACATCACCGAGAACGGCAAGCCGATCGGTCTCGGCGATGCCGGCCATTTCTGGCACTCGGACCTGTCATACAAGGAAACGCCGAGCCTGGGTTCGCTGCTGCATGCGCAGGAGTTGCCGTCCGAGGGCGGCGATACCTTGTTCGCCAACATGCACCTTGCGTGGGACACGTTGCCCGAGCATCTGCGCGACGCCGTGCAAGGGCTCAGCGCCGAACACACGTATCTGGCGAAATATGCCGAGTTGCAACGGCGCAGCCCGTGGCGGCCGAATCTGTCGGCCGAACAGATCGCGCAGGTCAAGCCCGTCGTGCATCCGGTCGTGCGCACGCATCCCGAGACGGGCCGCAAGGCGCTGTTCGTCAGCGAGCATTTCACGACGCGGATCATCGGGTTGCCGGAAGACGAAAGCAC
>DASXXR010000040.1:0-4756 GCA_036502945.1 Paraburkholderia sp. | reverse complement strand
CATTGCCGAACAGGTTGGGGATGATCACAAAGTACTTGTCGGTATCCAGCGCCTTGCCGGGGCCGACCATCCAGTCGATATCGTAGTGATGGGCGGCAAACGACGTCATGTACAGAATGACGTTCGAGCGCGCTTCGTTAAGGCGGCCGTAGGTTTTGTAAGCGAGCTTTGCATCTCTGAAGGTGATACCGGACTGCAAGACCACGTTGCCGGCGTTGAATACGAAATAGTCTTCCATGGAGTTCGGTGTGATGTGTTGGCGGGTTGTTGGTTGATTGTTAGCTGGTCAAACGGATTGAGAGGACATCGGTAAAGAAGCTTGCTTTAGCGCAGCGTTTCAAGCCGGCGCCGCACGATGCGCTAAAGATCATAAACGCGCTTGGCGCCGCTCTCAAAAGCGAAGCAGCCTTACGCTTTCGTCGGCCTGGGTCGGCTTGCGTTGCATCGTGCTTGCGGCTTCGCGCGCAGTGCATGAGGCCGCGCTGCGGCACCAAGTCGGCGCGCGCAAGCACATGCCTTGTGCGTGATAAAGCCCACGCTGCACGCGCTGACCGCCTGCGCGGCGGCGCATCGCGACAATGCATCATGGCATAGACATTGCGCTGGCGTTGGCCCCTTATCATTGCGCCTACGCCCATGAGCACTCAGCCTCTCGACACGACCGCACGACCGCCGTTTGCGTTTTCCTTTCATAACAGGTGGTGTCAGTTGATGTGCGGTGTCGTGTGCGCGATGGTCGCATCGAATCCGCAATACATCTGGACGTTGCTCACGCATCCGCTCACTTCGAAACTCGGCGTCTCGCTGCCGGGCCTGCAGGTTACGTTTTCCATTCTGATTGTTTGCCAGACTTTTCTGTCGCCGCTCGAAGGCTATCTGATCGAGCGCTTCGGTCCGCGCTGGCTGCTCGCAGCCGGTGGTGCATTGACCGGTCTGAGCTGGGTCTTGACCAGTCAAGCGAGTTCTTTAACCGAGGTGTATCTCAGCTATGGCGTGCTAGGTGGCATCGGCGTCGGCATCATCGTTGTCGGCACGATCGGTTTGATGGCGCGCTGGTTCCCCGATCGCCGCGGGCTTGCGGTGGGTGTCGTCATGGCGGGCTTCGGCATGGGCGCGATGCTGACCACGTATCCGATCGCCACCAGCATCGCCAAGCATGGCTATGAGCACACGCTGCTCGTGTTCGGTCTCGTGCTCGGCGTGGTCGGCGTCATTGCTGCGCTCGGTTTGAGGTTGCCGCCGCCGGGCTATATGGAGAACTGGCGGCCGCCCACCGCTGCGCTCGCCATGCCCGTCGCGCCGGATACGCGCACGGGCCGCATGCTGCGCTCGCCGGTCTTCTGGCTGATGTTCGTGATGATGTCGATGATGTCGACCTCCGGGCTGATGGTGACGTCTCAAATGGCCGTCTTTACGCGCGATTTCGGCTTGGCGGATGTGAGCGTGTTCGGGCTTGCTGCGTTGCCGCTTGCGTTGACCATCGACCGCGTCGCGAACGGCGTGACGCGTCCGCTGTTCGGCTGGATCTCCGACCGGATCGGGCGCGAGCCGACGATGTGCATTGCGTTCGGCATGGAAGCGGTGGCCATGGCATTATGGCTAGGGCTAAGGCATGACCCGGTGCTGTTCGTGTTGCTGTCGGGCGTTGTCTTTCTCGGCTGGGGCGAGATTTTCTCGCTCTTTCCGTCAACCTTGACGGATACGTTCGGCAGCCGCCATGCGATCGTCAACTATGCGTGCCTGTCGTATGCGCAAGGGGTCGGGTCGATTCTGGGCGGCCCGGTTGCCGCACTGCTGCATCAGCGCACCGGCGGGTGGAATGCGGTATTCGGCACCGCCATTGCGCTCGATACGTGTACCGCGGTATTGGCGATCGCCGTGCTCGTGCCGATGCGCCGCGCGTGGTTCGCCCGCACGCAAGCTTCGTGATGGCCGCATCGCCGCAGAACGATCGCAGGGCTTTACGGCGAGCAAGCCGTTTGAAATGACAGTACGTAATTGAGGGATTGCAACAGACATGAATGACTCATTGGTTTCCCTGTCGGCGGTAGAAGCGCGGCGCATGATCGGCAGCCGCGAGATATCGCCGGTTGAATTGCTTGACGCCTGTATCGCGCGCATCGAAACATTGAACCCGGCGGTCAACGCAATCGCCGCCACCTGCTTCGAGCGTGCACGCGACGAAGCGCGCCGTGCCGAGCAGGCTGTGCTGCGCGGCGAACCGCTCGGCGTGTTGCACGGTCTGCCTATCGGCGTGAAGGATCTCGAGGAGACCGAAGGCGTGCTCACCACCTATGGCTCGCCGCTCTATCGTTCACATGTGCCGCAATATGATCATGTGCTCGTCGCCCGTTTGCGCGCGGCCGGTGCGATCGTCACGGCCAAAACCAATGTGCCGGAGTTCGGCGCGGGCGCCAACACGCGCAATGCCGTATGGGGCGCAACGGGCAATCCTTTTAACCCGATGCTCAATGCAGGCGGGTCGTCCGGCGGATCGGCAACGGCGCTTGCCACCGACATGTTGCCGATGTGCACCGGGTCGGACACGGGCGGATCGTTGCGCATCCCGGCCGCGCTGTGCGGCGTGGTCGGCTTTCGTCCGTCTCCGGGTCTGGTGCCGAACGATCAGCGGCCGTTGGGCTGGACGCCTATCACGGTGGTCGGGCCGATGGGCCGCAATGTCGCCGACACACGGCTGCAACTTGCGGCTGCAGTCGGGTTCGACGCAAGCGATCCGCTGACCTCGGCCATTGACGCGGCGGCACTGTCGCGTCTCACGCCGGTCGACATCTCGACGTTGCGCGTCGCCTATACCGAAGATTTCGGCATTTGCGATGTCGACGACGCGATGCGCGCGACGTTCCGCACGAAGATCGATGCGCTTTCGCGCCAGGTGAAAGTGTGCGAGCCGCTCGATATCGACATGGGCGAGGCCGATCGCTGCTTCGACATCATTCGCGCGCAAAATTTCGTGGCCGGCTTCCAGGATATCTATGAGCGCAATCCCGAGTCGCTCGGATCGAACACCCGCGCGAACTACGAGATGGGCCAGTCGATGTCGCTGGCCGATGTGGTTTGGGCCCATGCCGAGCAAACGCGGCTGTTCCGCCGCTTTCAAACCGCGTTCAAAGACTACGACGTGATCGTGTCGCCAACTTCGCCGATTTCGCCGTTTCCGTGGTCGCAGCCTTATCTTGGCGAGATGAACGGACGGCCTTTGGCCAACTATTACCGATGGCTCGCGTTGACCTACCTGGTGACGCTCGTGACGAATCCCGCTATCTCGCTGCCGTGCGGAACCGATCATGCCGGCATGCCGTTCGGCATGCAGATTATCGGCTCCTTCCGCGGCGATCGCCGCTTGCTGGATATCGCGGAGTCGCTTGAAGCGGTCTGGCAGCACGATGGTGCGCTTCGCCGTCCGCGTCCCGACTTTGCGAAGCTGACCCGGCCGGTGCCGGAACTCAAGTCGATCGTCACTCACCCGCCGGTCTTGAGCTGATTCAGGAGTTGGCGAGGAGAGGGGGGCGATGCAGCCGCCTCGTCAAGGAGACGACTGCATGCGCTGCGATTCGCGCGTCGGCGGAAGCGTGCACTGGAAGGTAGCGCCGTAGCCGGCGTTGGGGATGGCGGAGATCGTTCCGCCGTGCGCGTCGATGATCGACCGGCAGATCGATAGTCCCATGCCCATGCCCTGCGGCTTCGTTGTGAAGAAGGCCTCGAACAGATCATCCGCATGCTCTGAAGGGAAGCCGGCGCCGCTGTCCCGGACCGCGACGACGACGCTTCCATCCGTGCCGCAACCGGATTCGATCGACAGTTCGCGCGGCCGGTCGCTGACGTTTTCCATCGACTGGATGCCGTTCATGATCAGATTGATGAGCACCTGCTGCAACTGTATGCGGTCGCCAAGCACCATCGGTAACGAGGGGCCAAGCGCGAGGCGTAGCGGCACCTGATGTAGCAAGATCTCCCGCTGCAGCAGCGAGATGACTTCTTTGACGACATCGTTGATATCCAGCGCTACTCGTTGCCCGGCTTCCTTTTTTGCAAGCGTCCGCACACGGCTGACGATCTGGAAAGACCGCCGTGCCTCGCCGACGATACGTATCAAACTTGCCCGCACTTCGTCGAGGCGTGGGGGATTGCGATCGAGCCAACGTAGCGAGGCTTCGGCGTTAGTGACGGTAGCGGCGAGCGGCTGACCCACTTCGTGCGCAATGGATGCGCTCAACTCGCCGAGCACGGTGATACGGGTCACCCTGGCGAGTTCCGCTTGCGCGTCATGAAGCCGCAGTTCAACCCGACGCGCTGCGGTAACGTCCATCAGCGCACCGGCATACTGCAGCCGGTCAGCCTTCGTCGCATGCGCGACGAAGTGCAGATACTTCGTCGTGCCGTCGGGCATCGATAGCCGATGTTCGAAGTCGAAGGTGTGCCGACCGCTGGCGGCCTGCTTCGCCGTGTTCCGCACCATCTCGATGTCGTCCGGATGCACGCGCTGGAAATACAGATCCAGTGTCGGAACGACATCGAGGTCGTATCCAAAGATGCGGAAGCTTTGTTCCGACCAGAAGACCCTTCCGCTCTGGACGTCCCAGCCAAAACTGCCTGTTTCGCTCAGCTTCTGGGCTTCGGCGAGATAGGTGGCTTCGCTTTGCCGCAATGCATCCTCCGCATTCCTGCGTGCGGTGATGTCGTTGCCGCTCTCGAGCGTGCCGAGCGGCTGGCCGCCGGGGCTACGCTGCAGCGACCA
>DASXXR010000039.1:0-5126 GCA_036502945.1 Paraburkholderia sp. | reverse complement strand
CAGCGTCCGTGCTGCCATTCACTCATTGCGCAAAGAACACTGCGCGTCGCAACCGTATCCGCAAAAGGAAACCGGCAGATGGGAAAAGGACGCATTGAAGCCTTCAGCGACGGCGTGATCGCGATCATCATCACCATCATGGTGCTCGAGATCAAGGTGCCGGATGGCGTCGATCCCGATGCACTGCGTCCGCTCGTTCCCGTGTTTTGCGCCTACGTGCTGAGCTTTATCTACGTCGGCATCTACTGGAACAATCATCATCACATGTTCCATACGGTGCAGAAGGTCAACGGCGCCGTGCTATGGGCCAATCTCCACTTGCTGTTCTGGCTGTCGCTGCTGCCGGCGGTCACGCACTGGGCCGGCGAAGGCCATCTGGCCGCATGGCCGACCGCGATGTACGGCGTCGTCCTGTTCATGGCGGCGATCGCGTACTTCATCCTGGCTCACGTGCTGATTCGCCAGCATGGTCCTGACTCGACGCTCGCCCGTGCGCTGGGCCGCGATATCAAGGGCAAGATTTCGCTGGTGATCTATCTGACGGGCGTCGTTGTCGCGTTCGTCATGCCGTGGATCTCCGCGGCGCTTTACGCGCTCACGGCGGCGATCTGGCTCGTGCCAGACCAGCGGATCGAGCACCTGAAGGAGCATTGACGCAAGGTGATATCCCGGATCGGTTTGATCTCCGACACGCACAACCTCGTGCGCCCCGAAGCGCTGCGCCAGCTCGCGGGCTGCGATGCGATCATCCATGCAGGCGACATTTGCGAGCCTGCGGTGCTCGATGCACTCGCGCAACTCGCGCCCGTGACGGCGGTGCGCGGCAATAACGACACCGGCCCGTGGGCCGCGTCGCTGCCGACCCACGCAACGCTTACCGTGCAGCAAGTGAAGATTCTCGTCGTGCACGACATCGCGGACGTCGGCGCCGATCCGCATGGCGACGGCATCCGTGTGGTCGTAACGGGCCATTCGCACAAGCCGCGTATCGAAGCGCGCGACGGCGTGCTGTTCGTCAACCCGGGTAGCGCCGGGCCGCGGCGTTTCACGCTGCCGGTGTCCGCGGGACTGCTGCTGATCGACGGCGCACAGGCGAGCGCTTCGCTGCATACGCTGCTGGCGTGACCAACGCGTGGGACATTCGTTGCTGCGCACGCAGTTGCGCAGCGCGTATCGTCTGCGTGGCCCTGCGCCGAATCGCCTGCCAACCCGCTTTCGTCACGCGCGGGCCGTAGCCGCCGCCGCATACGCTTCGTCGATCTCTTCCGCCTCGCGTTGACCGCGCAGCACCGCATGCGCTTCCGCACGCGTCGCGACGCACGGCGCGGAGCCGAGCAGCGGTTTCTTCGCCGTCTCGCGCAATGCAAGCACCGACACGATTCCGATCAGTGAAGCGCCCATCAGATAGTACGCGGGCATCATCAGGTTGCCCGTACGGTCGACGAGCCACGCGGCGACGAGCGGTGTGGTGCCGCCGAACAGCGATACCGACACGTTAAAGCCGATCGCAAGCGCGCCGTAGCGGATCTTCGTCGGAAACAGCGCAGGCAGTGCCGAAGGCATCACGCCGGTGAACGTCGACAGCAGCGCGCCGAGAATCAGCAGACCGCCGAACACCGGCAGCACGGCGCCCATGCGAATCAGCAGCAACGCCGGGATTGACAGCAGGAACAAACCGACGCAGCCGAACAGCATCACCGGCTTGCGGCCGATCGTATCGGACAGGCGGCCTGCGAACAGTGTCATCGGCATCATCAGCACCATCACGAGCAGCACGAGGAAGAGACCGTGCGTTTCGTTGAAGTGCAGCGTCGCCGACAGATAGCTCGGCAGGTAGGACAACGCCATATAGTCGGTGACGTTGAAGATCAGCACAAGGCCGACGCACAGCAGCAGCGGCTTCCATTGTTGCGCGAGCAACCGACGCAGCGTGTCTTTCGGACGCGCCTTTTCTTCGGCTTCGCGCTGCTCGGCTTCCTTGACGAACGCCGGCGTTTCTTCAAGCTTCATCCGGATATACAGGCCGACCAGACCGAGCGGCCCCGCAATCATGAACGGCACGCGCCAGCCCCACGACAGCAGCGCTTCCTGCGACAGCGTCGCGGTCAGCAGCGCCACCGTGCCCGCGCCGAGGATATAGCCGATCAGCGTGCCGAACTCGAGGAAGCTGCCCATGAAACCGCGCCGGCGATCCGTGGCGAATTCCGCGATGAAGGTGGCCGCACCGCCGTATTCGCCGCCGGTCGAAAAGCCCTGCACGAGACGCGCGAGCAGCAGTAGCGCCGGCGCCAGAATGCCGATCGATGCATAGCTCGGAATCAGGCCGATCGCGAACGTGCCGATGGCCATCATGATCATCGTCATCGCGAGTACGCGCTTGCGGCCGATGCGGTCGCCGAGCGGGCCGAACACCATGCCGCCGATCGGCCGCACGAGGAACGCGGCGGCGAACGTGCCGAACGTCGCGATCAATTGGGCCGACGGGCTGCTCGACGGAAAAAACACTTTGCCGAGCGTGACGGCGATGTAGCTGTACACGCCGAAATCGAACCATTCCATCGCGTTGCCGAGCGCCATGGCGCCGACCGCGCGTTTGAGAAGGCTGTTGTCGACGATCGTGATGTCGTCGACGGTGAGACTGTGCTGGTTGTTCTGATGTCGCCAGAAGCCGTTGCTGGAAGCGGTCAAGGTCAAATTACTCCAATGACTGCGGCCGAACGCTGGGGCGTTCCGCCACGGTTGCCGGGAAGTGCGTGTTCGTCGACGGCAAGGCGGGCGGGGCTAGCCGTCTTTTGCGCAGGCGAAAGAATGCACAACGCCTGTGCATCGCGAAGCCGTCGCGAAATGCACTCGTACGATTTGCTGCTCTAGGGTTGCGTCCGCTTGGCCGTGAAGGGGGGCGGAGGCAGGATGGCGCTTGCAAACGACGTTCGCGTCGCGCGTTGGGTTGAAAGAATCGAAACGAAGAAGGTCAAGTTAAACCTTCTTGTGTAAAAAACTTATTCAAATCCGGAGAATTGCGCGCGGCGCGGCAATGTTCGGATGAATGAAAAAAATGAGGTTGAATTGCAGTTAGAACGGGGCATATGTTAGCACGATGAGCGAGGATCGCATTAACGGACCGCCCGACGGAGCGCCGTGCGGGCGGCGCTAACCGTTGTGCAATAGGCGATTCGGGGATTTTTGAAGCAATCCGTTCAGGTTGGTGGAAGCCTGGGTCTGGACGAAAAAAATCCGCGCGAATGGCGCGGATTTGGGGGGGGCGACAGACTAGCTAGCGCGTCGGCGACTCGCGCTCGTTGCGCCGCCGCGCCCGCGCTACGCCATTCATCAGCCCTGCGACGGCGGCACGTAACCCGAAGCCTGGTCCGCACCCTCGCCGAAGAAGAACTTCTCGGTCTGCTTCATCAGATACTGCCGCGCGCGCGGATCGGCCATGTTCAGGCGGTTTTCGTTGATCAGCATCGTCTGCTGCTTGAGCCACGCCTGCCACGCTTCCTTCGAAACGCTCTCATAAATGCGCTTGCCGAGTTCGCCCGGCAGCGGCGGGAAATCGAGGCCTTCAGCTTCCTTGCCGAGCTTCGTGCATTGAACGATGCGAGCCATGCTGTGATTCTCCTTGAGTCGATGTGGGGTGGCAGTCGCGGTGGGCCCGCTTAAAGCTGTTTCATCAGCACGAGCGACTTGCGCTGCCAGTTATAGAGGCGGCGGCGGTCTTCCGGCAGGTCGTCGACCGTTGCCTTCACGAAGCCGCGCTTGAGGAACCAGTGTTCGGTGCGTGTGGTCAGCACGAAGATGCGGTTCAGGCCGCGCGCCCGCGCGCGCTGCTCGATGCGTTTTAACAGCCGTTCGCCGTCGCCGGAGCCTTGTGCTTCCGGCGCGACCGTCAGGCACGCCATTTCGCCGATGCGCTCCTGCGGGTACGCGTAGAGCGCCGCGCAGCCGAACAGCACGCCATCGTGTTCGATCACCGAGAAATGGTCGATGTCGCGCTCGATCTGGTGCCGGCCGCGCCGCACGAGCGTGCCGTCGGTTTCGAGCGGCTCGATCAGCGTGAGAATGCCGCCGACGTCATCCGGCGTGGCTTCGCGCAGGCTTTCGAGGTTCTCGTACGAGATCATCGTGCCGACGCCGTCGTGCAGGAACAGTTCGAGCAGCAAGCTGCCGTCGAGCGAGTACGGAATGATGTGCGCCCGCGCAACGCCGCCGCGGCACGCGCGGATCGAGTGCTTCAGGTAGAAGCCGGCGTCTTCGCTTTGCACGCCGCTTTCCTGCAGTTTGTAGGCGTCGTCGAGCGACAGTTCGCGGATCAGGCCGCCGGCTTCCTCGAGGAGGCCCGCGGTTTCGGTCAGGAACACGATCTTGTCCGCACGCAGCGCGATCGCGGCAGCGGACGCGACGTCTTCCATCGCCAGATTGAAGGCCTCGCCGGTTGGCGAGAAACCGAGCGGCGAAAGCAGCACGAGCTTGCGGCTCGCGAGCGATTGGCGGATCGACTCGGCATCGATCTTGCGCACCACGCCGGTATGCTGGAAATCGACGCCATCCAGAATGCCGACCGGGCGCGCCGTCACGAAGTTGCCGGACACGACACTGATGTGCGCGTGCGCCATCGGCGTGTTCGGCAGGCCTTGGCTGATGGCCGCCTCGATGTCGAGACGCACTTCGCCGGCGGCTTCCTTGGCGGATTCGAGCGCGCGCGCATCGGTAATGCGCATGCCCTGCGAGAATTCGGATTGCACGCCGTGCAGGCTCATCTGTTCCTCGACCTGCGGGCGCGAGCCGTGCACCAGCACGATCTGGATTCCCATTGCCTGCAGCAGCGCGATATCCGACACCAGCGCGTTCAGGAGGCCCTGATGCACCACTTCGCCGCCGAACCCGACGACGAACGTTTTGTTGTGAAACGCGTGGATATACGGTGCGACCGAGCGCATCCAGTCGACAAATTGCGCGTGCTGCGCGGGACTTGCGATCGCGCCGCCGGACGAGGCCGGGACGTTCGCGGACGCGGAGATGAGGTCGGTTTGGGAATTCATGCCCGGGATTATAATGCGCCCCCATGTCGAATGTACCCAAAAGTCCAGCCGCTGCTGACGTGAAAACGACGCCTGAGCCTGGGCCCG